>JBBRMQ010000001.1:0-49879 GCA_038230775.1 Thermoanaerobaculia bacterium
CATCCCTGCCGGATCCGAATCTTCCAGAGCCAATTGAAGGTCCACGACTACGGAACGCCCCGCCGCGCCGGTTGGGCCGCCCGTGGCGACCGTCAGCGGCGTTGTTACCTCAAACGGCTGGAAGAGCCCCGCTCCAGCTCGCCACTGCAGACGGGAAAGCGGTACGATCCTCCCCGAAGCGACGAGCGAGGAGCTCTTGGAGACCAGTCGTAGAGTCCATCGGCCAGCACTGAACACCCGAAGCCTGAGCGCACCTGGAACGACGGCCGTCTGCCCCGGGGTCACATTGCCGAACCCCACAGGATCGGATTCGACCTCATAGGTGGCCTGGGTAAAGGGCTCGGGAGTGCGGACGGACCGCGCGCGACGCCCGGTCACGCCTTCGGCGAAACCGCTGGTGGCGAAGGCGATAAACGCCAATGCGCCAGCGACACGAATAGCGTACTTGACAGGATTTAGCACTTTTTTCACTGAAGCCGGGGCAGAGTCTAACGGATCTTGCTAAGGTGAATTGTGACATAGCTCATCTGTTTTCGGTCACTTAAGGAAGCAGGCGCGAAACGCGGATTCGCACCGGCCATGCGTACCGGCCACTCTTCGCCGCAGATTTCAAAGCCAGCCGGATCGACAGTGGCTCCGCTCGGAGCGAATGTTTCCGCGTGATGAAGCCACCACCAGGACCCACGGTCACAGTCGCTCCCGCGAAGTCCGCCTGCGCTTCGGAAAACGGGGACGGTGCGATCTGGAAAATGAGCAGAAATCCCCTCTCGTCGTTGGTGCGGACGTCAAGGACAGACGTCGTGACTTCGACGAAGCCTCGCTGAATCGCTTCGTCCGTGATCTCGATGGTCTCCGGCTGGCCCTCAACGCTCCATCGCAAAAACGGAACGACGGTTGCCGATACGCTGACCCCGCGTGACGTGGCGCTCGCACTTGTGACGAAGAGCGCTGCAATGACCAGCCATTGAGCCGTTCGGATGTGCACGCGCCGACACACCGCACGGCACCGGCCATGAGGCTGGGGTCCTGAAGCGCCAGTCAGTCCAGTGGGTTAGCCGAAACACGGCGCGTGACCGCCGCCCGAGAAGCAGACAGGCGTCCAGACTTGGAACGCTCAGTGCGCCTTCGTCTTCTTCACTTCCTCGGTCAACGCCGGCACGATCTGAAACAGGTCGCCCACGACGCCGAGGTCCGCGACGCGGAAGATCGGCGCTTCTGCATCCTTATTAATGGCGACGATGTGCTTCGACGACGTCATCCCGGCCAGATGCTGGATCGCACCCGAGATTCCGCACGCGATGTAGAGGTTGGGGCTGACGACGCGTCCGGTTTGACCGACCTGATGCTGATGATCGATCCAGCCCGCGTCGACGACCGCCCGCGATGCGCCGACCGCACCGTTGATCGCATGCGCCAGATCGCGCACCACCGAGAAGTTCGCCGCTTCCTTGAGGCCGCGACCGCCGGACACGATGATGTCCGCTTCGGCAATCGACATCTCGCCCGCCTCCGGCGATTTCGTCTCGAGCAGTCTGGCCTTCGAATCGGAGGATGCAGTGATCTCCACGACTTCCGCCGCGCCACCACCCGCTTCCTCGACTGGAAACGCATTCGGGCGCGTGGTGGCGATCGCGGGAGTCGAGCTGACCTCGACCGTAGCGAACGCTTTGCCCGAATACACCGGCCGCCGTGCGCGTAACTTTCCGTCCGACATCTCGAGGCGATCGACATCGGACGCCACTCCGGCATTCAGACGCGCAGCGAGCCGCGGCGCGAGATCGCGTCCGTTTGAAGTCCCGCCAAAGAGGATGACGGCCGGCTTTGCCTGCTCGGCCGCCTTCTGCATCGCGGACGTGAAGGTTTCCGTGAGGTAGGCCCCCGCCGGCGCGACGAAAAGCCGCTTCGCGCCAAACTTTCCGGCCTCGGCAGCCACCGCCTTGTCGTTCGCAAACGCGACCACGTCGTCGCCAAGTTTCCGCGCGGCGGACAACGCTTCGAGCGACGTCTTGCGGATCCTGCCGTCCCTGGTTTCGAGAAATACGAGGATGGTCGCCATCAGAGTGCCTTGGCCTCTTCGCGAATGTATTTGAGGATTTCCTTCGCTGCCGCTGCCGGATCGGAGCCGTCGATCTTGCGGCCCCCGCTCTTCTCCGGCGGAAGCTCGAGCTTCACGAACGTCACCGACGGCGTCGCAGCTTCGGCCGGCGTCTGCGTGTCGATCGCGATCTTCTTGGCCGCCATGATTCCCTTGAGCGACGCGTAACGCGGCTCGTTCATGCCTTTCTGAGCCGTAATCACCGCGGGCAGCGGTGCTTCGATCACTTCCTCGGCGCCTTCAATCTCTCGATGCGCAATCGCCTTGCCGTCCGCCACTTCCAGATGCGTAACCACATTCACCTGCGGATAGCCGAGGAGCTCCGCGACCATCGGACCGACGAGGGAGTTGTCCGTTCCGACGCCCTGCTTGCCGAAGAAAACCAGGTCGTGCGGCACATTCTTGATCGATGCTGCGAGCGCTTTCGCGATGACCAGCGAATCGGGAGTGGCGTCTCCTTTGATGTGAATCGCCTTCGTTGCGCCGCGCGCAAGACACTCGCGGAGCGCCTGCTGAACGCGATCGGGTCCGAATGAGATGACGGTGACGTCCCCACCCTGCGCTTCCTTGAGGCGAATCGCGGCCTCGAGCGCGAGCTCGTCGTAGGGCGAAACGATGAACTTCAGCCCGGTTTCATCGATGTTCTTGCCGTCTCCGGCAATCTTGATCCGCGCCTCGGTGTCGGGCACCTGAGCGATGCAGACTACGGAATTCAAAGGGGCCTCCCGATGAAAAATCGCGACATTCTACATGCGCCGCTGCGCGACGCGTTGACGGTTGACGGTTGACAGTTGACCCCGCCGACACCGTCCACACTCAACCGTCAACCCGCGGCGCACCCGCGGGCCACAGGCACGCGCTCTGCAGAGGTCCCGCTCAAGAAAATTCCTGTCAGTCGAACGGTAAAACGGAGGATGCCAATGCCATTTTCGAGTCGGCCGCGCGAGTGGGATCCCCAAACCAGCCCGAGCAAGATGTTCCGCACGGCCCTCGACTTCAAGCGAGCGCCCAAAAACAATGGCCGCTCGATGAGGCAGGCCCCGCCAGAGATCACGAACGCCGAGAATTTCTATTACGTGAAACAGATGCATGCGAAGACGCCGATGGTCATCGTGATGAACGACGGCGAGACCATCCGCGGTTGCATCGAGTGGTACGACAAGGGTTGCCTGAAGGTGAATCGCGACGGCGCCCCCAACCTGCTGATCAACAAGAACTGCATCAAGTACCTCTTCAAGCAGGACGAGGAGTAGTTGGGCGGTTGGGACGTTAGGCCGTTGGGTCGTGTGACGGCGTTCAGCAACTTTCCAACGTCCTGACAGGAATCGACTCGCCGCTCCGATGGAAAACCGTTGACGTCCGCACTTCCCAACTTCCCAACTTTCGTTTCATACTCCCGCGCGTGAAGCCGCTCGCGATCACCCTCGGCGACCCCGCCGGTATCGGCGCCGAGGTGGTGTTCAAGGCGATCGAGACGATGGACGTGCCGGTCCGCGTCTTCGGCAGCCGCGCGTACAGCAATCCGCCGGGCGGCCTCGAGTTCGTCGATGTCGGCGGATCAGGCGCGATTCACTACGGCGAGATCTCTCCGGATTACGGCCGCATCGCGCTTGCGTCGCTCGACGCCGCGCTGTCGGCGATCGAAAGCGGCGAGTGTTCGGCGCTCGTGACCGCCCCGATTCACAAACAATCGATCGCCGCGGCGGGAGCGCACTTTCCCGGTCACACGGAACTGCTCGCCGATCGCGCCGGCCTGACCCGCTACGCACACCAGTACGCGATGTACTTCGATTCGCCGCGATTGCGCGCGGTGCTTCTCTCGGTTCACCTGCCGCTTCGTGATGCCATCGCGCAGATTGCCGCCGAAGACATCGCGGCTCTGGCTCGATTGACCTCGCGCGAGTTTGCACGCATCTACGGACGCGCGCCCAGCATCGCTGTCGCCGGACTGAATCCGCACGCCGGCGAAGGTGGACAGTTCGGCGATGAGGAGGTCGAGATCCGTCGCGGCATCGAGCTATGCACCGGCCTCGATGTCACCGGACCGCATTCCGCCGATACAATTTTTCGACGAAAATACGACGTGGTGATGGCGATGTACCACGACCAGGCATTGATCACCATCAAGACGCTCGCATTCGAGGAATCGGTGAACGTGACGCTCGGCCTTCCCTACCTCCGCGTTTCCGTCGATCACGGCACAGCGTTCGACATCGCGGGCAAAGGCATCGCGGACGCCGCTCCCATGCGTTACGCGATCGAGTGGGCGGTACGCCACGCGGAGAAGTTCAGCCGATGAACCGCTGGTCCATCCGCATCCTCGGCATCTTTCTGATCATCGCGTTCCTGCTGCTGATGGCGAACCTGCAGAAGCAACTGGTCATGATTCAGCGGCAGCGGCCGGCCACGACAACGACCACGCGTTGAAGAAGCACTGGATCGCGATCGTCATCCTCTTTCTCGTCGCCACAGCGTGGGGAGCGACGTTCACGCTCATCAAGTCCATCCTCGCGCAGATCGCGCCCGAGCCCTTCATCTTCTGGCGGTTCACGATCGCCGGCATCGTGCTCATGATCGGCGCCATTGCGACCCGCCGTCTCCGTCGCCAGTCCTTGTGGCCGGGAGCGCTCCTCGGCTTCCTGGTGTTCGCGGGGTACTGGGCGCAGACGCACGGCCTGCTCACGATCAGTCCCTCGCGCTCCGCGCTGCTCACCGGCGTGTACGTGGTGATGGTTCCCTTCGCCGATCGGGTCTTGTACCGCGCGCGCATCGCGCTGTCGGCGTGGATCGGATCCGTGCTCGCGGTGGCGGGAACGTCGTTGCTGATCGGCGGTTTTCAGTCGCGGCCGCAATTCGGTGACGTGCTCACGCTCTTTTGCGCCGTTTGTTTTGCGCTGCACGTCGTGCTCTCGGCAAAGTACAGCGCGAGCATCTCCGCGCTGGGTCTCGCTGCCGTGCAGATTCTTTGCGTCGGGTTGTTTGCCGCGGTTCCGGCCGCGTTGGCGAAGAGGCCTCAGCCGACACGTCTGGTGGTCGGCGTGGTTCTCTTCACCGCCATCGTGACGACGGCGATCGCCTTCGTCGGTTTGATGTGGAGTCAGGCCCGCGTGACGGCGACCGAGGCGGCGGTGATGCTGGCGTTCGAGCCGGTGGCGGCGTCGTTCACGTCGGTCGTTTTCTACGGCGAGCCGGTGACGATCGCGTTCATCGCCGGCGCCGCTCTCATTCTGGCGGCAATGGTCCTGTCGCAACTGCCGGAGAGCCCGCGCCGCGATCCGATCGCGATGTGATCTCGTCCGCGATCTCGATGATCTCTGCGCGGATCGCGCTGACATCGAGGCGTCGCATCATCAGACCTTCGATCGTTTCACTCACCAGCAGCGCGCAATATCCGAGGAGCGGAAGGATGACGATCATGTACGCGCGCGTGAATGCGGCGATGAGAATCCACATCAGCGGATAGAACGCGATGCCGGCGAGAAACTTCACGGTCGCCGCCATCTCGCGATCCGAGCGGCGCGCGATGAGACTGATGAGCCGGTAGACGGGCCAGTGAATCAACGCGCCGGCGATTCCGAATGGCAGCAGGAGCACATGCGCCGCGCGCACCCCCGCGGTTCGCGGCGGCGGATCGATCTTCGCGATCGCCACCGCAAGCCGAGCCACTCTTGCCGGGTCGCGCTCGCACAGATACGTGTAGCCGTCGACGAATCGCTTTCGTAGCGCGAGCTCCTGCGCCAGGCTCACGTTCCGGCCCGCGGAGAAGATCCGCTCGGCGCGGTCGATCAGTTCGAGCGCCTCGTGTGAGTCCGCCTGCAGCGTGACGTCCGCGATTGCCCGCTCGATCTCATCGGTGAGCGGATTCACGAGCTCTGGCGGGGGTTCCCCTTCGCCATGCGCCTCCACGATGATTGGCGGCCCGAACAACACGAGCGCCGAGCTGCGGAACGTCTGCTTCGATGTGTAGTACAGACCGGTAGGCACCACCAGCACTCGAATCGCGGCGCCTAACGCGATCCGCGAGACGCCGGTCTTCATCTCGCGCATCTTCGGATCGCTATGCGTCGTTCCTTCTGGAAAGATGGCGACGGCGCCTCCGTTCGCGAGGATCTCGCGCGCGCGGGCGAAGGTCTCGCGATTCGACTCCGTCGACACGTTGTCCTGCTTGCGATAGACCGGAATCGTATCGAGGGCGCGGGCGACCCAGCCGATGATCGGCATCCTCAGCAGCGGTGCCTTGGCCAGAAACGAAACGCGGCGCGGCGCGAAGCAGAGCAGGAACAGCGGATCGATGAGTGCGTTCGGATGATTGACGGCGAAGATCACGGGCGCGTCGCGCGGGACGTCGCCGACGATCTCGATCCGGCGGAAGAAAATCTTCGCCAGCGCGCGCAGCAGCGCGGTGATCAGTCGGCGCGCCACGCGGCCACCGTCCAGATTACGCCCGCGACCAGAATCGCCGCCGGCACCACGAGAATGCCGCGCGCCAGCGAGCTCGTATCCGAAATCGCGCCGATGAGTGGCGGCGACGGGATGTCGCCCAGGACGTGAATGATGAGCACGGACAGGCCGACGGCGCTCGCGCGCTCCACCGGCGCCACGGCGTTGATGATGGCGGAGTTCACGGGTCCGGTGGACGTGAAGATGAAGATCTCCGCGATCACGATCGCCGGCAGATACACCGCCTTCCGCGGATCGGACAGACAGATGTACGTCGCCGGCGCGGCGATCAGCGTCGCGATTCCCGAGACCCACAGATACGACTGCTTCGTTCGTTTCAGGAAAAGGTCGCCGAGCCAGCCGCCGAGGAACGTGCCGGTGAAGCCGGTGATGAGCGTGATGACGCCGAACGTCACCGTCGCATCATGACGGCTCATGCCGCGCACCCGCTCCAGGAACGCCGGCATCCAGAACGCCAGCCCGCCTAACGCGAACGTATACGCCGCATAGCCGAGGACCGTCAGCAGATACGGTCGATTGCGCAGCAGGTGAAGGTATGTTTCCTTCGCGCTTCGTCCCTCCATCGAGGCTCCGGCATCGTGTTGCCCGCGCGGCGGATCCTTCACCTTCAGCACGAGCAGCGACAGAAGAACGCCGGGAGCACCGGCAATCCAGAACGCCGCACGCCAGCCAAAGTGCTGATCGACGATTCCGCCTAACACGTATCCCGCCGCCGATCCGAGCGGAATGGCGGCGAAGAACACCGCCAGCACCCGTCCCCGTGTCTCGTATGGAAAGGCATCGGCGAGCAGCGCCGGTGCGATGGTTCCGTACGCGGCCTCGCCCACGCCGACACCCGATCGCGCAATGAACAGCGACGTGAATCCGCGCGCGAACCCTGCCAGTGACGTCGCCAGGCTCCAGAGGAAGACGCCGAGGGCAATGAGTGGAGGGCGGGACCGGCGGTCCCCTAACGTTCCGAACAGCGGCGACGTCAGAGTGTAGACAATGATGAAGCCCGTCCCCACCAGACCGAGTTGCGTGTCGGAAAGATGCAGCTCCGAGCGCTTGATCGACTCGACCACCGCCGCCACGATCCAGCGGTCGAGATAATTGAACATGTTGATGAGCGTGAGGATCAGGAGGGCGTAGGTTGCGGCGCGGTCGCGCTTTTCGAAACTCACGTGTTACACGATCGTAATCACACAGCCGCTATCATGGAAGTCATCGCATGAAACGTTTCGTGCCTGCTCTCGCGTTCGTCGCGGGTCTGGTCCTCATTTACCTGCTGCTTCCGCAGTTCAACGCGGCGCAGCCGACGGGCATCCGTCTCACGCGCGGCGATGCCGCGCCGCATGCCGACGCCGCCGCGAAGCAGATCGGAATTCCCGTCGATCGATCGTGGACGTCGTTGACGTGGGTCGAGTCGCCGCTGCTCGACAAGGAGTTCGAGGGGCGACCCGACCTCCGGCGTGCCGCGTCGACCGACCCCGTCCTCGGCCCGCGGCTCGGCGCGTATCGACGCGTTTACTACCGCAAGGACCTCGAGAAGTTTCCGCCGTACGGAACGGTCATCATCGATCGAAGGACCGGAGAAGTGCTTGGCGCGCGGCTTCAGCTGCGCAACGAGGAAGCCGGCGCGCAGCCGACCGAGGCGCAGTTGCGGGCGCGGGCCGATGAATTCGTGCAGTCGCGCACGTTCGGTGGCGCGCCGTCGTTCAAGTTTGAATCGGCGCGTCCCTTTGCTCTGCGCCTGCGGACCGACCACACATTTCGCTACCGGGTCCATTCGAATTTTCCATCAGGCAACGTCGTGCCCTACCTCTATGTGTACTTCGCCGGAAACCGGTTCGCTGGCTGGCAACTGGCGGAGGAGTACGCGGACGGCAGCGCCTATCGCGGCGAGACGGGGATCGGCACCATCATCGCGCGCTACGCCACATTTTTCGCGCTGCTGGTCGTGCTGCTGATCATCTTTCTCAAAAAATATCACGCGGGAGAAGTCGGGATCGGCACCGGATCGATGCTCTTCACCTGCATCGTTCTTCTCGCGATTGGCATCAACGTGGCCATCGGATCCTCTGCCGCGGAGGGCAGCCAGACCGGCGGGCTCGACGCACAACAGACCTCGCTCCTCTACCTCGTTTTCAAGTTCATGTTGTACGACCTCGTCATCGCGGTGCTGGTGTTTTTCGCCTGGGCCGTCGGCGAGAGCTACGCGCGCGAACGATGGGGCGATCGTCTCGCCTCGTTCGATTCGTTCCTGCGCCGCGATCCGTTGAATGCCACTGCAGGCCGCTCGGTGCTCAACGGCGTTCTGTTCGCTCCGGCTGTCGCGGCGGCGGCGTTCGTCGTCGGATTCATTCCGCTCGCGTTGAAGCTCGCGCATCTCACAACGGGAATCGGCGCGGACACCGAGCTCTATCTCGGCGGCCCGGCGTTGCTTCTGCTTTTCTCGGCGTTCGACGCGGTCATCTATCCGATTCTCATGCTTTTCCTGCTGGCGGCAACGCATCGGCGGCGGGTGCTCTGGGCGGGCGGGCGTGCTGGCGATCGGGCTGGTCGGCATGATCGGATCGGTTTGCGATGTCCCGACCGATCCGTTCTCCATGCGCCTGCTCTTCGACTTCGGAGGGATGGCCACCGTCGTCGCCATCTTCCTCGGCTTCGATCTTCTGACGTCGGCAGTGGCGCTCTTCGGCGGCTCCCTGATCTCGCTGGCCGCGCCGCTGTTGTCCGTGGCGCAAGGGCACGAGCGTACCCAACTGATCGTCGTTACGGTCGTCCCGCTGGCACTGGCAACCGCGTTCGCCATCGCCGCGCTCCTCACACGCCGTGAAGTCGTGTACAGGTACGAAGATCTTGCGCCGCACGTGAAGCGCATCGTGGAGCGCGAGCGCGTGAAGGCGGAGATCGATGCCGCAAATCGGATTCAGGCCGCTCTGCTTCCCCTTCAGGCGCCGAACCTCTCCGGTGCGTCGGTCGCATCGTCCTATCGCGCGGCGACCGAAATCGGCGGCGACTATTTCGACTTCCTTCCGTTAGGCCAGGGCGATGTAGGCATCGCGTTCGGCGACGTCGCCGGCCACGGTCTGACGAGCGGCATCGTGATGGCCATGGCGAAGGCGGCGCTGCTGGTGCAGGTGCGTCACGACGCATCGCCGCGCGCGGTCATGAACGCCCTCAACGACATCGTGATCCAGACCGCTCCGAAGCGGATGATGATGACGTTCTTCTTTGGCCTGCTGGATCCCTCGTCGCAACGGCTGCGCTTCTCGTCCGCGGGCCATCTCGATCCCTACGTTTTCCGCGCGCGCGATCGCCGTCTCGAGCCGCTCTCGTCCTGGGGATTCCCACTCGGCGTCCGTCGCCGGGATCCGTTCCGCGAGCACGACGTCGACTTCCTCCCCGGCGATCGCCTCATTCTCTATAGCGATGGGCTGATCGAGGCCATCGACGACGACGGCGAGCCCTTCGGCTTCGATCGTTTCGAGCGCACGCTGCTCGACTGCGGCCACCAATCCGCCGAAGAGATGAAGAAGAGCCTCCTCGGCTCGATCCGCAAGTTCACCAGGAACAGGCCGCCCGAGGATGATCAGACTCTAGTGATCGTCTCGTTCGAGGGCGTCGCGTCGAACGTTGCACCTGTTGGCGCCGCACTCGCAGCTGCGAACTAGGGAGAACGAGGAATGTTTAATGTTGAATGTTTAATGTTGAATGTTTAATGTTGAATGTAAAGGTCTGCATTTAACATTCAACATTCAACATTCAACATTCCTCGTCTACCCTCCTCCCACCTCATGGCCACCGCCGAACCCAACAAGATCATCTACTCGATGATCGGAGTCTCGAAGTTTCACGCGAAGAAGCAGGTCCTCAAAGACATCTATCTCTCGTATTTCTACGGCGCGAAGATCGGCGTCCTCGGTCTGAATGGATCGGGCAAGAGCTCGCTGCTCCGCATCCTTGCCGGCACCGACAAAGACTTCCTCGGCGAGACCGTTCTGTCGCCCGGGCACACCGTCGGATTCCTCGAACAGGAGCCGCAGCTCGATCCGACAAAGACCGTCCTCGAGATCGTGCAGCAGGGCGTGCAGCCCGTCATCGACCTGCTCAAGGAGTTCGACGAGATCAACAACGCGTTCGGTGATGCCGACGCCGACATGGACAAGCTGATGGACCGTCAGGCGAAGGTCCAGGACAAGCTCGACGCGGCCGGCGCGTGGGACCTCGACTCGAAGCTCGAGATGGCCATGGATGCGCTGCGCTGCCCGGCGGGCGACACTCTCGTCGGGACGTTATCGGGCGGTGAGAAGCGCCGCGTCGCGCTGTGCCGCCTCTTGTTGCAGCAACCCGGCATCCTGCTGCTCGACGAGCCGACGAATCACCTCGATGCCGAGTCGGTGGAGTGGCTCGAGAAGCATCTGCAGCAGTATCCCGGCACCGTCATCGCGGTCACCCACGATCGCTATTTTCTCGATCACGTCGCGGGCTGGATCCTGGAGCTCGATCGCGGAGCCGGCATTCCGTTCAAAGGAAACTACACCTCGTGGTTGGAGCAGAAGAAGGGCCGCCTGCAACAGGAAGAGAAAGTGGAGTCGCAGCGACAGAAGACGCTCGAGCGCGAGCTGGAGTGGATTCAGATGTCGCCGAAGGGCCGCCATGCGAAGGGCAAGGCGCGCATCACCGCGTATGAAGATCTTCTGAGTCAGGAAACGCAGCAGAAGATTCAGGATCTCGAGATTTACATTCCGTCCGGACCGCGGCTCGGCAATGTGGTGGTCGAGGCCGACGACGTCACGAAGGCGTACGGCGAGAAGCTGCTGATTGATGACATGACGTTCGCGCTGCCGCCGGGCGGCATCGTCGGCGTGATCGGACCGAATGGTGCGGGCAAGACGACGCTCTTCCGCATGATCGTCGGAGAGGAGAAAGCCGACGAGGGAAAGATCCGGATCGGCGAGACGGTCAAGATCGCGTACGTCGATCAGAACCGCCCGCTGGACGGCGACAAGTCGATCTTCGAGGAGATCTCGGGCGGCCTGGACATCGTGCAACTCGGCACGCGCGAGATGCCGTCGCGCGCGTACGTGGCGCGCTTCAATTTCTCCGGTCAGGATCAGCAGAAGAAAGTCGGAACGCTGTCGGGCGGTGAGCGCAACCGCGTGCATCTCGCGAAGGTGCTCAAGGAAGGCGCGAACGTCCTTCTGCTCGACGAGCCGACGAACGACCTCGACGTGAACACGATGCGCGCGCTGGAAGAAGCGCTCGAGAATTTCGCTGGATGCGCGATCGTGATCTCGCACGATCGCTGGTTCCTCGATCGAGTGGCGACGCACATCCTGGCCTTCGAGGGCGACAGTCGCGTGTACTGGTTCGACGGCAACTACAGCGAGTACGAAGAAGACAAGCGAAAGCGGCTGGGTGTCGAGGCCGCGGAACCCCATCGCATTCGTTA
Source organism: Thermoanaerobaculia bacterium (assembly GCA_038230775.1). Classification (GTDB taxonomy): domain Bacteria; phylum Acidobacteriota; class Thermoanaerobaculia; order Gp7-AA8; family Gp7-AA8; genus JBBRMQ01. The sequence goes on from JBBRMQ010000001.1 coordinate 11,994, forward strand.
TCGCCAGATGACGAGGTAGCGGCCCCCCTGTAGTTTCACCATCGAAACGGCTCCGTAACATCGGCCCATAAATCCGATTCAAAGAAGCGATAGCGGCTCTCCGCAATTTTGAATTTGCAAGAGGTCGCCGTTTTGTAAGCAGAACGTTCACAACGACTTGTCGGATCGGCATGTCGGCTCTCCGCGTGCAGTGGTCGCGATCAGTTCCAAACCATCGACACAACCGCAACATAGGAGAATTTGAGAGATGAGGACAGTTAAACGTCTTGCTCCGTTGTTCGCGGCTCTTCTTCTGATCGCCGTGCCGCTCGTCGCCCAGACGACCGCGGATCTCACGGGCCAGGTTACAACGGAAGGAAAGCCGCTCCCCGGCGTCACGGTGACGATTTCGTCGGCGACACTCCAGGGTGTTCGCACCACAATCACCGGCGAGAACGGGGGCTATCAGATTTCCGGCCTGCCGCCGGGCGACTACACCGTGAAGTTCGAGCTGTCGGGCCTGCAGCCGGTGACGAAGCATGTGCCGATGCAGCTCTCGCAGACGGCACGCGCCGACGCCGATCTCAAGGTCAGCGCGGTGACCGAGGCCATCACGGTCACGGCGAGCACACCGTCGGTGCTCGAGACGCCGCAGGTCGCCGCGACCTTCACCTCAAAGCAGATGGAATCGCTGCCGGTTGCGCGTACCCCGATCGCCGCCGCGCTTCTCGCGCCCGGCGTCAACAACAACACGCTCTCCGCCAACCAGTTCTCCATCTCGGGGAGCCCGGGATACGACAACCTCGTCATGGTCAACGGCGTTGTCGTCACGGAGAACGTTCGCAGCCAGGTCCAGAACCTCTACATTGAAGATGCGGTGCAGGAGACCACCGTTCTCAGCGGAGCGATCTCCGCGGAGTACGGCCGCTTCACCGGCGGCGTGGTCAACTCCATTACGAAGTCGGGCGGCAACAACTTCAGCGGGTCGTTCCGGGACAGCTTGAGCAACCCGTCGTGGACCGGGCTGACGCCGTACGTCGGCCAGGCCAAGCCCGTCGACCACCTCGACAAAGTGTTCGAGGAAACCCTCGGCGGCTACATGCTGAAGGACCGGCTGTGGTTCTTCGGCGCCGGTCGTCAGGCCAAGACGGGTGTGCAGCGCTCGACGACCGCGGTCACGTCGACGACGAACCCGTTCCGCAACCTTGCGGCGCTCAACTACACGAACACCACCGATCAGAAGCGCCTGGAAGGAAAGACTACCGGACAGATCACGCCGAAGCACAGCCTCGTCGCTTCGTACCTCCGTATCAAAGAGAACGAAGGCAACAACGCATTCACGCCGATCTACGACGCGGCCAGCCTCGTGCAGCGCTCGCTGCCGAACGCTCTCTACTCGTACCATTACAACGGCGTGATCAACTCGAACACGCTCCTCGAAGCGCAGTACTCCCGCCGCACGTTCGCGTTCGTCAATAGCGGCTCGACTTTCACGGATCTCGTGAAGGGAACGCTCCTTCTCGATCGCAGCACCAGCCCTAACACCCGATTCAACTCCCCGACGTTCTGCGGGGTGTGCGCGACGGAGACCCGCGACAACGGCGAATACGTGGTCAAGGGCAACTACTACCTGAACACCAAGGCCGTCGGCAACCACAACTTCGTCGGCGGTCTCGACAACTTCAAAGAGAAGCGCTTCGCCGAGAATCACCAGTCGGGAAGCGACTATCGCATGTTCGTCACGACCGCGTTCTTCGACACCGCGGGCAAGATCTATCCGCAGTTCAACCCGTCGAACACCTTCATCCGCTGGACGCCGATCTTTCGCAAGGGATCGAACGACAAGATCACAACGCAGTCCGCATTCCTGAATGACAAGATCGACTTCAACCAGCACTGGAGCTTCAACCTCGGCGTTCGTTACGACAAGAACGACGCGCTCGACGCTGACGGAACGGTCGCCTCGAAGGACTCGGCGATCAGCCCGCGCCTGACAGCCATCTTCGATCCGTTCGCCAACGGACGTCATCGCTTCACGGCTTCGTACAACCAGTACGCGTCGCGCATCGTCGAGGGCATCGCCACGTCGAATCAGAACGCCGGCAACCCCGGTGCGATCGACTACGCCTACAAAGGCGACATCATCAATCCGACCTCCAATCCGACCCAGACCCCGCTGGATCAGGCCATCACGCAGGCGTTCGCATGGTTCGCCAGCCAGTGTGGCGGCATCGTCAACGGCACGATCGACGCGAGCAAGTGCCCGTCGTCGCTGCTCCGTCCGGGCGGAGCGCGCAACATTCCGGGATACAACGCGGTGTTCGAGAATCGTCTGAAGTCGCCGTCGGTCGGCGAGATTGCCCTCGGTTACGGCGCGCAGCTCGGCAACTCCGGATTTGCCAAGATCGATCTCATCAGCCGCAAGTGGAAGGACTTCTACGGCTCGCAGGTCCTGCAGTCGAATCCGAAGGCCAACACTCCTCTGGGCATCCCCGTCGACCTGCAGCGCATCATCAATACGAGCGACATCAAGCGCTCCTACAAAGCCGTTCAGCTGCAGGGGCAGTGGAATCCGCACCGCTCACAGATCGGCCTCAATTACACGTGGTCGAAGCTGCGCGGCAATGACGAAGGTGAGAACGCGGGCAGCGGCCCGATCGCGAACCTTCCCCTCGCGCAGTACTACCCCGAGTACGCCGGCTATTCGCAGCGCCTGCCGGAGGGTTACCTGACGGCCGACCAGCGCCATCGTCTCCGCACCTGGTTCGCGTATGACGTGCTCGCGAGCCGTTACGGAAACCTCAATGCGTCGGTGCTCCAGTCGTATGACTCCGGCCGTCCGTACGCCACCGTGTTCTCAGCCGACCTGCTCAATTACACGGGCGCACCGAAGCTGGCGGGATATGTTGGCGGCGGTCCGTCGACCGGCAACTACTACCTCTGCCGCGACTGCAATCGCACCGCTGGATCGACGCACACCGACGTGGCCCTCAATTACGCGCTGCCGATCTCGCGCGCGCAGCTCTTCATTCGCGCGACGGTCACGAACCTCTTCGACGAGCACGCGCTCGTCGGCTACGACACCGGCCGCGCCGCGGCGACGGGCATTCTCTCGCTGGGTACGCAGGTGCAAGCGGCTGGCAACGCCGCCGGATTCACAGCGTTCAACCCGTTCACGACCACTCCGGTCGCGGGGACGAACTACGCGAAGGCCTCGAACTTCGGTCAGGCCACCGCCTTCACGGCCTTCCAGGTCGCCCGCACGTACGGCGGTTCGGTGGGCATCCGCTTCTAGTCAACTCCGCATTGGTTGTTTGAGCCCCGGCTTCGGCCGGGGCTTTTTTCTACCCCGTTCGTTTCCGCGCTGGTGTTGCCCGAGCAGGATGAAATCGGGCCACTGCCGAGCGAGTGGTTTGTGCGATATCTGCGTGAACGCGGACTGGGGCGGTAGCCCCGAGTGGGGGCCAGCCCTCTGGCTGGCCGGCCAGCCGGAGGGCTGGCCCCACACCTCGGCTCCGCCGCAAATCAAAATCGGTAGGGCTTTTCTCCGCTGTTCGCGAACTCAAGTCCGACTCCCAATCGCATCCAAACCAATACCGCATGTAACCCCTGCAAATTCATCCTTCCGAACGTCTTCCACCACATTTCCGAAGCGGTTCGTCCCACACAACAGCGATTTGTCACGTAAGCGCTTGATTCCACACCGCGTGTCGAAGTGGCCCCGATGGCCAGAACAATGCTTTACCGTACAGTGACTTTTCCTACACAAACGGAAACATCAGTCCAGGAAAAGACGGCGGAAACCCCTCCGTCGCGTTCTCGCATTCAATCGATCTAACCGAGGAGGAGAGATGAAAAGTAGGTTTTTAGTTTTGGCAATGGTGTTGTCCGTCCTGACTGCCGGCATCGTCTATGGGCAGGGCACGCAGACGGCAAACCTGGAAGGGACGGTGACCGATCAGTCGGGCGCCCCGCTTCCGGGAGTCACAATCACGGTGTCGTCGCCCTCGCTGATGGGCCAACGCACCGCGGTTACCACACGAGCAGGCGATTATCTGTTGCCGGGTCTCCCGCCGGGCGATTACAAGATCCAGTTCGGGCTCGAAGGAATGCGGGCGGCTGACGTCAAGAAGACGCTCAACCTGGGATCATCGACGCGCGTGGACGCAACGATGAAGATCACCTCCGTCAGCGAGGCCATCACCGTGACGGCGAGCAGTCCGTCAGTCCTCGAGAGCACCACCGTCGGCGCCAACATCAAGAAGGAAACGGTGGACGCGCTTCCCATCGTTCGTACCCCGGTAGGGATCGCGTCCCTCTCCGGCGGCGTCACCGGCGACATGGCCGGCCGCTCGCGAACCCCCGTCGCCAATCAGCTTTCGATCAACGGCGGAATGGCTTATGACAACAACATGCTGATCAACGGCGTCAACGTCCAGGACAACATCTTCGGGACGACCAACAACCTGTTCATCGAAGACGCCATCCAGGAAACGCAGGTGCTGACCTCCGGCATCTCCGCCGAGTACGGCCACTTCACGGGCGGTGTTCTGAACGTCATCACGAAGAGTGGCAGCAACCAGCTCCAGGGTTCCTTCCGCGACGACCTCACGAAGGCGGGCTGGCTTGCGCTCACGCCGTACGAGAAAGGGTTCCGCGGAAACGGCGTAACCGCGGCGGCCCTCGTTCCTCACAAGGGCAAGCTTTCCCAGGTCTACGAGGCGACCCTCGGCGGGCCGATCATGCGCGATCGGATCTGGTTCTTCCTCGCCGGCCGCGACGCTAAGACGACCGTACCCAACTCGCTTGCGGTCACGGGCATTCAGGTCCCGGTCACCACGAAAAACCGCCGGCCTGAGTTCAAGCTGACCGCCAACCTCGGTTCCGGCCAGACGATTCAGGGCGACTACATCAATAATCCGGACATCCGAAACTACACGCTGCAGGTCGGTCCGATCGACCTCCCCGCGGTCGCTTCCAATCCGACCTTTCCCAACAAGGGCTACGCGGTCAACTACTCGGGTGTCCTCACCAGCACCCTCTTTGCAGAAGCCCGTTATTCGGCGAAGACATTTGGTTTCCGCAACACCGGCGGAACCTTGCGAGGGATCGTCGACAGCCCCTTCCGCAGCCTCGGCAAGAAGACGATCGACATCACGACCGGCAAGCTGCTGGCCACTACGTCCGGCACGTACAACGCGCCGTACTTCGACGGCACCGACCCCGAAGACCGGAACAACAAGCAGGCGTTCCTTGCAGGCTCCTACTTCCTGTCGAGCCAGAGTTTCGGGACTCACGACATGAAGGCGGGCCTGGAGCGGTTCGTCGACACGCGCACGGGCGGCAACAGCCAGACGGCGACCAACTTCGTCTTCTACACGCCCTACGCCCTCTCGGACGGGAAGCCGCTGCTCGACGCCCAGGGACATCTGGTTCCGGTGTTCACGCCGGGCACGAACACGACCTTCGGAAACAACAGCTACACGGGAATCGGCAACTGGATCTCGACCCGCGGAGCGAAGCTCGACACCACGACCAATTCCTTCTTCATCAACGATCGCTGGAATCTGAACAGCCACTGGTCGTTCAACCTTGGCGGGCGTTACGAAAAAGCAAAATCGAACGCTACCGGCGGCATCATCGGCGTCGACACTTCGAACGCCGTTCCGCGTCTGGCCGCCTCGTTTGATCCGGCGGCGAACGGCCGGTTCAAGTTTGATGTGACGTACGCGGGCTAGGTCGGCCGCTACAACCCGGCACTCGTCGGCTCCAATACGCCCGTCGGCCACCCTGCTCTGCTCTACGGTTACTACAATGGTCCCGCGGGACGTGGCCGTGATTTTGCGCCGGGCTTTGACCCGAAGAATTACGTCTTCTATTACGCCAGCGTCCCGACCGCGAACGTCTTCGTCGCCAACAACCTCCACGCGCCGATCAGCCGGGAGTGGACCGTTTCCGGCGGCATGCAGATTTCGTCAACCGGCTTTGTCAAGGCTACGCTCACCGACCGCAAGTATTCGGACTTCATCATCGCCGGCGTGGCGATCAAGAGCGGCTGCTCGGAGGTGATCTTCTCGGGAATCGACGCGGGCTGTTTCGACAACATCACCTACCAGAACAGCAACGGTCCGAAGCGCGATTACCAGGCTCTCGAGGTGCAGTCGCACTACGGCCTGACCCGCAGCTGGTCCATCGACGGGAACATCACGCACCAGTTCAAGAATGACGGCAATTACGAAGGAGAGGCCGGACAGTCGATTCCGACCGGCGCGTACGGCGTCCGCTCCGAGATCCAGAGTCCGCGCGAGCTGACGACGGGGCGTCTGGCCCAGTACGAAGCCAATCGCGTCCGTCTCTGGACCGTCTACAACTTCGACATGCATCGCGCGGGGAACCTCAGCGCTTCCATCCTCTGGAAGTATGACTCGCCGCTGACGTTCAGCTACAGCGCGAGCGTCGCGCGCTCCGCGGCGTCGAAAGCCCTGAATCCCGGCTACAAGAATTCGGGCAACAGCGTGACGATTTTGTTCGGCGATCGCGGCGCGGGGCAATTCAACGCCTCTTCGATCTTCGACGCCTCGATGCAGTACAGCCTGCCCATCGCCAGCAGAGTCACGCCGTGGTTCAAGTTCGACGTTACGAACCTTTTGCATAGCCAGAAGCTCATCACACACAACACGGCGATCACCGCCGATGCGACCAGTGCCAAGGACTCGCTCGGATATGCGACCGGCTACACGAAGAACGCAACGTTCGGCCGGCCGGCCAGCGCGAACAGCTACGTCCAGCCACGTCAGTACCTCGCCTACGTCGGCGTGCGTTTCTAATCGCTTCAACCCTACGGAGCTTCACAGCGGGGCGGCCTGTCCGCCCCGCTTTTTTTTGACCAGCGATCGACGAGGAAGACATCATGCGTTTCATCAACGTTTGCGTCGCGGCGGTACTGCTCGCCACGCCACTAAGTGCGCAGCTCATCAAATATGCGGAATGGGCGGACGGGCCCGAGCGGCACCTCATGACCAAGGAAGAGATGGCGGAGTGGAAGACCCTCAAGAGCGACGATCGCGCACAGGCGTTCATCGATCTGTTCTGGGCCCGACGCGATCCGACGCCCGACACGCCGCGGAACGAGTTTCGCGAGCAATTCAACGCGCTGGTCGCGCTGGCCAACAAGCAGTTCACATCCGCTCGTACGCGCGGGTCCATGAGCGATCCCGGAAAAGTCCTGCTCCTCCTCGGGCCGCCCTACCAGATTTCGAGCCGCGGCGGCAGCGCCTCGCGAGCGTCGGCCGCGGTGGCAGGCGGAAGCGCACCCACCGATGTAGACGGAGGTCTGTCGTTACCGCATCCCGTGGCGGAAGCGCCACGGCAGATCTGGAGTTACGCACACGACAAGAAGCCGAAGTTCGTCCCTTATCCCGACTTTGTTCTCGTCTTCACCGATGAAGGACAGAATGAATGGCAGCTTGCCCATACCGAGCGAGTCAATCCGGACGCTCTCCTCACGATGGCGGTCAAGGCGTACATCGTCTCTCCCAACCTGACGCAGCCCCGGTTCGGGTCCGCTTCCGCGTCGACTCCCGCGGCCGCCGCTCCTGCCGCATCCTTTCAGAGCGCTGAGCTCGCGACCGCCTACAAAGAGTTTCGCGCCAGCCAGAAGCCCGTGATCGGTCCCGCGTCCCTGACCTACGGCGAGTTCGTCACTCCCGAGGGCGACTCGTTCGTTGCATCGCAACTGTATGTTCCGGCTGGATCAGGCATTTCGTCCGGCCAGGACGTCACGTTCTTCAGCGTGGTTGAAAATGAGGGTGGCGATCCGGTCCTCATCCATGAAGAGCCGGCTAAGGTCATGGCCACGGGCAACGACTCTTACGTTGACGGATCGGTGCACCTGCCGTCGGGACACTACCGCGCGACATTCGGCATCGCCTCCGGCAAGACGATCCTCTCCGCCACGCGCACCGAACTGGAGGTCGAGCCACTCGATCCGGCGAAAAGCGCCGTTTCCCCTCTCCTCCTTTCCAGCAGCATCACCCCGCTGAACAACTCGTGGCACGCTGACGACCCGTTCACGTTCGGTGGACTGAAAGTCGTTCCAAAAGGCAACGGCGTGTTCACCACGCAAGACAATCTCTGGTATTTCGTGGAACTGCGGAATCCGGGACTGAACGAACAGAAGACGCCTGCAGTCGACGTCCAGGTTGAGATCTCCGGGACGACGGCTAAAGGACCGATGCACGTGAAGTTGCCGAAGGCGTCATCCGCCGAGATCGCGCCCCTCAAGGGAACGAAAGACCGCTACGCGCTCGGAGTCGCCATTCCGCTCGATACCTTCAGGCCGGGGCAGTACACGATCAGGGTCCATGTTGTCGACATGGTGCTTGCGAAAGCCTATGACCTGGAAAAGCCCTTCAAGATCGCCGCATCGGTCGCACCTGCTCCGGCCCGGCCATGACCTTTTTCCTCGGCTCTTGTGTGTGAACCGGCTTCAGCCGGTCGACCGGCTAAAGCCGGTCCGCACACCGAAACCGCGGGCCGTTTCAAGATGATGTTTTGAGACAACGATCGCGTCCCATACCATCGACATCGATGTTCCGGTTCCGATCGTGGATGGCTGCATTGGTGCTGATGGCTGGTCTCGCATCCTGCCATCGGTCTTCCCCCAGCCAATTCCCGAAGGCCCCGATCATTCTGATTTCCATCGACACGCTTCGCGCCGACCACCTCTCGGTTTACGGCGCGAAGCTGGTCGAGACCCCGGCCATCGACCGGCTGGCCGGCGACGGTATCGTCTTCGAGAACGCGTACTCCCACGTTCCGCTCACCTTTCCGTCGCACGTCACCATGATGACCGGGCGGCTGCCGTACGAGAACGGAGTGCGCAGCAACATCGGCTACTCCATCCAGCGGGACGCACAAGCGACTCTGCCTCGCCTTCTGGCCGCGAACGGCTACGCGACCGGAGCGGCCGTCTCCGCGTACGTGCTGCGAGGCGAGACCGGTTTGCGCGCGCTCTTCGATTTCTACGACGACTCGATGGAAGTGTGGGACTCGGCGACGTTAGGCGCACTCCAACGCCGCGGAGACGAGACGGCGCGTGTCGCGCTTGGGTGGGTGGATCGGGTGCAGGCGCGTCCCTTTTTTTTGTTTCTGCATCTGTTCGAGCCGCACACACCCTACGAGCCGGTGGAACCGTTCAAGTCCAAGTACGCCGATCCCTACGACGGCGAGATCGCCACCGCCGATGCGATCGTTGGCCGGTTCCTCGCCGATCTCGATCGACGCGGCCTTTACGACAAAGCGATGATCGTTCTGGTCGGCGACCACGGCGAAGGGTTGGGCGATCACGGTGAGGCGGAGCACGGCGTGTTGTTGTACCGCGAAGTCCTCCACGTGCCGATGATCGTGAAGCTGCCCGGACGAACGCGAGCGGGTTCGCGCGTAGCGGATCCTGCGCAGCTGATCGATCTTCTGCCCACCATCGCGGCGGCATCCGGCACGAAGGTTCCGGACGGCCTCCCCGGCATGTCGCTGCTCGAATTGGGGCAAGCGGGCGCACACGCAGAGCGTTCGATCTACAGCGAGACCCTCTATCCACGGCTGCACCTCGGATGGAGTCAACTCCGTTCACTCACCACCGCGCGCGACCATTACATCGAGAGTCCCGCGCCCGAGCTGTTCGATGTCGTCAACGATCCACACGAGAAACAGAATATCCGCGACAACAGCCGCCGCGAGGCTCGCTCGCTCGCCGATGCGCTGGCGAAAGTGCCGCTCAATCTTCAGGCCCAGAGCGCGGTGAGCAGCGAGGAGATGGCGCGTCTGGCCGCGTTAGGCTATCTGTCCGGCGCGGCTTCGCAGACCGCGGGACCGCTCCGCAATCCACGCGACAACATCGGTCTCCTCGCGCGCGTGCAGCAGACGTTCGTGCTCAATCAGCAGGGGAAGTATCGTGAGAGCGTCGCCCTCTGCCGCGAAATCCTGCGCGATGACCCTGATCTCGTCGATGTCTACATGCAGATAGCCGGCAATCTGCGCCGGCTCGGCAGACTCGATGACGCGCTCGCGGCGTATCGGGAAGCCATTCGACGCTCGCCGCAGCTCGTCGATTCGGTGGCGATCGAGGTGGCGAACCTCGAGCTCGATCGGGGCGATCTCAAGGCCGCGGAGCTGAACGCACGGCAGGCGATCAAGCTCAATCCCGATGACGCGCATCTCGTGCTGGCCGCGATCGCGGAGGCGCGCGGCGATCTGCCGGCGGCGGTACGCGAGGCGCGGCTGGCCCTCGGTCCCGCAGATCGACCGCGCGTTCCCGCTCTCATCGCGCTCGCGCGTCTTCTCACCACGCAACTGAAACTGGATGAAGCACTCAGCGTTGCGAACCGCGCTGCCGAACGTGTAGCAGAGAATCGTGCGCATCCGGTCGCCACGCTGGCGTCGACCCGTGGCGACATCCTCGCGCGCATGGGCCGCAACCAGGAAGCGGAGAACGCGTTCCGTAATGAGATCCGCAACTTCCCGGCGACGACCGATGCCTACACTCGCCTCGCATTGCTGCTGGCTGCGGAACATCGATTCGGCGAGATCGAGCCAACGCTGGAGTCGATGGTGAAGGCATCGCCCTCTCCGGCCACTTTTCTCCTCGCCGCGCGGGAGATGCACGACCTCGGCAACGAAGCGGGCGCAGCCGCGTTTCGCCGGCGCGCCGCATTGGTCCGCTGAGGTCGCTGACAGGTTCAAGAACGCAGACCAAGGGCTACGTGAGCACAACCGATTTCGGCGTTGTTCCGTAGCTACGAAAACTCAGCGCAAGTGCGAGAAACCCGCATTTGTGCAGAGCTTCCCTGATCCCGCGCCCACAGAAACCTAGTCGTTCGCCAGAATCCAGGACAACGCTGCAATCGCGGCGCTGTCCTGCGCGAGCTCTTTCGGATCCACCTTGTCCAGCGTGTCGGCTGGCGAGTGGTGGTAATCGAAGTAGTGCAGCGGATCGGGCACGAACCCGAAGCTCGGCACGCCCGCCTCGGTCAGCGGCGAGATGTCCGCTCCCGTCTCCGCCTCGGTCTCGAATCGGTTCGCGTTCAAAGCAACCAGCGATGACGTGCGACGCTCGAGCGCGGCGAGCGCATCGCCTTTCAGTGTCGTGGAGAAACCGGTCGGCGCCGCGGCACCGGCATCGGTCTCCAACGCGGCGACGTGATGTTCACCTTTGTGACGATCCGCATAGGCGTGCCCGCCGCGCAGCCCGTTCTCTTCATTCATGAACAGGACGCAACGGATCGTGCGACGCGGCTGCAGGTTCATCTCCTTCATCAACCGCATCGCCTCCATGGCCATCGCCACGCCGGAGCCGTCGTCGATGGCGCCGGTGCCGAGGTCCCAGGAGTCGAGGTGAGCGCCGATGAGGACGATCTCGTCGGGCTTCTCGCTTCCGCGAAGCTCCGCAATCACGTTCGCTGACGCGACATCGGGCAGCGTGCGCGGAGTCAGCACGAGATGCATGCGTACGCGCTCACCTTTCTTCACCAGGCGATGCACGAGCATCGCATCTTCCGCCGTCATGGCAGCCGCGGGGATCTTCGGCTGCTTCGCGTCGTAGCGCAGCGCGCCCGTGTGCGGCGTGCGCAATGAAGCGGATCCCACCGATCGGATGACCACCGCCAGCGCGCCGTACTCCGCCGCCCGGCTCGCGCCGTTGCCGCGGAACTCCACCGCGATGCGGTAGGCCTCAAAGCTGCGGTGCGAACGCACGAGCTCCATGTCCATCGGGTTGTCGAAGAAAACGATCTTCCCTTTGATCTTGGGGCCGAGGCCTTTCAACTCATCGTAGGAGTGGACTTCGACGACATCGGCCGTCATGCCTTTCGCCGGCGTGGCCACGCTTCCGCCTAACGCCGTGAGAACGATCTTCTGGTTGTGATGCGAGACGAGCGACGCCCGCTCTTCGCCGCGGACCCAGTGCGGCACCATGATCGGCTCGTTCGTGACGGGAATGCCCCACGCGCGGAACTGCGCGGTCGTCCATGCCACCGCCGCAGCGGCGTTCCGCGATCCGCTGAGACGCGGGCCGATGTTGTCGCTGAGGTACGCGAGCGTCTCGTACGCTTTCGAGGAGGCGAGCTCGCGCTGGATGAGGTTGTCCGGCGTGCTCTGAGCGGACGCGCTCGACGTAATGGCGAGCGCCGCGATGAGGTGCGCGTAGCGTTTCATACGTTGTTTCTGTGTGAGGACCGGCTTCAGCCGGTCGCTCTCGACCGGCTGAAGCCGGTCCTCACACTACTACAGCGCATCAGTGATACTTCTTCGGATCCTTCTCGAATTCGTCCTTACAGCGCGAGGAACAGAAGTAATGCGAGTGCTCGCCGTGCTCGATCTTCGCCGGCGCGTTGTCGACATCGACGATCATTTTGCACACCGGATCGATCGCCTGGCGCGACGTGCGCCGCTTGGAAGGATCTTCAGCCATCAGATTTCCTCCGTATCGATTTGCGCGCGCTGGAGCGAGCCGGAGTAGTCGACGTAGATCGACTTCCACTCGCTGAACACGTCGATGCCGGCGATGCCCGCCTCGCGATGTCCGTTGCCGGTCTGCTTCGTTCCGCCGAACGGCAGGTGCACTTCGGCACCGATCGTCGGCGCGTTGACGTAGAAGATGCCCGTGTACATGTCGCGCATCGCGATGAACGCGTTGTTGATGTCGCGCGTGTAGATCGAGGACGACAGCCCGTACTTGACGCCGTTGCCGATGGAAATCGCCTCTTCCAGCGAGTCGCAGCGCATGACGGCGGTGACCGGGCCGAAGATCTCCTCCTGCGCGATGCGCATGCCCGGTTTCACATCGGCGAACACCGTCGGCTCGTGAAAGTGCCCGCCCGCATGCACACCGGTCGTAAGCGCCGATCCGCCCGCGACCACTCGCGCGCCTTCGTCCTTGCCGATCTTGACGTAACTCTCGACGGTCTTCACCTGCGACGCCGAGACGTTCGGTCCCATGTCCGTCTTCTCGTCGAGCCCGTTGCCCACGCGCAGTTTTTTGGCGCGCCCGGCGAGTTTCTCGACGAACTGATCGTAAATCTTGCGATGGGCGACGATGCGCGAGGCGGCCGTGCAGCGCTGACCGGCTGTGCCGAACGCGCCCCACAACGCGCCATCGACCGCGAGGTCGACGTCGGCGTCATCCATCACCATGATGATGTTCTTGCCGCCCATCTCCAGGTGAACGTGCTTGAACTGCGGCGCGCACGCCACCGAGATGTCGCGGCCGACGTCCGTCGATCCGGTGAACGAGATCACCGCCACCTTCGGATGATGCGTCATCGGCTCGCCGACTTCGCGTCCGCCGCCGGAGACGACGTTGAACACGCCCTTCGGCAGCCCCGCCTCTTCAAACGCTTCCGCCAGCATCACGACGGACAGCGGCGTCAGCGACGCCGGCTTGATGACGACGGTGTTGCCGCAGATCAGCGCGGCCATCGACTTCCACGCCGGAATGGCGATCGGAAAGTTCCACGGCGTGATCAATCCAACTACGCCTAACGGCATGCGCACGGCCATGTTGAACTTGTTCGGCAGCTCCGATGGAGTGGTCACGCCGTGCAGACGACGCCCTTCGCCCGCCATGAGGAGCGCCATGTCGATCGCTTCCTGCACGTCGCCGCGCGTCTCGGTCAGCACCTTGCCCATCTCGCGGGTCATCTCGCGCGCAATCTTTTCCTTGTCCCGCTTCAGGATGTCTGCCACGCGGTAGAGATACTCCGCGCGCCGCGGCGCGGGCGTGAGACGCCAGGTGGCGAACGCGCGATCCGCCGCTTCCACCGCGGCATTCAAATCATCCGCGTTCGACTCCGGGAACGTGCCGATGAAATCGTCGCGATCGGCGGGATTGCGGTTCTCGAACGTCTGCCCGCTCTTCGACGCGATCCACTTGCCGTCGATGTAATTCTTGTAGTCGCGAGCGGAACGCAATTCTCCGAACTTGGTTTTCTCCAGCGTTGCGGTCTTGGACATGAACTCTCCGGTTATCGGTTGTCGGTTGTCGGTTGTCAACGGCTTCTGACAACCGACAACTGACAACCGACAACTATTTCTTCAAGGCAGCCGGCTCGGCGCCGGGCACAGGCTTCGCCGATCCCATGTCGACGTTCCCGCGGAATCGCGCGCCTTCCGCCACAATGATCTTCGGCGCCTTGATGTTCCCGTCGACCGCGGCGCTGGCAATCAGCTCCACGCGATCGTCCGCCGAGACGTCGCCGTTCACCTTCCCCTCGATCGTCACATTGCGGGCGTGCACGGTCGCTTCGACGCGCGCCTTGGTCCCGACGCGCAGATCGCTCTGCAGATGAATCTGTCCCTTCACCGTTCCTTCGATCAGCACCGCCTCGGTGCCGCTGATGGTGCCCTCGATGACGACGTTGGGTCCGAAGAACGTGCCGTCAAATGGGGATTGGCCATCGGATTGACGGGGCTGGGGACGCGGAGGTGGAGGATCCTTCGTGAAAAGCGCCATGGGCGCCGAAGAATAGCAAACATTCGGGGAACGGCGAACGGTGCGTTCGGAACTCGATTAAACTCCGCCCCTTCAACGTTTGGCTCACGTTGACGTAAGTGAGAAAGGATTTTGCTTATCGTGCGACGTTCTTTCACTGTTCTCTCGGTCATCGCCACCCTTGCCTGCCATACCGGCACCAAGAAAGGCGACCAGTTTCGCGTCGAAAAAGCGGAGAAGGGCGACATCACCATGACGGTGACCGCCACCGGTACGCTCTCGGCGGTCACCACCGTCCAGGTCGGCAGCCAGGTCTCCGGCGTGATCGCCCAGCTCTTCGCCGATTTCAACAGCCGCGTGAAGAAAAGCCAGATGCTGGCTGCGATCGACCCCACGCCATTTCGGCAGCAGGTCGAACAGCGTCAGGCTGACGTCACCAAGGCCAAGGTCGAAGCGGCGAACGCGAAGATCAATTACGACCGGCAGCTTCGACTGGCCAGGTCGGGCCTCGCTCCTCAATCGGACGTCGACGCCACGCGGTCGCAGTACGAGTCCGCGAACGCCCAGGTCCAGCAGGCCAACGCGGCGATGCAGCAATCGCTCACCAACCTTCGCTACACGAAGATCCTGTCGCCGATCGACGGCATCGTGGTCGACCGGCAGTACGACGTCGGCCAGACCGTCGCCGCATCCTTCTCGGCTCCAACGCTTTTCTCCATCGCGCAGGACCTGACGAAGATGCAGGTGCAGGCGGACGTCGATCAGTCGGACATCGGCCGCATCCAGGTCGGCCAGACCGCACGCTTCACCGTCGACGCCTATCCCGATCAGGAGTTCCGCGGACGCATCGCGCAGATCCGGCTCAACGCCACTGTCACCCAGAACGTCGTCACGTACCCGGTGGTCATCGAGGTGCCGAATCCAGAGGAGAAGCTGCGGCCGAAGATGACGGCGAATGTGACGATCGATGTGGCGACCGTGAAGGACGTTCTCCGCATCGCGAACTCCGCGCTGCGATTCAAGCCCGATAGCGCGGATATCGAAGGCGGCGCAGCTCCCGCCACCGGGACCGGTGGGTCGCCGGTCGCCGGTCGCCGGTCGCCGGCCCAGACGGGCAGCGCATCCGCAGATCAGCAAACCAGCACCGAGCGCTCCATGGCCGGGTTTGGACGCGGACGCGGTGCCGCCGGCGCGGCGGGCATGTTAGGCGGCCGCGCCGGACAGCGCGAGGCGAAGCTGCAGACCATCTATCTCCTCGGCGACGACAAGAAGCTCAAGCCGGCGCAGATCCGTAGCGGAATCAGCGACGGCCGTTACACCCAGGTCGTCTCCGGCGATCTCAAGGTGGGCGATCCTGTCGTACTGGGCGTGGTCACATCGAAGGTCGAAGGAGCTCCCCCTCCCGGCTCGAACGGCGGTCCGATGGGCGGTGCGCGGCCCGGTGGCGGAAGGCGCGGGATGTAATGCCCGAACCGGTCATCGACATTCGCGATCTGACGAAGGTGTATCAGATGGGCGAAGTCGAAGTCCGCGCGCTCGCCGGAGTGAACCTGATCGTGGAGCGCGGCGAATTCGTCGCCGTCATGGGCCCATCCGGCTCCGGCAAGTCGACGCTCATGAACATCCTCGGCTGTCTCGACCGGCCGAGCGCGGGAACGTACAAGCTCGACGGCATCGACGTCTCGACACTCGATCGCGATGAGCGGGCTGTGATCCGCAATGCAAAGATCGGCTTCGTCTTCCAGAGCTTCAACCTCTTGTCGCGGACATCCGCGATGGAGAACGTCGAGCTGCCGCTGTTGTATGGCGAGCTGGGTTGGACGCGCGAGCAGCGGCGCACCGCGGCGAAGAGATCGCTCGCGCGCGTGGGCCTGGCAGGCCGCGAAGGGCATTACCCGTCGCAGCTCTCCGGCGGCCAGCAGCAGCGCGTGGCGATCGCTCGAGCGCTGGTGACCGATCCCGCAATCCTGCTCGCCGACGAGCCCACTGGAAACCTCGACTCAAAGACCTCGGAAGAGATCATGGCGATTTTCCAGGAGTTGAACGACACGGGAAAAAACGTCGTTCTCATTACCCACGAGGCGGACATCGCTCAATTTGCCAAGCGCGTCGTGCACATGCGCGACGGTGTGATCCAGCAGGATAAATTCATCGAGCAGAATCGGGTGAGGTCGAAGGGCACTCCGCCGCCGGTGCTCACCGTGAAGGAGGCCCGATCATGAAGAACTCGCTCAACCGGCTGGGCAACATCGCGATCGTGGGCCTGAAGGCGATCTCGCGCAACAAGCTCCGCTCGTTCCTGACGATGCTCGGCATGGTCATCGGCGTTGGCTGCGTGATCGTCGTCGTCGCCATCGGCAACGGCGCTTCGCAATCGATCCAGTCCACGATCAACTCGCTCGGATCGAACTTCATCATGGTCTTCCCTGGCGCGGCGACCAGCGGCGGCGCTCGTCTTTTCACAGGAAGCTCGACGCTCACACCCGAGGATGCGGCGGCACTCAAGACGGAGGCGCCGGACGTTGCGTACGTCTCCCCCAGCGTACGCAGCAACGGCCAGGTCGTTGCCGGCGAGCTCAATTGGGGAACGTCGATCCTGGGCGTGGACGTCGACTATCCGAACATTCGCGCATGGAACGTAGCGAAGGGCGACTACTTCACGGACGCCGATGTGAAATCCGCCGCGAAGGTCGCCGTGCTGGGCAACACCGTTGTCGACAACCTCTTCCCGAACGGCGATGCCGTCGGTCAGATCATCCGCATCAAGAACGTGCCCTTCCGAGTGGTCGGCGTCCTGGAGAAGAAGGGCGGCAACATGATGGGCCAGGATCAGGACGACACCATCGTGGCGCCGTACACCACGGTGATGAAGCGGCTCAGCGGCAAGACGAAGCTCGACATGCTCTATGTTTCGTCGTCGTCGGCGAGCAACGTCGCCGCAGCGCAGACCGAGATCGATTCGGTGCTGCGGCAGCGCCATCGCATTCCGCCGAATGGTGACGCCGACTTCCAGATGCGATCGCAGGAAGAGATCGCGGCCGCCAGCGCATCGCAGATGAACACGCTCAAGACGCTTCTGCTGGCCATCGCCGCTGTGTCGCTGATCGTCGGCGGCATCGGCATCATGAACATCATGCTGGTCTCGGTCACCGAGCGCACGCGAGAGATCGGCATCCGCATGGCCATCGGCGCCAAAGGCCGGCACGTGCTGACGCAGTTCCTGTTCGAGGCCGTCACCATCTCCATCGTCGGCGGCCTGATCGGAGTCCTCCTCGGCGTCGGAGTCTCCCGGCTCGTGGCGGCGAAGGCGGGGTGGCCGATCGTCATCAGCCCGCAGTCAGTCATGCTGGCATTCGGCGTGGCCGGTTTCGTCGGCGTGTTCTTCGGGTTCTATCCCGCGCGGAAGGCCTCGCGGCTCGATCCGATCGAAGCGCTTCGCTACGAGTAGAGCGCGGGACGAGCGGCCAGCCGGAGGGCTGGCCCCACACCTGCGCGTCTGACGAACGGGCGCAGCCCGAAGTGTGGCGCCAGTCCTCTGACTGGCGGCCATCGCCGCCGATCAGGGCACAACATTACAATCGCTTCATCTTGAGCAAACAGAGTCTCGCTGCCATCGCGGCGTGCCTGCTCCTTCTGGCGTCGCTGGTCCAGATTCTCGCCGCTCGCGGCGGGCCGTACTTCGATCGCCCCGCCACTGTCGTGGAACACGTGTTTCCCGAGCGGCACGAGGCGCGCGACGCGCTCCTGGCCCTTCCGCTGGCTCGCCGGCTGCTGCCGCGCGGCGCGACGGTGGTGTGCTTCTATCCCATCAAGGGCAAATGGCGGCTCGACGTCCCGAACCTCCACACCGCGGTCGCGGAGCTTCCCGATCAATTCATCGTCCCGGCGTATGCGGCGTCGGAGGACATCCCGAAGTCGAACCTCGCTACGTATGTTCTGGCGATCGATGGCGAGTTTACGCATCCCGGTTACCGTGTCATCGCCGAGTTCCCTACCGGCCGTCTGTATCAGGTGATCCCCTGAAGAACGTCTTCTGGGTCATTGCGATCGTCCTGCTCGCCGCGCCCGGAACCATCGTGTGGAAGATGCCACGCATCGCGCGAATGAGTCGCAGCGCACGATGGGCGTTCGCGTTCATCGCAGGGCTGCTCATCGGCACACTTCTGCTCTACGGGTACGCGCTGGTGGGCATCCACTGGACGCGCTCGAACATTTCCTTGCCTCTCCTTGCGCTCACCATCTGGAGTGCGTTGACCAGGAAGCAGTCCGATCCCGAGGCCAGTGCGCGCTGGACACCGGCGAGCGCCGGCATCATTGGTGGTTTTCTCGCCGTGACGCTCTACGCGATCGCCGATGCGCGCGCGACGTGCGGCGATCTCATGTACATCTGGGCGCCCAAGGCACAGAAGTTCTACGCCGCCCGAACGATCGACACGAAGTTCTTGAGCTACGTCTTTTATGTCGTGATGCACGCCGACTATCCGCCCCTCGTTCCTCTGATCTACGACGTCGGATCGATTTTCACGCATCACTTTTCCATGTGGAGTCCGCTCTTTCTGAGCCCCATCATTCTGCTGAGCATCGTCGGCGTTCTCCGCGGATTCGGTGGATCGCCTGCCGCGGCGGCGCTGCTGATGGCCGTGTTGTCGTGCGGGTTCGTCATGGCGTATCTCCCGGGCGGTGCCGACCCGTTCCTGCTCCTCTTCGAAGCGGTTGCGCTGATCGCGTTGACGTTCGAGCCGGAGTCGGCTGAATCGCGCTGGATCGCCGCTGCGGCGCTCGCCGGCGCGGCGTTCTCCAAGGTGGAGGGCGCGACTTTCGCGATCATCATCGCCGTCGCGTTCGTCCTGACCCAGCGCCGCATCGTTCGCGCGATCACGCTCATCGTTCCCGCTGCCGCACTTCTCGCGACCTGGTTGTTGTTCGTGTGGCACAACAAGCTCTTCGATCAATACGCCCGCGCACACCAGACGATCCGTTGGAGTCTGTTGTCGAGTGTGGCGAACGCCGTGATGGATCGCGCGGCGTATCGGGTGTTCTGGCTGCCGTGGATCGCGGCGGCGGCACCGCTGTTCGTCACGCGCTTCCAGCGCCGGGCGGCACTCCCGCTCCTCGTTGCCGCCGGCTCGATCGCGGCGGCGATCTTTTTCTATCTTCACGATCCCGGCGACCCTGCGTTCTGGATCGCCACCTCCGCCAATCGCGTTCTCGTCACCCCGCTGATGTGCATCGCCATTGCGTCCGCTGCAACGTGGGACGACCGCCAGCCGGACGCCGGCGGTTCGCGGTTATCATCGCGCGCGCCATGAACGGCACGTGGATTCTGGTGGGCGTCGTGTACGCGATCGCCGTACACATCGCGCGGAGAGTGGGCGCCCGCTTTCCGTGGCGCATCGCCGCGCTCTTCTACCTGCTGGTGCTCATCTTTCTCTTCCGCCCCATGACCGGTCCGTACGTCAACGTCCCCGCGGACTTCCTGACGAACTTTCCTCCATGGTCTTCCATCGTGCATCACACGCCGATCTCGAACTTCGAGTTGAACGACGTGGTCATGCAGATGGTGCCCTGGGCCCATCAGGTGCGCGACGCTTACCTCACCGGCCACTTCCCGTTGTGGAACGCATTGTCCGGCTCGGGGTATCCGCTTCTCGCCAACGCGCAGAGCTCAGCACTGTCGCCGCTGCGAATTCTCACGCTGCCGCTCCCGCTCGGATACGCGTTCACGGCCGAAGCCGCGATGAAGATGCTGATCGCGATGTCGTTCATGTTCGGCTTCTGCCGCCGCAGGTGGAGCGAGTTGCCGAGCGCGATCGGCGCGGTCTGCTTTGGATTCTCCTCCTTCATGATCGTGTGGCTGCACTTTCCGCATGTGACGACGGCGGCGTGGATCCCGGCGGCGATCCTCAGCATCGATCTGCTGATCGAGCAGCCCAGCGGACGCCGGATCGCCGGAACCGCAGCAGCATGGGCGCTGCTTCTGATCAGCGGGCATCCGGAGACGGCGGCGCACACCGCGTTCGTCGCCGCCCTGTTCCTCATCTGGATCCTCTTTGTCGAACGGCCCGTGACGGGACGCGACGCGCTTCGCAGCATCGGCGCCCTAGCCGTCGCGGCTGTGCTGGCGACGATTCTCGCCTCACCGTTTCTGGTGCCGTTCGCCGAGGTACTTCACAAGTCCAAACGATTTCAGGAGCTTCAGGCACGTCCGATCCCTGTCGCCTACTGGCGTGACTGGCCGGCGATCATCCTCCTCTTTGAGCCCCACTTCCTCGGGCACCTTCCGGAAGACAAGGCGGTGGCATGGCCGCAGGCGAGCGCCGAGTCGATCACCTCGTTCGCTGGCGTCATCGGTGTCGGCGCATGGCTGGGCCTTCTGCTCCGCGCGATCAGAAAAAAGAGCTGGCGTCAGCGCGAGATGTTTTTCATCCTCGTCGTTCCCATCCTCCTCGGAATCATCCTGGCCTGGCCGGGAGTGAGCACGCTCTTTCACCTGGTGTTCAAGTTTGCGGCGAACGACCGGCTGCGCCTGATGCTCTGCTTCACGTCGGCGGCTTTGACGGCCGCCATCGTCGACACCGTTCTCGTCGAGGGACCGCTCTACCTTTTCATCGGCAATGCCGCTACAGCGACGGCTTTGCTGCTGCTCAGCAAGCTCGTGCCCCTCTCGCCCGTCATGCGCGATCTGTCGTTGTTAGGCGTGCTGCCGAGCCTCGCCGTCATTCTCGTCTCCCTGTTGCTGAGTCTCGATCGCTATCGACTGCAGGCCACGTGCATTCTCTTCGTAGCGATCATCGCCGAGCTGTGGTCCGCCACCCGCACATGGAATCCGGTCCTTCCCGTGGACAGCATGTTTCCCTCCACGCCGCTGATTCGCTTCGTGCAGAAGGGCGCGCCTTCGATGAAATATCGAGTGGTCGGCATCTCAGGAATGCTCTTCCCGAATACGCAGGCGATGTACGGTCTGGCCGACATCCGCGCGCACGATCCGATGGCCGGCGGCCGTTACATGGGCATCCTTCGCGGCCTCGCGGACTACGCCGCCGAGGAGTATTTCGAAACGTGGAGCAACACCGAGACCACGCTGCTCAATTACCTCAACGTGAAATACATCCTCGTCGAGCCGGGCACGGAGATCGAAAAGACGCGTCACCGCCTGGTGTACGAGTGGAAGGACGGCCGGGTCTACGAGAACCCCGACGTCCTCCCGCGCTTCTTTCCGGTCCGCAACGTCATCCTCGAGTTCCGGCATGAACGATTCGTGCGAGAGCTCCTCAAGCACACGTCGTGGAGCGATACCGCGATCCTCGACCGGCTGCCCGTGGACAACGATCAGATGCGGCAGGATTTCCTGCGCGCATGGCCGCTCAACTCACCCGAGGCCTCGATGACGATCGTGAGCGCGAGCGATACCGACTACACGATGCACGTGCGTGCGCCGCGCTACACCATGATCGTCAGCAGCATCCCGTTCTGGCCCGGATGGCACGTCGAGCAGAACGGAAAAACGATTCTGACCCGCCCGGTCAACGGCGCATTTCTCGGTTACACCGTCCCGCCCGGGGAGTGGAACGTACGGGTGTATTACCGGCCGACCAGCTTCTATCTGGCGCTGGCTGCAGCGGCGATTGCGGCCGTTGTCGGAGGACTCATCGCTACCGAGCGTTTGCGTTTGATGTAAACGAGTCCGAAACGCAAACGTCCTGGACATCACTACGGAAAAAACCGTAAGTGATGCATGCGACGCGCGGCGACGATCCTTCTTGCCCTCGCTCTCTCGAGAAACGCGGCCTTCGGCTCCGACTGGCCGAAATACTGCGCCAACCTGGCCATGACTGGCGTCGCGGAGTCCGGCGGGTCAATCTCCCCCGCAACGGCCCGAAATCTCACCCTCCGATGGTCGACGGTGCTCAGCGGTCCCATCGCCTCGTCCCCCACCGTCGTCAACGGCCGGCTGTATGTCGGCGACTGGTCGGGGTACGAGTGGGCGATTGACGCCACGACCGGTCGCCAGATCGCAAACATCAGCCTCGGCACCACGACGCAAACGCAGTGCAATCCCGAATCGCTCGGCATCACATCATCGGCCGCCATCGATCAAGGCACGCTCTTCGTCGCCGGCGGCGATGACTACTTCTATGCGCTCGATCCCGAGACGCTCGGCGTCAAGTGGAAGTACGCGTTAGGCGATTCGAAGAACGGCTACTACGGATGGTGTTCCCCTGCCGCCGTCGGTTCGTATGTCGTGCAGGGCGTGTCGAGCAACTGCGACGAACCGTTCGTTCCGGGTCGCGTCGTGGCGTTCAATCGCGACGCCGGCGGGCTCGTCGCCGACGAAGCGCTCGTGCCGAAGGGCAACACCGTCGGAGGCGGAGTCTGGACCTCGCCGGCAATCGACATCATCAGCAGGAAGGTGTTCGTCACGACCGGTTCGGCATACAGCCTCTACGTTGGTCAGGCCTTCTCGATCGTCCGCATGTCGCTCGACGAATTGCAGACCGAAGATTCATGGCGACTGGAGGCGGCGGACTGGTTCGACTCCGATTGGGGTACGTCGCCAACGCTGTTCGCGGACGCTAATCAACGCCAGCTCGTCGGCGCGGGACAGAAAGACGGCGCGTACTACGCGTTTCTTCGCGACGAGCTCGCGCACGGCCCGGTGTGGACGACGCAGATCGCACGCGCCGGGAGCTGTCCCCAGTGCGGCAACGGCGTGCTGTCGACCGCGGCCTTCGACGGCCATCGCCTGTATGTCGGCGGCGGACAACCCGTCGGCGACGACCGCCACTGGGGTGCAGTTACCGCACTCGATCCGTGGGACGGACACATCCTCTGGCAGACTCCATTCGCAAAGCCGGTCATCGCGCCGATCGCTTTTGCGAACGGCGTGGTGTTCACGACGACCGGCGCTTCCATCGTTGCCCTCGATGCGGAGACGGGAGAAGTGCTCACAACCTTCCATACCCGCTCCGAATGTGTCGGCGGCGTCGCCATCACCGACCTCGGCATCTTCGCCGGCGACCTTTCAGGAACTCTCTACCGCCTGGCTCCGGCAACGCGTCGTCGCGCGGTGGCCACTCGTTAGGAACGCCCCTACGCCGAAATCACGATCGCGATTCCCAGCGCGACGAGCAGGCCGGAGACGAAACGGCGAAACAGCGGCTCCGGAATGCGTCCGAAGATGCGCTTGCCGGTGACCGTGCCGAGGAGCACGCCGAGCGTCGCGGCAAGGAGGATCGGCCAGATCGCGCGCAGATCTTTTCCGACGCTCCACGCATACACGGGCAGGCGCGCGCCATCGACGATCACAGCCAGCGCGACGGCAGTGGCGACGAAGACCTCCTTGCGCACGTCGAGTGCGAGCATCGCGGCGGCGCGCAGACCGCCTTGAAAACCGATGAGCGCGCCGAGGAATCCGGAGGCGCCGCCGGCCACCGCCGCGCCTTTTTTCCCGACGCGCAACCGGTCTGTCCATCCCATGACGCCGAGGATGCCGGCGATCATGAGTACGACGGCGAGAGCGATCTTGAGGACGCCGGCATCCGCGCGGGCGTGCAGAAACGCGCCGATGAGCGCACCGGCGGCGCTCATTGCTCCGAACGTCTTGAGTACCTGCTTGTCGACGCGATCGCGCAACGTCCACAGTCGCAGCGCGTTGCCCGCGAAGTGCGGGATCGCCGCGGCAGCGACCGCCAGGCGGACACCAATCGACAGGCTCAGCAGCGGAGTGAGAATGCTTCCGATTCCCAACCCGGCGACCGCGGAGATCGCGCCCGCGAAAAATGCGATGAGCGCTACGAGGAAGACGAACGCCATCAGATCGCGGAGGGTCTCGCCAGTTCCGGCCGTGGCGCATTTTGCAGAGCGGCGGGGAGTCGGACTGCGCAACACGTTCGTTTCAGCGCGATGCGGTCGCGCCGCGCGTCGCGGTCGGATTCCATCGCGGACAGCGTCGCGTCGAGGACTTCAGCGTGACGCGGGTCCGCCGGGCGCACGAGGCGGTAGTGCATCCACTTGCCTTCCCTTCGCGTGGCCACCAGACCGGCGCGGCGCAGGTAGCCGAGATGGCGCGAGATCTTCGGCTGCGATTCGCCGAGGATCTCGACGAAGTAGCAGACGCAGAGATCGCCAGCGGCCAGCAGATGAAGAAGGCGCAGCCGCGTGTGATCTGCCAGAGCCTGGAACAACGTCACGAGATCCGGAGTCTTCACAATCGGAGTATACATGTGCCTTCGCGAATGCGTTTTGCAGGTATGCTCCAGCAACGCATGCGGCACCTCATCATCGCGTTTCTGCTCCTCTCGGCTTGTGGGAAAAAGGACGCGCCGGCGCCCGAGAAAACGTATCCGATGACGGCGACGATCGTGTCACGCGAGGCGCGAGGGAACACGTTGAATCTCGACAACGATGATGTGCCCGGCGTGATGGCGCCCATGAAGATGGATTACCAGGTTCGCGGCGTGAAGGTCGACACGCTTCCGCCCAATGGGACCAGAGTCAACGTCACGCTTCACGAACGCGACGGCGAATATTGGGTCACCGACATTCGCAGCAAGTGATGCAGGGCTGAAGCGCGCCCCCTCCGATGGCTGGCCAGCCAGAGGGCTGGCCCCACACTTGGGCTACGCCCTGGAGTCAAAAGCTTGCGCGCACAGCGCGCTCGTGTGGGGCCAGCCCTCCGGCTGGCCGTCCTCTACTTCCAGATGCGAAGTCGCGTGCCCAACAGAATCGTGTTCATGTCCCACCCCGGGTTGCGCTTGCCGCTGCCAGGGTTGTGCGGGCCGAACACGAGGTTCGAGATGTGCGAGAAGCGGTACTCGACGTACATCGGATGCGCGGTCGCATTCAGCAGGCGGACGCCGATGCCGAGTTGCGAGTGGAAGTTGAAGCGCGCGGTCGCTGCCGGAACGCGGCGGTTCGACCACATTGGACCGGTCCCCAGCTCCGCGTAGACATTGCGCCATCCGCGCCGAAGAAACAGATATGCCCACTCGCCGCGGACGGAATCATCGGGATCGCCAAACTGATGGCCGAACCAGCTGCGCGGCTGCCGGATGTCGCTGTAGGCGATGGAGACGCCGGCGTCCGTCTTCGGAATCCAGTGCGCGATCCAGTTCGAGTGGCCGACCAACTCGAGCTGGATGGTGCGAAAGCGCGCCTGCCCGTGTGCAGCAGAGGTCAGGCTTCTGCCGCCACCTGCATCGATGTTGAGCTCATGCGGCCGGAAGTCGAACGCGGCCGCGGGCGAGCACAGCGACGCCGCGAGAATCGTGATGGTGAGAAAACGCATGCAATACAAATGATAGCGGTTACGAGCGCGGCGTGAGCAGATAACGGCACGCCGACTCGCCGCGAACGAAACCGGTGGCAACGAGCCCGCGGTCGAATGCACTCTCGAACTCCGCGCGTGTCTTCGCGCGCCATTCGCGCGCCTGTGCCTCATCGACGGCAGCGATGTTGGACGGGATCTCGATGCTGACGGAATCGGACGGCGATGTACGCGCCCGATCATGGGCAATGAACCACGTCGCCCACAGCCGATCGGTGCCCAGCATGTGAAGTGGACTCGTCGTCTCGCCGTAGAAATCGCGCAGATAGCGGCTGGCGGTGACGCCGAGAAGCACGAGGTTCAGGTAGGCGTTCCGCGCTTGCAGCGGATCGAATGTCCACGTGATCCGA
This sequence comes from Thermoanaerobaculia bacterium, assembly GCA_038230775.1. Lineage (GTDB taxonomy): Bacteria > Acidobacteriota > Thermoanaerobaculia > Gp7-AA8 > Gp7-AA8 > JBBRMQ01. The sequence goes on from JBBRMQ010000001.1 coordinate 38,134, forward strand.
TCGACGCCGCGCTCCAGCGCGGCATCACGCTGCGCCATCTTCAGCGCCCGCCCCACGCCCTGATCGCGATACGCCTCGCGAACGGCGAGCATGTCGGAGTGAATCACGCGATGCTCGCCCTCGAAGCCGGGGAAACCGTACACGAAGCCGAGCATCTCCCCGCCGTCGAACGCGCCGATGAGAATCGCGCCAACCTCGCGGGCGGCGATCATGTGGATCGCCGGCAGCACCTCGAGGTCGGCGACGCTCCACACTTCTTTCTGCAACCGCTCGACAGCGTGCAGCTCGTCCGCGCCGCGGATCTCACGAAGCTGCATCGATGATCTTCTTTCTCACGGTCAGGGAATCGAGTCGGCCCCGTTTCACTTCGAATCCGATTCCCGGCTTCGCGAGTGGAACGATCGTCCCACGCGGTGTGACCGTCACCGGCGGATCGATGATGTCCTCGTCCCAGTAGCGCTCACTGGCCGAAACGTCGCCGGGCAACACGAATCCGGCGAGCGTCGAAAGCGCGATGTTGTGGGCGCGTCCGATTCCCGCCTCCAGCATGCCGCCGCACCACACCGGGATGCCGCGCTCGCGGCACAACGCCTCGATCCTGCGCACCTCGACATGCCCGCCGACGCGACCGAGCTTGATGTTGATGTCGAGCGTGTAGGCCGAGTTTGCGTCGGCCATCAGCTGGATGTCCGGAAAGCGGTTGCGTACTGCACGCACGAGGTCGATGTCGTGGCCGGGCTTGATCTTGATTTTGATGCGCTGGTACCCGCTGGCGATCTCGCGCTCGATCTTCGTCAGCAGCGCGTCGATTGACGGCTGCAGACCGATGGACACGCCACACGCGATCTCGGTTTTCGTTCCGCCGAGCAGCTTCCAGAGTGGCTGGCCCTGACGTCTGGCGTCGAGATCCCAGACCGCGGTTTCGATCGCCGCCTTGGCCATGCGATTGCCGCGAATGTGCTCGAAGATCGAATGGATCGCCGCGGCCGACGCGAGGTCGACACCGATCGCCATCGGCGCAAGAAAGCGCTCCAGAACCGGCCACGCGCTTTCCGTCCACTCTTCGTTGTAGTGCGGCTTCTCATCGGCCACGCACTCGCCCCATCCCTCGGCTTCGTCCGCGTCCTCGACCCGAATGAGAATGATGTGGCGCTCGGTCGTGCGGCCGAAGCTGGTCTCGAACGGATGCAGCAACGCGAGATGGATCTCGCGCAGCTCGATGCGCCGGATCAGCATCCGGCGATTCTACGGCGGATGTTCAGAACGGCGCGCGGATGCGCTCGCGGCGCGGCGGCAAGAAACGCAACGATCGTCGGTCTCCTGCACGGAAGCTCTACCAAGGCAGCGGGTTCTTGATGTGTTCTTTGGCTGCCGCGCCGCCGTTGTGTGGTCTAGTTCCCTCTGGATGAACGTCGTGAAGTGGGGGTTGACGATCCTCTCCATTGCGATCGTGACGACGGTCGGAACGTTTCTGCACCTCGCGCCAACGACCGTCGGATTCCTGTACCTCATCGTCGTTCTGCTGATTTCGCTCCGCGGCGGCCTGCTGGTGGGCACCGTCGCCTCGTTCATCGCCACACTTTGCTATAACTTTTTCTTCTTCGCGCCCCTGTACACGCTGACGATCGCGGAACCTGCAAACTGGTTCGCGCTGGCAGCGTTCCTCGTCGCCTCCGTCACGGTCAATCGACTGGTCGTCGCAGCGCGCGTGCAGGCGGAGCATGCCGAACAGCGGCGCACCGAGCTGGAGACCCTGTATGGACTGAGCATCGACCTCTTCACCGCCACCAATCGAGTGGGAGCGCTCGGCGAAGCGGCCGGGCGTGCGCTGCAGCTTCTCGGTGCGCGTGCCGGAGGCCTCGTCCTGTTCGACGGCAGCAGCTACCGGCAGCGCGTCATCTCGTGGAGCGGCGAGAAAGGGGATGAAGTCGAAGATCTGATTGCCGGCGTCGGCCGTCACAAGACACCGCTGGAGTTCCCATCCCCGTTAGGCCGCGACGTCTATCTGCCGCTTGTCGTCGGTGGCAAGCCGTCGGGCGCGCTCGTGGCACGCGGAACGGCGGCATCGACACAGTCGCTGGAGTCTGCGGCGCGCCTGGTCGCCCTCGCGGTCGAGCGCGAGCGCTTCATCGAAGAGAATGCACACGTGCAGGCGCTGCGCGAGAGCGAGAGCCTCAAGACGTCTCTGCTTCGGGCGATCTCCCATGACCTGACGACGCCTCTCACCGCGATCACGATCCGGACGCAGTCGCTGCGCCGGCAGCCCGCGGCGGACGCAGAAATGGTCAGCGACATCGATTCCATTGCCGAGGAGACGTCGAGACTGCGCCGGCGAATCGAGAACCTGCTGTCGATGGCGCGACTGGAAGCAGGGAAGGCAAAGCCGCGGCGCGAGCCGACGCCGCCCGCGGACCTGTTCCGTGCGGCTCGTGAAAACCTGCCGATCGTGTTCTCGACGCGAACGATCGAGACCCACGTCGACAACGACTGCCCCGATGCGAACGTCGATCCCGCCTTGACGCTCGAGATCCTCGTCAATCTTCTGGAGAACGCGCATCGCGCGTCACCGCCGGAGACGACGATCGAACTGCTGGCCCGCAAACATCCGATCGATGCTGACAAGGTTCGCCTCGAAGTGCTGGACCGCGGGCCGGGGATTCCCACCGCCATCGCGGACTCCGACGGGAACGTGGCCGCGGAGACGACCGACGTCGCACAACGCGGCCTGGGCCTGGAGATCGCGCGCGGGCTCGCCGCCGTCAACCTCGGCAGCATCGGCCTCGCGCCGCGGCCGGGCGGCGGCACCATCGCACGCATCGACCTTCCGGCGGCAACGCTGCAGACGGAGGAGACGGCGTGACGATCTCGAGCGTGATTCTGGTCGTCGACGACGATCCCGCCATTCGCGAATCGCTGGCGCGCGAGCTTCGCGCCACAGGCTACTCGGTGACGACCGGGAGCGACGGCGTCGAGGGATTGAGCTCGTTTCGGACGCGCGCGCCTGATCTCGTCCTCGCGGATCTCGCCATGCCGGGCTCCGACGGTTTCGAGATGATCTCCGCCATCCGCGCTTCGTCCCCGGTTCCGATCATCGTTCTCTCCGTTCGTGGCGTCGACGCCGACAAAGTGCGCGCTCTCGACCTCGGCGCCGACGATTTCGTCACCAAGCCATTCTCACTCAACGAACTGCTGGCACGCGTGAGGGCCCAGCTCAGACGCACCGGCGCTGCACCGCCGAGCTTCCTCCGCTTTCCTGATCTGACCATCGACATCGAACGCCGAAAGGTCATTCAGGGAAGCCGCGAGGTGCGCCTGACCCCGACAGAGTTTTCACTGCTCGAGCTCTTGTCGACGAACGCCGGGAAGCCCCTGTTCATCGATCAGATCATCGCGCGTGTCTGGCGCTCGGCCCCCGGCACGACGGCCGATACGGTGCGCGTGCACATGAGCTCCCTGCGAAAGAAGGTGGAGCCCGATCCATCGGTGCCGCGATACATCGTCACCGAGCCGTGGATCGGGTACCGCTTCATCGCGGAGCCCGTCTAACGAGCGGCCAGATCTTTCGACACTCTTAATCCACTCTTAACAGGATCTCCCTCGCCCTTTCGGCCTTTTTTTGCGAGGCTTGATCGTGTCAGTTGTGATGATACGGAGAGGTTCATGGTCGCGATCATGTTGAAGCGCGAGTCTCAGCACTACTCAGTAGTCTTCGCATCCGGCGCCACGGTCTGGGCCGTGGCGGCCGGGCTCGTTCTGATGGCCGATCAGAGGCTCGCGCACGTCTCTCCCGGAGCATGCCTCGCGGCGAAAGTAATGATCATCATCACCAGCGCGCTGGTGTGTGTGCGTTGGGGAGCGGGGGACGCCACTCTCGAGCGTGCATTGTTCACGGGCATTGGCTGGGCGGTCCTTTCGATCATCGCCGAGATGATTGTGGTGTCGAACTTCAACCAAACCTGGCATCCGCTGATCGGCTCACCCGCTCAACCAGGCTACCGCGATGTACTGCTGCTGACGTGGGTCGGCGCGCCGGCGATGTTCACGCGGAGTCTCTCATGAGCGGCCGTGGCTTCGATCTCGTCATCGGGGACGTGTGATCAGGGACGCATCAACAATCCCGCGGTGATCAGGATGACACCGATGATCAGGGCGACGGGAGCGAGCACTGGCCGGTGCAGGTAGTTGTTGTAGATGACGCGATGCGTTCCGAGAACGTGCAGGCCGACCGAAGCCAGGTAGACGCCCAGCACGACGATCGTGAATCGTTCCAGCGGGGAGAGGCGCTCAGAATTCGATCTGGGCGCCAAGCTCCACCACCCGATTCGGCGGTAACCGGAAGAAGCGCGCCGCACTCTCCGCGTTGCGCATCATGGACGCGAAGATCTTCTCGCGCCACGTCGCCATTCCGCTGGGGCGCGACGTCAAGATCAGCGTTTCACGTCCGAGGAAGTAGGTCGTGTCCATGGGCGGAACGGCCAACCCATGCTCATCCGCAACCCGTTGCAGGAGCGCCGGAACATCCGGCTCCTCCATGTAACCGTAACGACCGGTGACGCAGACGATCCCTTCCCCGAGATCGTCGATCTTCACGCGCTCGGCGTCACTTAGATGCGCGACTTCCTCGATGAAAATCGTGAGGAGGATGACCTGCTTGTGCAGCGCTTTGTAGTGTTTCAGGCTGTGCAGCAGAGCGGGAGGGATGACCTCGTTCGTGCGATGCATGAACACCGCGGTTCCCGGAACGCGCACCGGTCCTCGCATGCGCAACGACGCCACGAACATCGAGGGCGACAGGGCACCTTCGAGCAAGCGCGAATTCAGAATGTGACGGCCGCGCCTCCACGTCGTCATCAACGTGAAGACGACCGCTCCGATGAGGAGCGGAACCCAGCCGCCATCGGCGATCTTGGCCAGGTTCGCGCCGAGAAACGCGGTGTCCGCGATGAGAAATCCGATGGTGACCGCGATGGCGACGGAGCGCGGCCAGTGCAATAGGTCGCGCGCCACGACACCCGCGAGAATCGTCGTGATGATCATCGTCATGCTGACCGCGACGCCGTAGGCTCCGGCGAGACTCGTCGAGCTTCGGAACGCGATGACCAGCAGGATCGTCGCCGCCATCACCGTCCAGTTCACCGCCGGCATGTACACCTGCCCGATCTCCGCGCTCGATGTATGGACGACCTGCATTCGAGGGAGATATCCGAGCTGGATGGCCTGGCGGGTGAGCGAGAAGACGCCGGAAATGATCGCCTGCGACGCAATGATCGCGGCGACCGTGGCCAGGACGACCAGTGGATACAGCGACCACTTCGGCGCAAGAAGATAGAACGGGTTGTGTGCCGCTTCCGGATTCCGGATCAGCAGCGCGCCCTGACCAAAGTACTGCAGAACGAGCGATACACCGACGAGACTGAACCAGTCGATCTGAATCGCCCGTTCCCCGAAGTGCCCCAGGTCAGCGTAGAGCGCTTCGCCGCCGGTGGCGACCAGAAAGACACCGCCGAGTACGAGAAAGCCATGAATCCCGTTGGTCGCGAAAAAGCGATAGGCATGCACCGGGTTGATCGCCCACAGAACGGATGGGGCCAGGATGATGCCGCGCACGCCCATGACCGCCAGCGTTCCAAACCAGAAAATCATGATGGGACCGAAGATCGCGCCGACCCCCGCAGTCCCCCGGCGCTGAAACAGGAAGAGCCCGATCAGCACGATCACCGTCAGCGGAACGACGTACGGCTTGAAGAACGGTGTGGCGATCTCGAGACCCTCGACGGCGCTGAGCACCGAGATCGCGGGAGTGATCATTCCGTCGCCGTAGAGAAGCGCGGCGCCGAAGACCCCGATGCCGAGGAGAACCGCGCGCACCGCTCCGCGGCGCGACTTGTCCATCCCGACCAGGCTCATGAGCGCGAGAATGCCGCCCTCGCCGCGGTTGTCGAATCGAAGAACGTACACGTGATACTTCACGGTCACCACGATCACGAGCGACCAGAAAATCAGAGACAGGACGCCGAACACGTTCGCCTGGGTCACCGGAACAGGGTGTGACCCATAGAAGCACTCGCGCAGCGAATAGAGAGGACTGGTACCGATGTCCCCGTACACGATGCCGAGGGCCAGCAGCGCGAGCGAGACGACGCGCTTGCCCGAGGCGTTCCCGTGCTGCTCGAGTGGTGCAGTGCGATCCGCGCTCAACGCAACCGCGGAGTGTACGGGCAGGCGATCATGGAACGGGCTTAAGAAAGTCTAAAGAAGCGCAGCGCCCGCGTCGCCTGCGATGAAATGTGGGGACCGGCTTGAGGCCTTCCCTCATGACGTCGAGCTGTTCACGATGGCGGTCCCGGCCGGGCATCGATGAACAACGGACTCAACCTGTCATTCCGACGCTGAGCGAAGCGAAGGGAGGGACCGGTGGGGCTGGGAGGGGCGATGAGCGAGCCGCCCGCCCACACCGGTCCTCGCTACGCTCGGAATGACAGCACCAAAAAACGACAGGCCAAATCTTCCAGCCACCTCCGTTCATCGCTGAAAATCCCCCGCCCGTCGCAAGACGGTTTCGCTCGCGCGAACTGGGCTCAATAGTGGTGATCACTATGGTCACCGCCTTCCGCCTGTACCTCCTCCGCGCGACATACCTGATGATCTTTCTGTTTCTGACGACACAAATCTGGCCGCAGGTCATCGACCAGGCCACGCGCTATCCACTGATGAGTGGTGTCGCCCGCTGTCTGCTCGCGGCGATGGCGCCATTTTTCCTCCTCGGTCTCCGCCATCCGCTCAAGATGCTCCCCGTGCTTCTGTTCGAGCTCGCGTGGAAGGCGATCTGGGTCGCGGCGGTCGGCATGCCGCTGTGGTTCGCGCATGCGATCGACGCCAGCAACTACGCGACATTCAAAGCCTGCCTGATTGGGGTCATCGTCATTTCCGTCGTCATCCCGTGGCCGTACGTCATCGACGCGTATTTCCGGGCCGCCGGTGACCGGTGGAAACGTGCTCCGTCGGGCGCATAGCCGGCGCGAGTATCCTGAGTGCGATGTCCGACGTTGCAGCAGGTGCGAAGCCGATCGGCGTCCTTGCGAAGACCCTCCGACGCTTCGCGGTCGCGCTGACGATTTCCATCGCCGCCGGCCTGCTCCTGGTCAGGGGGTGGCACAGTCCCGCAACCTCGCTCTTTTTTCGCACGATCACGGTCGGGCTTACGGCTACGTTGGTGTTCGCGCTGTTCGAAGCGTGGCCCAGACGACTGCCCGATTGGCTGCAAAGGTGGGTGCTGCAGGTCGCTGCGGTCGGCGTCGCGATGCCGGTGACGACCCTGTTGCTCTGGGGCCTCTCGACCGCTCCGGGCGCGCCGCCGTTCTGGAAAGACCGCGACCGCATGGATGGCTGGATGATGGTGACGTTCCTCTCCATCCTGCTCGCTCCGTGGACCGCGCTGGCAGCGATCGTCAGACAGAAGGAAGCGCTCGCGCGGCATCAGAAACTGGCCTTCGCGCTCGAACGCAGCGAGCTCGAACGACAGGCGCTCGACGCCCGGCTGCGTCTGCTGCAGGCGCAGGTCGCGCCACATTTTCTCTTCAACACGCTCGCCAATGTGCAGGCGCTCGTCGACACCCGCTCGCCGTACGCATCGACGGTCCTTCGCAGCCTGGTCGCCTACCTGCGCGCCGCGGTCCCGGTGCTCGATGAACCGGCGGCGACGGTCGAGCGCGAGCTTCAACTCGTTCGCCCTTACCTGGAGCTCATGCAGATGCGCATCCCCGATCGTCTGCAGTACGCGATCAACATCGATCCATCCGCGCTCGAGGTGCGCTGCCCTCCAACCACGCTCCTGACACTGGTTGAGAATGCGGTTCGTCACGGCATCGATCCGAGCGAGGAAGGAGGGCGGATCGACATCGACATCCAGCGCCGCGGCGGTCGTTGCCTCATCCGCGTTACCGACACCGGAGCCGGCCTGCACCACTCCGCCAGGGGTTTGGGGACTGGTCTCACCACGCTGCGGGAGCGGCTGAAACTCATTTTCGGCGACGACGCACAACTGCGCCTGACGACAGCAGAGCGTTCGGGAGCGCGCGCCGAGGTCGAAATGCCGGCCCGGATATGAGCGGGCATCCGACGGCACTGATCGCGGACGACGAGCCGCTGCTGCGCGAATCCCTGCGGACGCAGCTGGCGGACGCCTGGCCCGAGCTCCAGATCGTCGCCGCGGCCCGGAACGGACGCGAGGCCATCCGCCTGTTCGACGAGCGTCATCCCGACATCTGCTTCCTCGACGTGCAGATGCCCGGCCTGTCCGGCGTCGATGCTGCCAATCACATCGGGCGCCGCGCGCATCTGGTCTTCGTCACCGCTTTCGATCATTACGCCGTGCAGGCATTCGCGCAGGGTGCACTCGATTACCTTCTGAAACCGGTCGAGCACGCGCGGCTCGCGGAGACGGTGAGTCGTCTCAAAGAACGCTTGCGCGCGGCGCGGCCTGCGATCAACACCGAGCATCTATTGCAGCAACTCGCCGCTCAGCTCGACAGGCTGCAGTCCGGCGGTACGAACAGCGAGCCGCTCCGCTGGATCCGCGCGCAGGCCGGGAAAACCGTTCGCCTCATCTCGACGGACGACGTCGACTATCTGCGTTCCGATGCGAAGTACACGCTCGTCGGGTGGAGGGATGGCAGCAAACCCGCCGAAGCGGTGGTGCGGACACCGCTCAAGGAGCTCCTTGCGCAACTCGACCCCGGGCAATTCGTGCAGGTCCATCGGTCCGTCGTCGTGAACCTGCGCGCAATCAGCCACGTCAAGCGACACGACAACGAGACGGCCGAGATTCACGTCAAGGGACGACCCGATGTGCTTCCGGTCAGCCGAAATTACATGCACGTCTTCCGGCAGATGTAGTCGCCGTTCGTCGGCGAGAATCCTCTCTTCACGCAAAACTGATTGCTCGGATCATGAACGTCTTCGAAGTCGATTGTGGCTTGAGCGCGCGAATTGGAGCGGGCGACGGGGTTCGAACCCGCGACCTTGAGCTTGGGAAGATTCCGTGCCGCTTGCGGACGCTTCCATACGAGAGGAGTTCTCTTTTGCAGATGCCGTCCGCAAGCATCCCCGAGCGTCTGCTGATCGGTTGATGGTTTGTAGTCGATGTGTTCCCGGTCCGCTACTGTTTGATGACGATCGCCTTACCGTTCGCTTCCCACGTGAGGTGCTGTTCGCGAAGGATGAGGTCGAACGCTTCGTCCCAAGGCATGTCTTTGACGTCGAGCGTGACCTTTCCTTCCAGGGATGGCGGGTATTGGATGTCGGTCCCGGTGATCTTGGCGAACGTCTTCAGAACATCTTTGATGTCCGCCGCTTTCAGGTTGAGGCTGATCAAGGCGCCGGTATAGCGAGACTCCCGGGGCCTGTCGGTTTGCGGCGTTGCGAAGTACGTCGACTCCTGCTGCGGTACTCCGCCCTGTGAGACGCGCAGCACCGCGCTCACCTTGCTTCCGGTGTCGCGGACCTCGACCTGGATGTCGCGATCGCCGGCCACAGTGCGCGTGCTCGCACTCGACCCGCGGGGAAAGATGACATTCGGTTGCGCGATGAGGTGGTCCGTCGACACTTCGATCACGCGGCCGAAGAAGGCCAGCGTGTTTGGCTCCTCACCGGGACGGATGTAAAAGTTGAGCTTGAACGGTTTTTCGTTCGAGTCGGAAGACGTGGCGGCGTGCAGTCCGCCTCCGATGGTCACGCCGAGGACGGCGATGGTGGCAAGAGTCATGACGAGGCGATGGGATAGAGCACGGGTGCGGAGAAGTTCGTAGCGCATGATGTGATTCAACCTTTCTTGTAGATGCGCGCTGGCCATACACGACACGCCGGCGAGGCGCGACGCGAGGACGGCGCGGCAGATTTTGGAGAGAGCGGAGATGTATGTGTCGACGGCGTCTGCAGTGGCGGCGGCCGTTTCATCGCACGCCTCCTCGCGTGCGGTGGAAAGGGCGCGCTGCGCGATCCAGACGAGCGGATGAAACCAGAAGACGGAGACGATGGCCGATTCGAGGAGACCGACAAGGTTGTCGCGCCGCGCCACATGCGCGCATTCGTGGCGGAGCAAGGATTCGAGCTCGTCGTCGTCGAGCGCATCGCAGCCGCCGTCTGGAAGGACAACGACGGGACGGATGATGCGGACCACCGCCGGAGCCTCGCAGATGCTGGAGCGTGTGACCTCCACGCTGGTCCGCAGCCCCAGTTGCCGGCGTGCATCCGCAAGCGCGGCGCGCTCGCGTGGCAAAGCGGGATGGCTTGTGCGCAACGCCGAGGAGACGAGCCGCCGTCGAGCGATGGCCCAGCCGATTGCCAGCGCCGCTGCCGGCACCATCCAGCCCATGGCGACGGCTTGCGGCCAGCGGCTTGCCGGCTGCGGCATCATCGTGCGGAGGGTCACGGGGCCGCCTAACCACTGCATCGAGATCGCGCCTGCCGGCCGGCCGATGTTTGCCAGATCGATTCCCAACCACCGCAGCGGCGTTGTGATCACAGCAGCAGGAATCGCAAACTTGAACAGCGCGCAGAGCAGGACCGCATGACGCGTTCTGGCGGTGAGAGGGAGCACGCGCACTGCAGCGAGCGCGACGAGCAGGACGAGGGTGGAGCTCCAGAGATGCGTGACGATGACGTTCATTTGCGACTCCGTTTGGCGAGGGCGCGACGCGATTCAGGCCGCCTGCGAGCGTCGGACTCCTCCGCACGCTTTTCGAGGGCCTTGATGTCTTCCAGCGTCAGCTTGCCACTCTCGAGGAGGTGAGCGACGACAGGCTGGGCCGATCCGCCAAAGAGGTCCAGAAACTCATCGATCAGGCGCCGATAGACCGATTTGCGGGTGATGAGCGGCTCGAACATCAGCGCGTTGCCGATCTTGCGGCTGCGGCGGACCGCCTCCTTCTGTTCCAGCCGCTGAATGATCGTCTGCACCGTCGTATAGGCCGGCCGGCTTTCCTCGGGGATCTCTTCCTGGACCTCACGCACCGACGCTTCGCCAAGGCGCCAGAGGAGGTCCATGATCTCGAGCTCGAAAGGGGTGAGACGAATCGTTGTTTTCATCGCCAGCAATACCTACCTCAGTTGACGTTCACTAAACTACATCCGTAGTAGACAAATGTCAAGGGGCAAGCGCTCGATCGCTTCCTGCGGCGCGCGGGCGCAATGAGTTGCCTTTGGAGCGCCGGCGCGGCGGCCTCGCCGAAGTCGTTCTAAGAGGAAGTCTGGAGCGGGCGACGGGGTTCGAACCCGCGACCTTGAGCTTGGGAAGCTCCGACTCTACCAACTGAGCTACGCCCGCTCGCGAGATCCCGATTCTATTACATCGGCTCGGCGTGAGGCGCCGGAGCAACTTCAGAGCGCCGGCAGAAATTTGCGGTTAACCATCGTCACCGTAGCGCGTATTCGCTTCCATGCGAAGACTGGCAGCAGCAGCGCTGTTGCTCTTTCCCTGCGCGGCTCGTGGTTTTCAGGTCGAGATCTTCCCGGCTCGAGTGCTCTACGTGCAGCGCATCAACCCCGATCACCACTACGTCGATCTGGTCCTTCACAACATTCTCCTGGTGAACGACTCCACGAAGCCGCTCTCCATCGACAGGGCCGAGGTAGAAGTCCTCGACGGCGATGCGATCGTGGAGACGCGAACGATCAGCGCCCGAGAAATCCGCGACACCACTGCCGCCATCGGCAAGAACGGACAGGTGGCCAGCGCGCAGATGGACAC
>JBBRMQ010000002.1:0-47003 GCA_038230775.1 Thermoanaerobaculia bacterium
AGGAGATATGGATGCTCGGCCCCGCTCGCGTCGTGGAAGCGAAGATCTTCGAGACCACCGGTGAGTTGGTAGGTGCGATGGTTTCCGTCGGCGGTGATCGTGTAGCGAAGCGGTGCGGCGCCGGTCAAGACAGGGGCATCAGGCTCCAGCCGATTCGGTCCTACCGCGGGTGTCACAGTGCGTTGCACGATGGCGAGCAACAGACTGGCGATCACGACATCTCCTGCGCCGCCTCGGCGCGCGTCGTCTTCATGACGAAGCGCTGCAGCAGCACGCCGACGAGCACCAGCGACGCCGCGAGGCCGAGCAGCGATCCGACGCGATAGAGGCCGCCGAGCCGTGCGAGGTCGTGCAGGAAACATTTCAGCACGGTCGTCAGGAGCAGCAGGATCGCCGCAACGCGCGCGGCGCGACTGTGGAGGATGAGCCCCGCAACGAGCATCGCCACCGCGAACACGGCCCAGCCGATCGTATAGGTCAGGTCCTGCGCCAGCGATGACGAGAAGAAGTTGAACGTCAGCGTGCGGCCCTTCGAGTAGAAGTCGGCAATCTCGATATTGACCAGAAAGAACAGAAGGATAGTTCCGCAGGAGGTGAGCGCGGGCACCGCCCAAGGCGCACCTTGCGACTTCGGCAGAAACCGCGCGGCGGCGAAGAATGCGAGTGCGGCCACGAGATACGTGTAGAGGTACCAGTTCACGATCGCGGTGTGCATGACTGGGTGGTAGGCGAAGACCGCACGATTGAAGACCAGCCGGATGAACACCGCCGCGAAAAGCGCGGACGACCACAGCAGCAGACCGCGGTGAGGAATGCGCGTGAACAACCACACGAGCGCCGCGGCTTCGAGCGACCAGGCAATCGTGATCCATTGCTTCTCGAGCTGCAGCGGAATGGCGACGGTAATGAACGCCAGCGCCGCCGCCGCGACGAGAGCGAGCCGGTTGAGCGTCCGTTCCTGCGGTCCTTCGATGCGCAACAGCCGAAGGAGCAGAGCCATCATCACGAGCGCCTGAAACACGGGCAGCAAACCGATGGCGTATCCGAAGCCGGCCGAGACAATCGCCTGGCGTGCGAAGAAGAAAAACGGCACGCTCGCGAGGACGGCGCCGAGAAACGGTTGCATCGCGCGCTTGGCCCGAGGACCGAGCAAGAGCGGATAGAGAACGAACGGCATGTACAGCGCGGTAGCGAACCCGAGTTGCTGCGCAAATCCGTGCGTGCGAGCGAGTCCTGTCGCGAGCGCGAAGAAGGCCACCGCGATCGGAGATACGGTGTGCTCCTCGGTGATCCATGCGATCACCAGAAGCATGATGAGAATCACGACGTGCGTCGCCAGCAACGTCGCAAAGAGAGGCGTATGTGCCGTCACGCCGGCGACGATCGCGACCACGTCGCCCAGGAATAGGGCGACGAGAGCGGCGAGGGAGTAGATTCGATTGAGGCGGAACCAGACGACCGCGATGGCCGCGACGGCCAATGCGGCAGCGAGCGCCACGTTCGGCCACGGCGCCACGGTGGCGCCGGTGGCCCAGATCATCAACACGAACTGCGATGCCGCCATGGCGGCGACCATCAGCTTGTCGCGACGCGCATAGATCGCCGCGACACCGATCGCGAGATCGAGAACAAACAGGACTGCAAAGAGGGGCCACGGCGGAATCGAGAGACTCTTCTGGGCCGCAATCGCCAGAAGGAACATGTGTCCCGCGAGCGCGAGAAACGTCGCGTTCCCGAAGTCGTCGGCGTCACGTGACGCCCAGACGTTGCCGGCGAGGACCAGCAACGCAAAGCCGCCGATGACGGCCAGCGCAGGAACCAGGTTGCCGATCGAGATCGACGTCGCGCACCAGACTGCGATCACGATCCACGAGAGCAGAATGCCTGCCGCCGCGAACACCGGATGCGATGTCGATCTCGCCTCGGCCAGAGCGCCAGCATTCACCACCGCGAGCAGCAGCGCGAGACCCCACAAGGCGCTCTTCGCGACCGGACCGGCGGCGAGGAAGAACAGCATTCCAATGACGCAGAAGAGAAGAACCGTGTTTGCGGGGCCGGTCGCGAACCTGCGCCCCATTCGTTTTGCGACGATCGGGATTCCGAGGAAGAACAAGGCAAAGACGCCGTAGATCGTGAGTGCCTGCAGCAGTCTTTCTGGTGCGAGATATTTCGCCGACCATACGGCCTCCGCCGCGATCGTCAGAAACGCGGCGACGAAATAGAGCGCCGGGACGCTGTGCATGAGCGCGTAGGCGCACACGATCGCAAAGAGCACGAACAGGGTCCCGAAGAGCAGGTACGGCGTCGCAGTTGCGCGATCGAGTGAAGCGAGCGCGGGAAACATGAAGAACAGCAGCGGCGCAACCGTGAGCTTCGTCGATGGCATGAAGTGCGACGCGACCAGCTGCGCCAGCACGAAGGCGGAGACCCACGCGAGAATCACAGGCCAGGCGTTCGTTGTGTACGACACGCTCGTCCAGATCGCGAAGACGATGACCGCCGTCGCACCACCCAGCGTGTGCAGCCATTGTGGTCCACGGAAGATGGCGATCAGCGACAGGCCGATCATCACCATGAGAAGAAACGCGAACAGCACGGTGTAACGGCTCGCGTACGCCGGAACGGCGGAAGCCACCACGGCAAAGAGAAGCGGCAGAGTGGCGCCCGCCAGTGCGGCGGTATCAAACGTAGGCTGCTTGTCGTCGTGCTTGCGTCCGACCCAGAGCGATGCTGCGGCCGTCGCTCCGAACACGATGAAGATGGCGGCGGCCAGCGGCAACTGCCCCGGCGTGAGGTACTTCGTGATCCACGCCCATTGATAGATCGCCGTGAACACGACGGTGATTGCAGTGAGCACCGGCCAGCGTTTGGACGTCGCAACCCACGCCATCCCGACATTGAGCAGGAGCAGGTACGAGAAGAGACCGATCGCGCGATTCTCCCCGCTGGACAACAGTGCCGGCGTTGCGAATCCGCCTAACAACCCCAGAAGGGCGATGAAAATCGAATCGCGCCGGATCGAAAGCATCACCGCGACCGCAGTGACAACGAGCATCAGCCCGAATACCGCGGTGGATGGCATCAGGTGCCACAGCGCGTGGATGGCGAAGAGAGTCGCGTACAGGATCGCGATTCCCGCGCCGTCGAGCGCGTTGACCGTGAACGTGTAGTCGCGGGCGATACGCAGCTCGCAGACGACGAGAAGCGCGATGCCGGTGAGGAGTCCGATGGTCGCGCGAACCGTCGGGCTGAGCCAGCCGTGCTCGACCGAGTAGCGCAGGAAGAAAATCGCGGCCAGAACGAGCGCGATGCCCGCGATCCAGGAGAAAAGCTTCACGCCGACGAGCGCCTCCCAGTCGAACGGCTGCTTGGGCGGCTTGGGTTTGGCGGGCGGAACGGATTCGCGCGCAGCCGCGGGAAGCGGGACGACGGTCGGCTCTCTGGCGGACTCCGTTGCGGGTTCGGTCGCGGACTGGGTTGCCGGTCGCCGGTCGCCGGTCGCCGGTGAAGCTGCGTAGCTTGCGGCGATTGGGACAACGATCGGTTCAGGATTTGGCGGGACTGCTGGCGTCGGCTTCACGACTTCCAGAGGAGGCGTGGTTGTGGGCAAGCCGGTCTCCCCGGCGACCGGAGACCGGAGACCGGCGACCGAACTCGCGGCCGACTCCGCAACTGGCTCAGTAAAAGACGCGCCCGCTTCCGGCGCGGCAGCCACGGTCTGTCGCCAGTATTGACGGACCCAGCGGTGGAGGTCGGACAGATTCGTCCTCAACTGATCGACTTCAGCGGTGAGAGCCTTCGCCCTCCGGTTTGCCGCCACGGCAAGTACGAACGCGGCAATAGCCAGCAGAGCGAAGAGGAACGACATCCCGGAATCCATGGCGGACCAGCCGAGGATACGCTCAAAATCTCCTCGCGTTGGTGCTAGAGTTATTTGAAATTTAGAGGCTCAACAAAGCGTCGAATGAGGTGCCATGGAGAAGTCCGCGCGACCAGATTTATTGCCCGGCGTTTCACCGATCGGAGTCCCTCCACGTGTCGTTGTCGGCTCCGCGCGCGTCATCAGGCGCGCACGTGTCCGGGCAGCGATTCGCGACTGCGCCGACCTCGTACTCCTCCTGGTGGTCGATGCGTTCTTCATCCGCTGGCCGATGGCGCACGTGCCGCTGCTCAACCGTCATGACTCGGTCGCCGTTCTGATCGCGGTCAACGTCCTCGTGGTCGGGTACGTGTGGCTGTCGCGATGGATTCCGCAGTGGCGCGCGCGCCGCGTTTCCTCAACGTGGTGCGGTATCGAGCGGACGCGATTTCGGCGCTAGCAGCACTTCGCGTCCGACGAGATACAACAGCGCGATCAGGATGGCGAACGGAATGCACGACAGCAGATCTGGGTGCGCACCTTCCACGAACGGATTGTTCTTCGCGATCGCGTCGAGCCTGTCGTTGAAGCTGGCCATCGCCGGAACGCCGGCCATGAAGGCGATCAGGATGCCGGCGATCGCGCCGCCCGCGATGTAGCCGGAGGCCATCAGCACGCCCGGGCTCTTGTCGCCCTCGGCCGTCAGCTGTTCTTCGGTCAGGTTCATGCCGTGATACTTGCTGCGCACGTAGCGATCGGTAAGCAAGCGGATCATCCCGCCGATGAAGATCGGGCTGGAGCTGGACAGAGGTAGGTAGACGCCGACCGCAAACGCGAGAGACGGAATCCCGGACATTTCGAGGACGAGCGAGATCATCACGCCGAGGAGCACGAGACCCCACGGCAGTTGACGGTTGAGGATGCCCTTGATGATGTACGACATGAGCGTGGCTTTCGGCGCGTCGAACTTCTTCGGCGCCGGCTTGCCGTTCACGAGGAACTTATGGAGGCCATTGATTCCGGGATCGATGAGGTACTGAGGCGTGCCGTTCGAGTCGACGAGATATTTGATCGCGGTCGCGCCGCCCGGCTCGGAGTGGTGCCAGACGAAATAGTCTTTGCCGTCGAAGGACTCGTGCGCGGTGAGCTCGGAGGCGTCGGCGTGCAGACTCGCGGGCCAGTTTTCCACCTGCTTCAGCGCTCCGCCTTCCTGGCCCGCGACCGGCTCGGAGCTGACGCGCGGCAGATACACGCTCGCCGCGCCGTTCAGTTTGAGAAGAATCGGTCCAAGCACCAAAGCCGAAGCCAGCGCGCCGATGAGGATCGCGATCTGCTGATTGCGCGGCGTCGATCCGACGAGATATCCGGTCTTGAGATCCTGCGACGTCGTGCCGCCGTTCGATGAGGCAATGCAGA
The DNA here is from genome assembly GCA_038230775.1 of Thermoanaerobaculia bacterium. Classification (GTDB taxonomy): domain Bacteria; phylum Acidobacteriota; class Thermoanaerobaculia; order Gp7-AA8; family Gp7-AA8; genus JBBRMQ01. The sequence goes on from JBBRMQ010000002.1 coordinate 5,276, forward strand.
CGATCGCGCCGATCGAGAGCGCCGTCACGTAGTACGTCGATCCGGTCCAGCCGATCACCAGGAAGACGAGACACGTGATGAGCAGCGTGGCGACCGTCATTCCTGAGATCGGATTGGACGACGAGCCGATCTCACCAGTCAGTCGCGATGAAACGGTCACGAAGAGAAAGCCGAGAATCACGATGAGAAGCGCCGCCATGACGCGAGCGCCGATGCCCGTGCCACCGACATAGAGCGGATTCGCAAGCGCGATCACCGCGACGAGCGCGAAGCTGCCGGCGAGAACGAGCTTCATGGACAGATCGAGATCCGTCCGCTCCATTCCAGCGCGCGCGGCGCTGCCGCCGCGGAAATCCTTGATGCCTTCCTTCATGCCGTGCCAGATCGTGGGCAGCGATCGAAGGAGAGAAACGATTCCGCCCGCCGCCACCGCGCCGGCACCGATGTAGAGGATGTACGCGTTGCGAATCTGTCCCGGCGACATGTCTTTGATCAGGCGCGTCGTCTCGGGCGCCAACGGTGCCGCGAGTCCGGTGCCGAAGAACTTGATGGCCGGAATCAGCACGAGGTACGCGAGCACGCCGCCCGCGCACATGATCGAAGCAATGCGAGGCCCGATGATGTAGCCGACGCCGAGGAGTTCCGGCGAGATCTCCGCCGAAACGGAACCCGCGTTGAACGGAGGCCCGAAGACTCTCTCGGGCGTGTCTTTCCATCCGCGGAACGCGACGTTCAAGGCTTTGTAGAGAAGTCCGATGCCGAATCCGGTGAAGATCGTCTTGGCGCTCGTGGCCTGGCCGCCGAGGCGCGCCATCTCGCGCTTGGCGCTCTCGGATGCGTTGGCGATCGACTCATCCGACGCCCCCGCCTTCAACACCTCGGCGCACGCCGTTCCCTCGGGATATTTGAGCGTGGTGTGCTGCGCGACGATGAGTGCGCGGCGCAGAGGAATCATCATCAGGATGCCGAGCAGGCCGCCGAGAACGGCCACCAGCATGACGCGGGTGATCTCGAGATCGAACCCCAGAATCATGATCGCAGGCATCGTGACGCCGACGCCGAACGCGATCGACTCGCCTGCCGAGCCCGCGGTCTGCACAATGTTGTTCTCGAGAATCGTCGCGTCGCGCATCCCGAGTTTTGACAGGATGCGGAACAGGGTGATGGAGATGACGGCGACGGGAATCGACGCGCTGACAGTGAGCCCGACCTTCAGGACCAGGTACAGCGACGAAGCACCGAAAATGATGCCGAGGAGCGTTCCGACAATGACCGGAAGAACGGTCAGCTCGCGGAGTTTGACCGCGGCGGGAATGTAGGGTTCGAAATCCGCGGCTGCAGGCCCATCGGGACGGGCTCCGATGATGTCGGGAAACTCCGTTTGACTCACGCTCATGCGGGTTCTCCTCGTTGCATTGGGCAGGCCATTGTATAGAAATCAGCAAGTTAGACGGCAGGTAGAGCGGTCTCGTGCGGCGTTATGATGTTTCCATCATGACAACCTTGATGGTCGCGCTGCTGCTTGCGGTGAGTGGCAGTCCTTCCCCCGGCGGACGCCTGTACGTGCATGTCCCAATGCAAGGCCTTCAGGTGCTCGTGGACGGTAACGTCGCCGGGACGACGTCCAATGTTGATGGTGGAGCACTGTTGAAGGGAATCGCCGCTGGCCCGCACCACATCATCGTCCGCACGCCGGACGGCCGGGAGGCGGCCTTCAACGTCAAGATTGCCGAAGGGCTGCAGACGGAGATCAACGTCTCGCCGCTCGGCTTTCGCAAGCTGAATCGCCCGGCCGAGGAGTCGGACGCCGGGCTGTTGCGCGTGACGTCGATCCCGCTCGACGCGACGGTCGAATTTCACGGCGGCACACGCGAGAATCACGACGCAACCGAGCTGACATTCGACGCAGTGCCGCCTGGCAGATACCCGATCGTCGTGACCCTGGGTGGCAAAACGGCTCGAGCCGAGGTCGATGTGCCGAAGGGATCGGCGGTCACGGTCGAGGTGAACTTCAAGACCGCAACGATCACGACAATCGAAACCAAGATGCGCCCGCGGCGTCTGCAGGTGAACGACCCCAACGACGCGCTCAAAATGCTGGATGTTCCGTCGCAATGGAAGACCGCGATTCGGACGGCACTTCCGTCGACTGTACAGATCGTCGACGCTTATGCCGAAGGAAACGCCGTCAAAGTGCGGCTGAAAGTCCCCTCGGAGGACATGGCGCACGCGCTCTTCCGAAGCGTTTCACGATCATCATCGTTTAGCAGCGTCGAGGTCGCGCGCAACGCGTATCGGGACAAAGTCGGCTGGCTTGTCGACTTCGCCTTCCACTTCGCGGGATAGATAGCGGCCCGTGATGCTGCGCGGATTCGCCGCAATCTCCGACGGTGTCCCGACCGCCACCAGCTCGCCGCCCTGATCGCCGCCCTCGGGGCCAAGATCGATGACATGGTCCGCGGCCTCGATCAACTGGATGTTGTGCTCGATCACCACGACCGAGTGCCCGCGATCGATGAGGTCCCGGAAGGTCTTCAGAAGTTGCGTGACATCGGTGGCGTGCAGCCCGGTCGTCGGCTCATCGAATAGGAAGAGTCGCCCGCCGTCCGTTTTCGCATTCTCCGCGAGGAATGACCCGAGCTTCAGCCGCTGTGCTTCACCGCCAGAGAGCGACTCCGTCGACTGGCCTAACCGCAGATACCCGAGCCCGACGGAGCGGAGCGAGATCAAGCGCTTGAGGATCGCTCGCTTGTCGATGAAGAACTTCATCGCTTCGTCGACCGTCATGGTGAGGATGTCGTCGACGTTCTTGTGCTTGTAGGTAACCTTCATCACGTGCTCGTTGAAGCGCTTGCCGCCGCACTTGTCGCAGATGACTTCCACGTCCGCGAGAAACTGCATGTCGATCTTGACCGTCCCGGCGCCTTCGCACACTTCGCAGCGGCCGCCGGCGGTGTTGAACGAAAACATGCCGGCAGTCACGCCGTTGAGTTTCGCAGCCGTGGTTTCCGACAGGAGCTTGCGGATCTCATCCCACGCCTTCACGTAGGTCGCGGGATTCGATCGCGTCGAGCGGCCGATCGGAGACTGATCGACGAGTTGCATGTCGTAGATCTTGTCCACGCCTTCGAGCGCATCGACTTTTCCGACCTCGACGCCGGAAACGCCACGGAACTCGCGCTGATAACGGTTGTACAGACAGTCGCGTATCAGGGTCGACTTGCCGGAGCCGGAGACGCCGGTGACCGCGACCAGCTGCCCGAGCGGAATCTCCACGTCGATGTTCTTCAGGTTGTTCTGGCGCGCACCGCGGATCTTGATCGCGGCTTCTGTGTGAGGACCGGCTTCAGCCGGTCGCTGGTGACCGGCTGAAGCCGGTCCACACACAGAGACAGAGCCATCGCGTGCGGTGCCTGGTCCCGAATACAGCACTTCGCCGCCGTACTCGCCCGCTCCCGGGCCTAACTCGACGATGTAGTCGGCACCGGCGATAATCGTCGGATCGTGTTCGACGACGATCACGGTGTTGCCCGCGTTCTTCAAGCGCCGCAGAACAGCGAGCAGCCGTTCGCTGTCGCGCGCGTGCAGACCCACTGTCGGCTCGTCGATCACGTACATCGTCTCGGTGAGCGAGCTGCCGAGGGCGGCGGCGAGGTTGATGCGTTGCGATTCACCGCCGGAAAGGGTCCGCGTCTGTCGATCGAGCGTGAGATACGAAAGGCCTACCTCGTCGAGATATGTCAGTCGATTCACGATCTCGCGGCGCAGATGGCCCGCGATCTTCTCTTCGGACTTGGACAGCGGGAGATACTCCCAGAACTTGCGGGCGTCCTTCACGTTCATGCCGAAGAGATCGCCGATCTTCTTTCCGCGGAACGTCACGTAGTCGGCGGCGGCTTTCAGTCGCGAGCCGTGACAATGCGGGCCGGGTTCGTAGCTGCGGTACTTCGCCAGCTTCACGCGGACGTGGATCTTGTACTTCTTCGTTTCCAGCCACTCGAAGAAGCCCTTGATGCCGTACCACTTGCTGCGGCCGTCGTGGAGGATGTCCCACTCGGCCTGCGTGAGCTGGTTGATCGGCACATTGAGGCGCAGGTTGTATTTCTTCGCTGCTTTCTCGAGATCTTCGTAGCAATCTTCGTAACCGGGCGAGTTCCATGGCGCGATCGGACGCTCGTCGAGCCGCAGATTTCTGTTGGGAATCGCCTTGTCGAGGTCGATGCCGATGATCCGCCCGTAACCCTGACAGGGCGTGCAGGCGCCTAACGGCGAGTTGAACGAGAAGAGCTGCGGCGTCGGCTCGAGGAACTCCGTGCCGCACGCGTTGCAGGCGAATCGTGAGGTGAAGCGGTGGCTGATCCATCCGCTGTCGCTCTGCTCGAGGAGATTGACGTTCCCCTTCGCAATCTCGAACGCCTGCTCGATCGCCTCGGTGATCTGCGTCTGTTTGTCCGGGTCGACGCGCAGTCGCGTGATCACGAGCTCGAGAGAAGTGATCTTCGTCAGATCCATCTCTTTGAGGTCCTGCACTTCGCCGTTGACCCAGGCGCGAAAAAAACCGGCGGTGAGAAGTTGGCGCAGGACTTCGTCGCGCGCGGCAGCCTCGAAGAAAATCGGAGCCAGGACGACGACCCGCTTTCCGGCGAGGCGTTCTTCGATCGCGGCCGTGATCGACTCCGGTGTCTCCCGTCGAACGGTGACGCCGCAGTCGGGACAGATCGTCTCGCCGCAGTAGGTCATGAAGAGGCGGATGTGATCGGCGAGCTCCGTCGCGGTGGCGACCGTGGAGCGTGCGTTCTTGACCGAGTTCTTCTGCTCGATCGAGATGGCGGGCAGAATGCCGTCGATCTCGTCGACGTCTGGCCGGTCGATCCGCTCGAGGAACTGGCGCACATACGTGGACATCGACTCCACGAAGCGCCGCTGCCCTTCCGCGTACAGCGTGTTGAAGGCCAGCGACGACTTGCCCGACCCCGACGGACCGGTCAAAACCGTCAGCTGGCGCTGCGGAATGTCGACGGAAACGTTCTTCAGGTTGTGAGTTCGCGCGCCTCGAATGGCAATCGTGCGAGTGGGCATTCGGATCTACAACGCACGCGACCGCAACTGTGTTCCGCTCAACGCAGGGTCTTTTGCAGGGCCGCGCGAGCTTTGAACGCGCGCTGATACGGGCTGTCGACGTTCGACCAGGGAACGAGGACGTCCGGCGCAATACCGGCCACCTCGTTTGCGCCGTCCGCACGCAGCCGAACGCAATCGGGCAAGCTCAGTTTTCCAGCCGAGTGCGGCAGCGTCGCGTCGATGCCGCCATTCGTGTGGCCGCAACCCGCACCACGGGTCGGCAAGCCGGCGATGGTCGCCGCATGATTGTCCTGCATCATCGCGGTGAAGTATTCGGCGGCGGATGCGGTAGCGCCATCGACGAGGACGATGAGCGGCAGCCGGTTCGCGGACTCGTGGTAGGCGTAGAGGCTGGGATGAAAGAGAACGCCTTTCGACTGGTAGCGGTTCAGCGAGCGAGGCTTTGCGTACGGAAGGACACCGGTTGCGTAGATTGCGTCCGAGACCACCAGAGAGCAGGCTGGCGTCGTCGTGACATCGCCGAACAGCGTGGAGCGGTCGCAGGGCTTGGCTGCCTCGTCGAGCGCGGCCCGCAGCCTCGCGGAAGCGGTCAGCAACTGCGGATCGGTCGGCCTCTTCTGCAAGTCGGCCGTCACGTCAGCGAGCCGATCGGTCAGATCGCGCACCCAGTGGGCATGCCGGATAAATCCGAGGCGTGGTGCCATGAGGGGCTTCGCCGCAAGAACTCGCGCCGCGGGATCGACCCAGTCCGATCCGCCACCGTTGCCGGTGAGGTCGACGATCACCGCCTTCGCGCCCGTCTTCGTCAGCGTGGAGATCCGTCGCTCGAGCGCCGCAGTCAGACGGTCCGCGACCGCGCGATTGACGTCGTGACGGCAGTCGCTTTCGCACGCCGCATCTTCAGCGAGCTTCAGGTCGTGCAGGGCCGCCAGACAAAGCGCCGGGTGCAAGCTCTCGGTGAATTCACGAATGCGGATGACACCCACGATCACGTTCTTGTCGAGGTGAAGAACGCCGGCCGGCATGTCGGGCGTATCGTCGTCCGCGATTGCTGTGTATTCGGGCAAGCGGCCGAATTCGATTCCGCCGATTTCGCGGGTGGCGTAACCGAGCCGGTCGCACAGCGCCGTCTTCGGCGTCGCCAGGCGAGGTGTCGAAGGCCATTGCACGTACGCGTGGCCGTCGCCGAACGCCGCCATGAACTGATCGATCGCGATCTGCGAATCTCGATCGGTGCTAGCGGTGCGGATGCGATCTTCCGCGCGCTCCCGAAGCGCGGCAAGGTCGACCTTCCTGTCGTGAATGGCGAAGTCGAGATTCGCGTAATGCACAGCGATCTCGCCGAGCACGTAATGGAAGTCTTCAAGCCAATCCACATGGGTCGCCGCGTGAGCGCTCCACGCGAACATCATCAGAGGAGCGAGTGCGGCGTACTTGCGCATGCTCTTCAGACGATTAAGGCTTACAAACGGATACCGTGCCGCTGATAGAAGTTGTAGTCGCCGAGGCGTGATCGGAGTTTCTCGAGGACTTCGGCGGGCAGCGTCGCGTCCGCGGCGGCGGTGTTCATGTCCACCTGCCGCACGTTCCTGGCGCCGGGGATCGTGGTCGATACCGCGTCGTTCGCGATCGCGAACTGGATTGCGGCCGCCGCGAGGCTCGGCGCGGCTCCCGTAACGATCGACTTCACTTCATCGACGCGCTCCAGCGCCTCCTGCAAACGCCGCGCGGTGAGAAAATTCTGGCGGATGTCATCGGCCGGAAAGACCGTGTCGATGCGGAACTTCCCCGTCAGCAGGCCGGAGGCGAGCGGAACGCGCGCGATGATGCCGTAACCTTTTTCTTTCGCCGCGGCAAAAAGCTCTTTCTCCGGCGCCTGATTGAGCACGTTGTACAGAACCTGAAGCGCGTGCGCCCAGCCATTGCGCACGACTTCCAGGCCTTCCTCCGGCGTGGAAACCGAAACGCCCCAGAAGCGGATCTTTCCGGCGTCCTGAAGCCGGTCCATCGCGTCCTGGATCTCGTCGCGGCGCAGATCGTCGATCGTCGGACTGTGCACCTGATAGAGATCGATGTAATCGGTGCGCAGCCGCTTCAGCGAACCGTCGACCGCATGGAAGATGTGCTGGCGGGAGAAGTCCTTTCTCAGCTCGCCGTTCGCGCCGCGCACGACGCCGACCTTCGTCGCAATGACGACGTCCTGCCGGTGGCGCGGCAGCACGATGCCGAGAAGCGATTCACTTCGTCCGAATCCGTAGCTGTCGGCGGTGTCGAAAAATGTGACGCCGTTTTCGCGCGCGCGGCGGATCGCGGCGAGCGAATCGTCGTCGGACGTTCGTCCCCATCCGATCGGCGCCCCCGATCCTTCAGCCGCTCCGCCGATGGCCCACGCGCCAAATCCGACGACGCTCACGCGGATTCCCGTCTTGCCCAGGTCGCGGTACTGCATCATTTTGCCGATTTCGTCAGGGCTTCTGTGACGGCGGCCGTGATGGAGCCTGTCGTTCGCATCGAAAGACCCTCGTACTCGTCGATCATCCTGCCATCACGTCCGAATACGAAAACCAGCGGCAAGCCGATGCGATTGCCGGCCCGAAAGAACTTGTAGACCTCGAGCGAACCTAAAGCGACGAAGTAGGGGATCTTGTGTTGCGTGGCCAGGAACTTTTCGACGGCTTCCTTCTTGTCCCCGGTCACAAGTCCGAGGATGATCAGACCGTCTTTCTCGTGGTCGCGATGGAGCGCTTCGAACGTAGGCATCTCCATCAGGCACGGGCGGCACCACGTCGCCCAGAAGTCGATGACCACCACTTGCCCTTCGGGAATCAACGCCGCCAGTGATGTGGTCTTACCGTCGAGTGTCGTGACGGAGAGCCCCGATGAACGCACGTCATCCAGCGTGATGGCGTAGATCGGGGCGGCGAACAGCATGAAGGCGAATGCGAGCAAACGGATGTTCATAAGCGGACCTGCTTGACCTCTTCCATTTCCTTGAATGATCGCAGGAAGTTGAGCGTTTCGGGGTCGAGCGGCGAATCGACGGTGATGATGGCCATGGCCTTGCCGCCGCTTCCGCTGCGCGCGAGGTTGTACTCCGCGATGTTGATCTCGCGGTCGCCGAGGATCGTGCCGACCTTCCCGACGACGCCGGGGACGTCCTTGTTGATGATGTAGATGAGGTGCCCTTCCGGTTTGAACTCCACCCGAAAGCTGTTGACGCCCACGATGCGCTGGTTCTTCTCGCTGAACAACGTGCCGGAGACGCAGACCTCGTCGCGCGCCGATGAGGCGCGGACCGTGATGAGGTTCGTGTAGTCGACAGGCATCGGATGCGTCGTCGCGCCGATCGCGATGCCGCGATTCTGCGCCACCTGCTCGGCATTGACGAAGTTGATCGACTCCGACAGATGCGGAGTGAGCACACCTTTGAGCGCCGCGACCGAGAGAATCTTCAGGAGCCGCTCGTCGATGCCCCACGCCTCGACCGCCACTCGGGTGATCGCGCCGCTGAGGACCTGCGCGGCGAAGAGGCCGAGGCGCTCGGAGAGGTTGATGAGCGGGGCGGCGTCGGCATCGGACAAACCCTCGAACGGCAGGTTGACCGCTGACACAAAGATCGAACCGCGCAGCGCGTCGACGACCATCTCCGACGTCTGCACCGCGACGCGATCCTGCGCCTCGATGGTGTTCGCGCCAATGTGCGGCGAGAGGATGATGTTTTTCGCGTTGAGAAACGGGTGATCTTTTCCCGGCGGCTCCTCGACGAACACATCGACGGCCGCGCCGGCCACCTTGCCGCTGTTGAGCGCATCCGCGAGCGCTTGCTCTTCGTAGATGCCGCCGCGCGCGATGTTGAGGACCATGACGCCGTCCTTCATCTTCGCGAAGTGTTCCTTCGTGATCATGCCCCTCGTTTCGTCGGTGAGCGGCGTGTGCACGGTGATGACGTCCGCCTGCGCGAGAAGCGCGTCGAGCGAGACCATCTCCGCGCCGACTTTCTCGGCGACCGTCGAAGCGATGTACGGGTCGTACGCGATCACGCGCATGCCGAACGCTCGCGCACGCGTGGTGATGCGCGTTCCGATGCGACCGAGGCCGAGGATGCCGAGCGTCTTGCCATTGAGCTCGACGCCCATGAACTTCGAGCGTGTCCACTCCCCCCGCTTCACACTGGCATGCGCCTCGGGAATGTTGCGGCAGAGCGCGAGCAGCATCGCCATGGTGTGCTCGGTGGCCGACATGATGTTCGCCGTCGGCGCGTTGATGACCAGAATGCCTCGGGCGGTGCACGCTTCGACATCGACGTTGTCGAGGCCCACTCCGGCGCGGCCGATGATGCGCAGGCGCGTGCCCGCGTTCACCAGCTCCTGCGTAACCGCGGTCCCGCTGCGCGTGATGAGCGCATCCGATTCCGAAACGGCCTTCAGCAGCTCGGGGCCTTTGAGTCCCGCTCTGTAATCCAGCTCGACATCTTGCGCCGCGCGCAGGATCGCCAGGCCGGAATCAGCGAGGGTATCGGTGACGAGAACTCGATGTTTGGTCATTTACTTCGCCACCTCTTCCAGCACATCGAGCATCGCGTCCACGGATTCGAGCGACATGTCGCCCATGTGTCCGATCCGGAAGGTCGTCGCCTTCCACGTGCCGTAGCCGCCGCCTAACGTGAAGCCGCGGCGTTTCATCTCGTTGCGGATCTCTTCCGGATTCTTTGCTGGTTTCAACGCGGTTACAGTCGGCGACGCGTGCGCGGGATCTGAAGCCAGCTCCGCGTACGGCGCGGTGCGGCGAAGCGTCAACTGGCGCATCGCTACGTGCCGCTTGAATCGCGCTTCGAGGCCTTCTTCTTCAACAATGTGCCGCAGCTGCGCCTCGAGCGCATAGAAATGCGGAATCGACGGCGTTGACGGAACGCTGCCCTCATCCGCATTTTTCTTGTAGGAGAGAAAATCAAAGTACGTTCCGCGGTACGGCATCTTCGCCGCGCGCGCGAGGGCATTCTGCGATAGCGCGAACACCGTGATCCCAGGCGGCATCGCGATGGCCTTCTGCACGCTGGCGAAACAGACGTCGAGTCCCCACTCATCGAATTGCAGCGGGATGCCGCCGAGGGATGAGACGGCGTCGACGAGGATGAGGGTATCGGGCGATGCGTCGCGAACCACACTGGCAAGCTGCTGAACATCGTTCGTGACGCCGGTTGAGGTCTCGTTGTGCGTCAGGGTGACCGCGTCGTAATGCGCGCGCGGGCTCGCCAGGTGATCGGCAAGCGCGTCGGAATCGACGGCGTTTCCCCACCCTGCGTCGAGCCGGTCGACTTCGAGCCCGAGCGTCTCCGCGATCGCCGCCCAGCGTTCGGAAAAAGCTCCGCACTGTGTGACGAGAACGCGCCGCGAGACGCAGTTCGCGAGCGCGGCCTGCATCAGGCCGGTGCCCGAACAAGTCGCGACGAGCGCGTCCTGCTTCGTCGCGAACAACGGCTTCAGGTTGGCGACGATCTTCGTGAACAGCGTTTTGAACTCGGCGCCGCGGTGGCCGATCATCGGACGCGTCATCTCCTGCAGGAGCTCGGGACGCACCCACGTGGGCCCGGGGATGAAAAACTTGCAGTCGTCGCCTGTCATGCGATGAGGTGAGGAATCACGGCCGCCATCTCCGTGACGAAGACATCCGCATTGTCCCTGACGAGCGGCCGGATGTGAACACCGCCGAATCCGATGAAAAGGTCCACGGCCGGTTTGGCCTCCAGGTCGCTGGCGCCGTCGCCGATCATCGCCGCGCCTCCTTTCGTCCGCGCGCGAACGTCGCGGATGACGAGCTCCTTGCCGCCGGTCTGCGTGAGAAACGAGGGCTCGAAGCCGTCGTAAGCACCGTCGGCGAACCGGAGGCGAACGGCGTGGACGGCTCGAATCCCGAGCCGGTCCGCCAGAGGAAGAATGGCCTGCTCGATGCCGGCGCTGACGATGTGAATGACCGCTCCCGCGTCGCGAAGGCGCGCGACCGTATCCTCGGCGCCTGGAACGAGGGAGTCGACGTATTGCCTGCCGAGCGACTGGATCTGCGCATGGGTCGGCTGAATCCTCTGCAAACGCCGCGCATAGACCTCTTCCAGAGGGATCTGGCCGTTCATCGCGGCCGCGGTCAGCTTCGCAATCTCCGGGTTTCCACCGGCCAGAATGTCGATGCCTTCGATGGTGACGAGTGTCGAGTCGACGTCGAAAAACACGAGGCGGTACTTCGCTTTCACGAGGTAACCACACCGATCAGATCGGAGAAACGGCCGAGGAGGTGATCGGGCTCTGCAGCACGGAGCTCCGCGGTGGTGGCCGATCCGGTGATGACGACGGCGACGCGGATGCCGCTGTTGCGCGCGGCATGGATGTCGATCGGCATGTCGCCGACGAACAAGGCCTCTTTCTTTCCGCAGCCCGTGGCAGCGAGCGCGTGAAGGACGTGCTGGGCGGACGGCTTGCGCGCGCCGGCGAGATCGGGACCGACGATCGCGCGGAAGAAACGCGCCAGCCCGAGATGATCGAGGATCTTCTGCGAGAAGCCCGTCGGTTTGTTCGTGCAGACGGCCATTGCCAGCCCGAGCGCATCGAGCTTGCCAAGGGTCTCGTGAACGTCGTCCAGCACCCGCGAGGCCGTGCAGCAGATCTCGTCGTAACGCTGTTCGAACGCGCCGACCGCACCCGCGGGAACATCGGAATCGAACGCGCGCTCCAGCAGGCGTTCCAGCCCGTCGCCGACAAACTCCTTGATCCGCCCTTCGGCCAGGTCGCCGCGTCCGTGCTCGCGCCTCGCGAAGTTGACCGCGTCCGCAAGCGCGGCGTACGAGTCGACGAGCGTGCCGTCCAGATCGAACAGAACGGCGCGATAGCGGAGCATTCAGTCGATTCTATCGAGAAGCGCAATCGCTTCTTCGATGCTGGCGACGCGCGGCCAGCCGTGAAAGTCCTTGAAGCCTTCGACGAGGACGATGTCCGCGTTCGTGTGCGCGAGCAGATCGGTGGGCGACTGGAACGTGATCCTCCGAACGTCGCGGCCGAAGACCACGGCCTGGTTCACGCCGGCGAGGATCACGGTCGAAGCTCCGGCGTTCTCGAACTTCTCCGTGTCACCGCCGCGCTGCCCGGTCAATGGGTGATGGGTGTGCTTGATCGCGGCCACGGTCTCGCCGCGGGCGACAAAGTGCCGGATCAACTCACAGATGCTGGTTGTCTTGCCGCTGTTCGACGGACCGGCGAAGGCAGCGACGCGCATCACGCCGTCGCGCGGTCAAGGATGAGTACGGTCCAGTCGTCCGCCAGCGACGGTTCCACGCGCTGCTGTACATCGGCGATCAGCATGTCCAGCCAGGCCATGCCGCGCTGCGGGGCCGACGTCAGGTCAGCGAGAATCTTCTCGACGACGTCGTAGCCCAGCGGGTGTCCGTTGAGCGTGGGCGCCTCCGGGATTCCGTCGGAGAGGAGCACGAGTCGCTCGCCGGGCTCGATGCGCGATCGCGCGATCGTGTAGTCGCCTCCGCGATTGAGACCGAGAGGCAGGCGGATTCCGGCGCATGACACGGTCTCCACTCGATCGCGATGGAGGACATACGGATCGGGACATCCGCCGTTCGCCACTTCGATCGATCCGGTCGCCGGCTGATAGCGAACGCACACCAGCGCAACGAACTCACGCGCAGCGAGCTCGCGCGAGAGTTTCTCATTCAGCGCGGCCATCGTGGCCACCACCCCGCTGCGCGCCACGAACGGCAGGACCGCCTTCACGGAAGACATGATGAGTCCGGCGCCAATGCCCTTTCCCGCGACGTCTGCGAGCACCAGCATCAACGAACCGTCGTCGAGCGGGACGACGTCGTAAAAATCACCCGCCACGTAATGCGCGGGGAGATTGCGAGTGGTTACGGTGAACCCGACGCCAGTCACGACTGCCGGAGGAAGCAGCCGCTCCTGAATTGCTCGCGCGATTCCAAGCTCACGCTGCGCCCACTCGGTCTGCCGCACCTTTTCCTGCATTGTCTCGAACACGCGAAACAAAATCCCTGTCACGAGGACCACGACTGCAGTCAACACCATGAAGGTTTGGGCGTTTCCGCCAAACGACGGGACGGAGAGCCTGCGGTCGAGAAAGCTGTTCACCAGCGTCACGCCGATGATCCATCCAGCCGCGCCCCCGACGAGGTAGATCGCGGCTTCGGCGAGACGCGCCGTGGGTGGTGACAGCAGACGGATGATTCGGTTGAACCCGAGGAAAAAGAGCGAAATCAGGACGTAGATGCAGATGCCGATGAACGCCCCGGCCACCACCATCGTGGCTGTGACGCCCTCGGGCCGGCCGACCGCGTAGAACGTCGAGACCACGGCCCCGATCGCCATCGCGATCGCCATCTGTTTCGCCTTCGCGGCGCAATACTTCGCAATGGCGGCGCGGTCCATGTCACTGATCGTATACGTTGTATCTCGCGCATCGTTCAGGAAGGGCCGATTGAACGACAATAGCGGCTCATGAAACGCGCTCTCCTCGCCTGCGTTCTTCTCGCCGCCTTCGCCAGAGCGGACGAGCCGCAGAAACTCTCGATTTCGGCCGAGGCGCTTGGCGATAGCGACGAGGGAGTCGTGACGCGGGTGACATTCCGGTACGCGATTCCCGACGAAGTGCCACACGGGGTGCCGCTCGTCATCGTGGGATCGACGAGCCAGGGCGGCGAGGTCGTCAAGCGCTTCCGCTACCCGCTTCCGGATTCGCCCGGCAATTCACTCACCGCTGTACAGACTCTAAAACCGGGTGACATCGAAATCGAGGCGCGGTTGATGGTGCCACTCGAAACACAGGCGCCTGTGATCGTGGCGCGCGGATCATCGAAAGTTACGGTCGCGCTCACCTCGAAGCCGTACGTCGCTGGTACTGGAGCGACCGCCGACGCGATTCTCGCGGAAGGCGTGGTGCCGCCTGATGCCGGTGCGGTCAAAATCCGTCCGCCCCGGCGGGACGTCGCGCCGAATCTCTTCCTGGTCGAAGCCGATGTCCAGCCTCCGGTGAAGCGCGTGGAGTTCTGGGTCGAAGGAAAGAAAGTCCTCGCGCGGAATGCTCCGCCTTATCGCGCGGAGCTCGACCTGGGCAAACTGCCGAAGCGCGTGGAGGTGCGCGCCGTCGGCTACGACGAGCGCGGTCGCTACGTCGATGCTGACGCCTTCGTGGTCAACGAGCGCGAAGCGCCCCTCGAAGTGAAGCTGACACGTACGACGACGCCCGATCACATCTCGCACGTGAAGCTGAGCATCCAGAACCCGCATGGCAACGAGATCAAGACGGTCGCGTTGTTCGCCGGCAAGGCGAAGCTCTTCGAGTGGTCGCAGCCGCCGTACGCCGTCGACCTGCCAGAGACGCGGTTGAAGGACGTGCCGTTTCTGCGTGCGTCGGTCGTGGACTCGACGAACTATGAGGCCTCCGATCTCATCTTTCTCAACGGGGGCCAGGTCAACGAAGAGCTCGAGGTCAACCTCGTCGAGCTGCCGGTTGCGGTGCTCGACGCCACCAACGTTCCGATCGTCGGCCTGACCAAAACGAACTTCCGGGTACTGGAAAACGGGAAGCCGAAAAAGATCACGAACTTCGATTCCGCTTCGAACCTCCCGATCTCGGTCGGACTGCTGCTCGATCACTCCGGAAGCATGAAGCCGCGCATGGAGGCGACGGTCAAAGCGGCAAAGGAGTTCTTCCGTCGGGTGATGAAGCCCACTGATCGCGCATTCGTCGCCGGCTTCTCTTTCGATCCGACGAAGGACGCCACGTTCGTCTCGAGCATCGGCAGCCTCGAGGCCCAGGTCGACGCCGTGCCGGGCGCCGAGGGTGGGACGGCGTTGTATGACGCAATCGTGACCGCGCTGTATCGCTTCCGCAACCTGCAAGGCCGCAAAGCGCTCATCGTTCTCACCGATGGCGAAGACACGACATCGCGCACGTCGTACGACGACGTTGTTGCGTATGCGCGTTCCGCCCGCGTTCCGTTGTACTTCATCGCCATCGGCCTCGGAATCATGGACATCGGCGGCACTTCGAAGATGAAATCGCTCGCTGCGGAAACCGGCGGTGTTTTGTATTCGGTCGGTAACGTCAAGAGTCTGCCTGAGACGTATGCTCAGCTCGAGAAAGACCTGCGTTCGCAGTACCTCATCGCCTATGACACCCAGACCACGAAGAATGACCGCGCGTATCGAACCGTCCAGGTGGAAGTCGACAAGCCTGGCGCTCACGTTCGCACTATTCGCGGCTTCCTCCCTTAACGCCGCTCTGGTGGAGGTCAAGGATCCGGTGCAGATCGCGAACGCGTTCTCTGCGGCGGCGAAGATCCATGTCGTCAACGTGTGGGCCACGTGGTGCGTGCCCTGCGTGCAGGAGATGGGCGACCTGCGCGCGATCGCCAGCGACCTCGGGCCGCAGGTTGGTGTGGTCGGTGTGTCGCTGGACGACATGATTCCCGGCGACCGCACGGCGATCAGAGGTCACGTGAGCGAGTTCGTGGTGAAGAACCGCATCGCATTTCCCATCGTGTACTACTCGGGCAAGAGCGACGCGCTCGCCGAGTATCTGAAGTTCAGCGGAGAGATCCCGATCACCATCGCATTCGATCGCAACGGAAAAGAGTTGTGGCGCCGGCAGGGAAGGATCGATCGCCGGGCGACCACGGAGACATTACGCAAACTGCTTCGGAGGAATCCATGAAAAAAACGATGTTCGCAGTCCTCTCCATCATCGCCCTTGCCGTCACGGCCGAAGAGGTCGGCCTCGGCACCAAGGCGCCGCAGTTCACGCTTGTCAACGCCGTCGACAACCGGAACGTGTCCTTCAAGCCCGGCGACGGGAAATTGTCGGTCGTCGTGTTCACGTGCAATCAGTGTCCGTATGCCCGTGCGTTCGAGCCGCGCCTCATCGAGATCGGGAAGCAGTACGCGCCGAGAGGGGTCGCGTTCTACGCGATCGACTCCAACGACGACTCGAAGTACGACGTCGAGACGATGGCGAACATGCGCGACCGCGCGGTGAAGAACAGCTATCCCTTCCCGTATCTCAAGGATGGCAACAGCGAAATCGCGCGTGCGTATGGCGCCCGCGTGACGCCGCACGTCTTCGTCGTCGACGGAAAAGGGGTGGTTCGCTATCACGGCTACGTCGATGACAGCGCACGTCCCGAGGAACGCACGAACGCGGGACTGACGAACGCACTCGATGCGCTGCTGGCGAATCAACCCGTCGCCAACGCGTCGACGAAGGCGTTCGGCTGCAGCATCAAGTGGAAGGGCTGATTCGCAAGTCGCAAGATCAGAAAGGCAACGGTGTGGTGGTGTCATCCCGAGCGTGCGAGGGACCGGTGTGTGGTGGGCGGGGCGCTGATCGTGCCGCCCGCCCACACCGGTCCCTCGCTACGCTCGGGATGACAAAGCGGCGCGGCCTTAGGAAGCCCTGAGCAAGTGCGAGAACCCCTAACCCGGCCACCACCTATGTTGCCCTTCTCCCCGCGTGCGGGGAGAAGGTGCCCGAAGGGCGGATGAGGGGCGCTCGGCTTGTGCAGAGGTTCCCTACTTCGTCAGCCGCTTATACGACGCGCCTAACATGTTCACGCGCTTGACGTAGTTGCGTGTTTCGGGAAACGGGATCGACTCGATGAACTCGTCCATCGGCCGGCCCGGCGCGCCGCGGCGCCAGCGCATGACATTTCCCTGTCCCGCGTTGTAGGACGCGATCGCCAGGTTCGTCGTGCCGCCGAACATGTTCACGAGCAGCTTGAAGTAATACGTGCCCAGCTTGACGTTTGTGATCGGATCTTCGAGGTTGGCGGACGTGTGAAGGCGCTTCGCGATCTCTTTGCCGGTTGGCGGCATCAGCTGCATCAGTCCCGTCGCGCCGACTGCGGATCGCGCCTTCGGGTTGTAGTAGCTCTCCTGATGGATGAGGCCCATGATCACGTACGGGTCGACGCCATTCTTCTTTGCGTCTTTGATGATCTCGTCGTGGTAGCGCGTCGGGTAGTACATCCGAAGAAAGTAGGACGGCACCGCGTCCTGCTCGACGGTCGCCAGCTTCGGAAACGCGCGCCGCAGCGATCGCATCATGAGAAGGGTGTCGCCGCTGCTGTTGTACAGATCGCCCATCAGCGCGTCGGCGTAGGGCTGGTTGCTGCGCTTGATGTTTTTTTGGATCTCCAGTCGCGCGTCGCGGTAGTCGGTGAGCGCGGTGAGCTCGTAGCCGAGTCGCAGCTCCGGCGGAATCTCCCGCTCGGCGATTTCGCTCCAGTCGGGGCGCTTCTCCTTCAACGGATTCGTCGCCAGCTCCTGACGAGTCGCACCGCGCGCCGCTGAGTTCACCGCGTAGACGTCCGCGTACGGCGCCGACGCCAGCTCGCGATAAATACTCGCCGCCTCGTCTTTCCGGCCGAGGCGCTCGATCGATCGGGCGTACCAGTATTGGGCCTGGCGGCGGACATTCGGGTTGCGGTAGGTCTCGCGCACGAACGTCATCGTGTCGATCGCGCCGTCCAGATCACCGCGTGAATAGGCGGCCCATGCCTTGTCCCAGAAATGCTGCAGCCCTGCTTCCTGCGACGCGTCGATTTTGGCCAGAGCCGTGACCAGCTCGCGCTCGTAATCGTCCTGATTCTTCGCCTCGGCAATCTGAACGAGAGAGTTCAAGACCTCGATCCGCACTGCGGCTGCGAGCGGCAGCGACAACAGATCCTTCAAACGTTCGACGGAGAGCCGGTCGTACGATTCCTTCTTCGCCTTTTTCGCCAGGTCCACGAGCTGGATGTTCTTCTTCACGTTGGCGAACTTCGGTTTGGTCGTCGCCTTCTTCTTTCCTTTGGCCTTGACCTTGATCGTCCCGACTTGCTGGCGCACGACGATCGTCTTCATCACCATCGGGTTGATCGAATTCGAAAGCAGGCGATAGTTTTTCGACGCGGTGTAAATCGCCGGGATGGCGAACTTGTAATACCCCGATGCCAGCGGCTCGAGCAGGCGGTTCGAGTCCTCGTAATGCCGCACCTGATTGAGCGCCAGGCCGCGATTGAGCTCGACCGGCGCGCGCAGATCGGAGGACACGCCTGCCGCGTCGAGCGCATTGAGTTCATCGAGCGCATGGCGCGGATCGCCATCCCGCATCAAGGCGACGGCGCGTTGCAGCCGCTCCGCTTCGGTCAGGGAAACCGGCCCGCTGGATGGAGTGCCCGTCAATGCGCGCACGATCTCGATGGCGTTCGAAGCCTGCGAAGCGCGGGGACTGCGGATTGCAATCTGTCGCGCGTGATCGAGCATCGCGGCAAGGTCGCCTTCGACGAAGCGTGTCTGGATCACCTGCCAGCGCGCGTTCGCGGCGACGGCTGAAGCATCGCTCCGCGACGCGATTCCTTCTGCGACCTCGGAGGCGTGACGATGGTCGCCGGCGTCTGCATACATCGACGACAGGCGCATGCCCGCGTCGTCCCATCCTACGAGTTGCGGTGATCGAGCCCATAGTCCTGCCAGCGTCGCACGCGCAGCGGTGACGTCGCCGGCCGCCTGATGGGCCTGCGCGAGGAAGTACAACCGGTACTCTTCGACCGCGCGGCCGCGAAACGAAAACGATCGGAATTGCCTGACCGCTCCCGCTCCGTCTCCGCGACGCAGGGCATCGACTCCGGCCACAAAAACCGCGCGCAACTTTTCAAGATCCGGAGGCGCCTCTGGTTTTGGCGGAACGATCACCGTCTCGCGTTGCATGAACGACGGACGCCACACGAAGGTCGCAACACCCGCGATGGCGATCGCGACGACCGCTGCAATGCCCGCGATGATCCAGCGGCGACGGGCGCTCATGCCGCGACCGCTGCGAAAAGCAAGCCGCTAGGAAGGCTCTGCACGAGTGCAGGCGCCCCTCATCCGCCCTTCGGGCACCTTCTCCCCGCACGCGGAGAAGGGCAATGTAGAGTGGTGGTCCCTCGCCCCGCTTGCGGGGAGAGGGTGCCCGAAGGCCGAGTGAGGGGCTTCTCGCACTTGCGAAGAGCTTCCCTAGAGTCCGAGAGCGCCGGTGTCGCCGTCCGCCAGAATCCGGACCAGCTCATCGTAGAAGTAATTCGAGCCCTTCCTCACATCCTCGGAAATGCGCTCGTCGTACATCTGACGGCTGCGGTCGATGTCTTCCTTCAGCCGTTCGTAGAGGTCCTTGTTCTTGCGGCCCGCGTCGACTTTCGGCTCGTTATACAGCTTGATCTCCGATACGAGCAGGCGCGCGAAGCGGCGAGCTTCGTCGTGTTTCTTGGTTTCTTCAGTGGCCGGTGTCGAGGCGGCGGAGGCGCGGTTGACGCCGCTCGGCGGCACGTATTGCGTTGTCGCACGTTCGTCTCCACCGAGGGCGGACGGTGGCGATGCGGGACGCGGGATTTCGACGGGAGGACGGACGGGGCGGACTTGCGGAGGCGCGGGCGTCGGATTCGCCGCAGTGAGCGCGTCCCGGATCTGCGTCGCCGAGATCGCAACGGTCGCGCCGCCCGCGGGAGCCGCAGCAGCGGGTTTGGGCGCTGCGGGTGCCTGTGCGGGGCGGGGCGCCGGGACGGGTCGTGGTGGGGGCGGCGGAGGCGCGGCGGCCACGACCGGTGGCGGCGCACTGGAGACCGTCTCTGCGGAGTCGCCGGCCTCGGTGAGGCTGGGCGAAGGAATCTTCTTCCGGATCGCGAGCGTGTCGATGAGCAGGCCCGTCGCAAACACGAGGATCTCCAGTGCCGGGATGTCGAGCTTGGACAGGTCGCCGCCGACGGCGTCGACGTAAACCGCCGCCGCGACCTTGTCCTTGATCACCATCGGGACGAGCACAGCTTTTTCGGACGCGCTGACGCCGAGCCGCGTCGAGAGGTTCGCTCCGTCCCAGATGACCACGCGTTCCTGGCGAAGGACGTCGTCGAGCTCGGGCAACAGTCCGGGCGCGGCGTTGAATCGCTTGACCGACTCGTCGTTGCCGCCATGATCGGAAAAGCCGATGCCCTTCCAACCGCTGAATGTCTCGCCGCGAAGAATCAGGAGAGCGGCGCGGGAGCCGAACGCCAGCGCCTGTTCGAGCAGGGCGTTGAGAACGTCGACTTGCGATTTGCCCCGCTCGACGGCTTGCAACGCATGTTTGAGTTGTCCTGCATTCGCGGCGGCAACGGGCGCTGCGACGACCGGCGCCGGCGCTTCGCCGAGACCGCCGATCGATTTCTTGATGTGGGGAAGGAACGAAAGACCGTTGACGTCGGCCTGCATGCTCTGGAGCGCGGCCTTGAGCTGCGAGTTGACGGCCTCGCGGACATCCTCGATCGAGGAACGCATCTCCCCGACCATTTTTTCGATGCCTTCGCGCACGTGTGCGTCGATCGCACCCGCGACTTCGTCACCCCTCACAGCCATAAAACCTCCAAATCCTGTGGGTTGAGGCGCTTCAACGGAACCCGCCCGATTATATCGCAGTCACGATGTGCTACTTTGTCTGGAGATGCGCCGGTGCATCGCACTCCTCACGCTCCTCGCCGCCTCGTGCGGCGCAAATGATGGCCCCGATCACTCCGTGGAGTGGCTGCGCGTCCTGAATCGAAAGAAGGCTGCGGTCACCTCCACAGCGAGCCAGGTTCAGAAGCAGGTCTACGCCGATACGCTCGCCGCGTTCGTCGACACCCACCCGACGCACGGACGTGCCCGCGAGGTCTATCAACATCTTCAGCTCGATTTCGCCCGCGAGCTGCTGACGCTGGGCCGCTATCGCGACGCCATCCGCTTCTATCGTGCCGTTCTCTCGCACGACCCGCACAACGCCGAGGCGCTGCGCGGCATCTCGACCGCGGTCGATCATCTGGCCGTCTCGCACGACAAGCTGCTCGCGTTGCAGAAAGGCATGTCGCAACACGATGTCGTTCAGCTTCTCGGCAAGCCGATCCCGGGATGGTCGGTGCGCACCGAGCGCCGCGACTCGGTCGTCGAGTCGTGGTACTACCGAAAGAACGATGGCGGCGTCGCCGGCGTCTACTTCCGCGACGGCGAGTTGTTCGCAGCCGAAGAGAACTCCGAAGCGAAGGTCGTTCCGCTCACGCACAGACTCGATTAGCGCGGAATCGCCCTCGCGCAGGCCCTGTTGCGATAACCGAGAGAGAGATCGGATGCCACTGTACGAGTACAAGTGCGTGAAGTGCGGCGAACGTGTGGAGATCATCCAACGCTTGTCCGATCCGCCGTATTCGATCTGTCCGAAGTGCGCCGGCGACATGCAGAAGCAGTTCTCGTCGCCGGCCATTCAGTTCAAGGGATCGGGCTTCTACAAGACCGATTACGCCAAGAAGAGCTCGAGCGGCGGCTCGGGCAAGTCGTCCGACACCAAGAGCGAATCCAACAGCGAATCCAACAGCGAATCCAAGAGCGAATCCAAGAGCGAATCCAAGAGCGAGACGAAGAGTGACACAGGCGGCGGCAGCAGCAACAGCGGAAGCAGTTCTGACAGCGGCGGAACCAAGTCCGCGGATTGATGCGATGGGCAGAGTACGCCGGCTGAAGAAACGCGCCGACTCCGTACTGGAGGAAGTCTTCCGGTCGCTCTTCGAAGAGATCAACACGGAGAAAATCCGCCGCGACGTGCTGGCTCTGAAGGCGAAGGCGCCCGGCTTCGCGCCCGCGGATCACGCGCACATGCTGGTGCGCCGGACCGCGATCCGCTGCGCGGCGGCCGGTGCGGTCACCGGGCTTCCCAGCGGCCTGATCGCGATCGGAACGCTCGGCGCCGACCTCGCCTACCTCATGTACCAGCAGTTCCGCCTCATCCTCGGCATCGCCACGATCTATGGCCAGGAGCCGTCGCATCGCGAGCGGTTTCATGAAGCGATGTCGTGCCTCGCGTTCGCGTCGGGTGTCGGGATCGGCAAACAGGGAATCGCCACGGTACTGGAGTCCGCGAGTGCGGAAGGCGGCCTCGTTGCCGAGAAGATCGGAAGCCGCTTCATTCGCGATCGGTTCGCCAAGGTCGTTCCGTTCGTCGGCGCGCTATCCGGCGGCGCACTGAATTTCGTGTCGGTTCGCGCGGTCGGAAGAACGGCGATCCGCTACTACGAGTCACGCGTCGAGCCGGACCTTGCCGAGGAGATCTGGGCGGACGGCGACCGCGAGCACGCCTAGTGTCCTGAGTCAGAGATTCGTGGCATTTCGCTGCGGGCAGGACAGCCTCGCCGAGGCTCGCGGATCACAACCGCCCAGTTGCCGTCATGTCATCCCGACGCTGAGCGAAGCGAAGGGGAGGAACCGGTGTGGGCGGGCGGCGCGTTCATCGTCCCGCCCACCCACACCAGTCCCTCGCTACGTTCGGGATGACATTGATTTCCTGATCCCGCGTCGCAAGCTCCTCGGGCGAAATGCCACGAATCTCTGACTCAGGACACTAGCCTGCAGGCCGGAATTGATCGCGCGGGGCCGGCGTTTCCCCGCGTGATCCGAATGCCAAAGTTCGCCGCTGAGCTCACATCCGACTCACCATCCGCGTTCGTCGAACGGCGGAAGATGCGCCGGATCCGCATGATCGTCGAGCTGACGCACAATCTCATCAGCAGCGACATGACCGTTTCGCATCGTGAGGCACGCTGTCTCGTCGATTGCGCGCGCAAGGCGATCCTCGAGCTGCATGCCGAGTTCGGCGATCGTTACGAGCGCATCGTCCGGCCGCACTTCGAGCGCGTTCTCGCCAGCCGCTGGCCGGGCGAGCAGTCGCTCAAAGATTGTGACTGCGACGGCGTCGTCAACTAATCCTTCGCGCCTTCCGCCAGCGCGTTCACCACTCTCGTGTTCCCCAGTTCGTGCCGCGCACGCTCGATCTCCGCACGCGCACCGGCGCGAAACTCCGCGGTGAGGTATCCGATGAACGGGTCATCGGGAACGAGATAGCGATACTCGATCTTCTCGATGATTGCGGGCGGGAACGCCGCGCGCCTGGCGAAGATCATCGCCGCATCGTCGAATGCGATGAGTGCCCAGTCGCGGCGACGATAGTGAACGAGTGAAGGCGGGAGATACCGCCGTTCTCCCGATGCCACGTCGACGACTTCGACGCGATCGGTTGCGTACTCGTCGACGGCGAGGTCGACGTTGTATTGCTTCATCATTGCGTGCCACGCGCGGCTGTCGTGCCGCGCCTTCGCATCCAGCGCGATGAAGTCGCGAAACAGTTCGTTGCGCCCATCGGTGACGACGCGCCGCTGAGGATAGAACGTCCACTCGAGATATCCGCCGAACTGATCGACGTTGTAGATGTTGCCCTTCAGGCCCGTGGACTGCAGTCGCGCGACGGCGCGCACCGGAAAGCGCTCGGCGTCCACTCCTGCGGTGCGGTCGCTGTGAAACAAAGCGATCGGAACGAGCGCGACGAGCGCGAAGATTCGCGAGGTGCGTTCCTTCACGCGGATTCGCGGGATCAACAGCGCCAGGGGCGCAAAGTACAAGCCCTGGTTTCGCACATGTTGAACCGCGAGAACCGCGAGGCCGAGAAACACGACGATGCGCCAGAGGTCTTCGCGCTTTGGGCGAACGAAGAGGTTGAGGACGATGACGGCCGCGATCGTCGCGAAGAAGAGCGGCCACTTGTCGGGCGCGCTCGGTACCCATTCGGCGTTGACGAACTCGCCGCTGTTGACGAGTTGCGTCAGGCGAAGCGGCGCGACCACCGCGTTCCAGCCGAACGGATTGACGAGAAGCGCAATCGCGCTGACGACCGGAATCGGCCATCGCCGCCAATCCGTGATCAACGTCGCCGCGGCGATGAGTGGCGCCAGCAGCGCCGATGGATGCGTGTTGATCCACACCATGGTCACCAGCGCATAAACGATCGCCTGCGCACGCAGTGAGAGAGGCAGCTCCAGCACGCCGATCGCGAGCACGATGAGAAACGCAGCCGCCGCGGCGGGACGGATGCCGAGGAGCGGTGCGCCGCCGGCGAAGGCGATGGCGGTGGCGAACATCGCCACGCCGAAGGATCGCTGGCGGCTCGAAAACCAGAACGCAAGGGTGAAGAGCGCACCGACGAACACCGCGTTGATCCACGAAACGCCGCGAAGGCCTGCGATGCGCTGCGCCCCGTACAGCGCGACTTCGTAGAGCCACTCGCCGTTGACCCAGGGCACGTGAACGGCGGCCAGCGTGAACGGATCGAACTGCGGCAGAGCATGATGGTCGACGATCCAGTGGCCGGTGGCGAGGTGCCAGAAAAAGTCGTAGCTGCGGATCGGGCCGACGGCCTGAATCGCGATGAGAACGCAGATCGCCATCGCCGCGAATCGCCGCGCCATTTGAAGAGCGAGTATAGGGTGTCGGGTTTTAGGGAAGGTCTCTCGCAAGTGCGAGAAACCCTCACCCGGCCTTCGGCCACCCTCTCACCGCAAGCGGGGCGAGGGGCCACCACCCTATGTTGTCCTTCTCCCCGGCGGGGAGAAGGTGCCCGAAGGGCGGATGAGGGGCGCCTGCGCTGTGCAGAGCTCCACTACGTGCGAGGCGCGGGAGGAGCCTTCGGCGTCTCGGGAACGAGCGGAGGTACCGGCATCGACGGACCGTTGTCGATCTTGATGTCGCCGTTCACCGTGGTGATCTTCAGCGAGTAACGGCCGCCGTTCACTTCTCCCGACACGCGGCGGCTGCCGGGATGCGAGTGGATGTTGAGTGGGAACGCGGCCTCGAAGTCACCGTTCACCTGCGTGAAGTCGCCGAGGAAGGAGGCGTTCGTGGGGAGGATGGCGGTGACGCGACCGTTGACCGTCTTCAAGCGCGCGCCGTGAAAGTCGTTCAGGAAACGCGCTTCGATGCGGCCGTTCACAGCGTTCGCCGCCAGTTCGTTCGCGCCTGTCGACTCGAGATCCATCTCGCCGTTGATCGTGGTGGCGTTGGTCTCGCCCGCCATGCCCCGGGTCGCGATGCGGCCGCTGATCGTGTGCAGGTCGATCGCCACGCCCGTTGGAACGCGGAGCTGGTAGTCGACGGTGGTGTCGTTCGCGTTCCAGAAGCCGATGAAGAGGTGATGACGATGGCGCTCGGTTCCGATCACGAGCGTGTCGCCGACGACCTCACTTGTGAAGTACCCGTCGTTGAGTTTTGCCTTGTCCGGCCGTGCGCCGCGGGCGCGGACGTCCGCGGACATCTGGATCGTCTCGGAGGCGCCGCCTTCGACCGCGATCGAGCCGGCCACTTCGCGGATTTCGATCCGCCGGATCGCTCCCGCGGGCCACGTCCGGTCATAATGCGCGCGCCGCTGCTCGACCGCGCCGCATCCGGCAAGGGTGAGGGCGATTGCGAGCGAACTGATGATCCGGCCTGATTTGGTCATGGGAACCCTGCCACTGTCTACGATAACCCCTCGGGAGGGTTTCCGGAGGTGAGTGATACCTCGCAGACGACGCTGCTGCGCGTGGCGGCCTTTCTGGTGGACGCCCTCACGCTTTCCGTCGTGTTGATCCTGCCCGCATCGATCGTCAGCTATTCGCTCGCCTGGGTGGGGGGCTCGGTCAAGGCGATTTCGATCGTGTGGGTCGTCGCGCTTGCCATTCTTACGGTCGGCATCCTCATCCGTGACGGCTACCGCGGCCGCTCGCTCGGCAAACGGATGTTAGGTCTGCGGCTCATGACGCCTCGCGGCGAAGGTTGTGGCTACGCGCGGTCCGTCGCGCGGAACGCTTCCCTGGTCGTTCCAGGCTGGAACATCTTGGAGCTGGTGCTGGTGGTGGCAGGCAGGGCGCGCACGGGAGACCGTCTCGCGCGAACCACGGTGCTGGAAGAATGATGTCATTTCGACGCGTAGCGCGTGGTGTGGGGCCAGTCCTCTGACTGGCCGGCCAGCCGGAGGGCTGGCCCCACACTGGCTACGCTCGGAATGACAAGCGCAACTCGGGGCGAAGACTACGGAGCGTTCGATCTTCTGCCGGAAATCGGCGCGCTGCTCGATCGTCCGGTACGCGTCTGTCATCCGGCATCTTGCTCGCCGATGGTGTGAACCATCGCAAGCTCGACGATGCGCTCGATCATCTCGCCGTACGACATCTCCGGCTTGGCTTTCCGCGCTGCCATCGCGAATTCCGCGCGGCCGTCGAGCCATGGATTGGGGTTCACTTCGATGACGTACGGCGTTCCCTTCTTGTCGAGGCGCATGTCGACGCGCGCGTAGTCGCGAATGAGAAGCGCGTTCGCCGCGGCCACCGCGAGGTCCTGGACGCGTTTGAGCAGTTCCGCATCCTTCATGATGTCTTCGGGAACGAACTCTTTCGCTTCCTTGAAATCGTTCTCCCACTTCGCTTCGGTTCCGGCGATGCGGGGCAGATTCTTCGGAAGCTTCGAGAGGTCCCATTCGATCGGCGGCAGCGCCACTGGCGGATTGCCGATCACGCCGACATAGATCTCGCGGCCCTCGATGTACTCCTCGACCAGCGCGGGAGTATTGAAATCGCGATGGATCATGAAAATGCGATCCATCAGCTCGTGCACGGTCTTGACCACCGACTTCGCGTTGATGCCGATCGATGCGTCGGTGGCGATGGGTTTCACGATCAGCGGGAACTTGCCGAGAGTGGCCTTGGTCTCGACGTGGCCCGGCCCGACGATCGCGAAATCCGGTGAGCTCACGCCGTGAAAGTGAAACAGCTTTTTTGAAAGGGACTTGTCTCCGGCAAGCGTCAGGGCCAGCGAGCCCGATCCGGTGAATCGTTTGTCGAGCAACTCGAGGATCGACGCGATGCGACGCTCCTCGTTTCCGATGCCGCCGAGCGACTCGCAGACGTTGAAGATCAGATCGGACGCGTCGTCCTCGATCTGCCGCACCAGGCGCTTGATCGGGCCTTCCGCCGCGAGCCGCTTGATCGTGTAGCCGCGCTTCGTGAGGACCGTTTCGATCTGCTCGGAGACCAGCGCGGGAAACTTCTTGCCGGCGTCCAGCGCTTGTTTACGCTCGACGTTTTCGTGCGCGTCGTACAACACGGTAATCGTCGGTTTCCCAGCCTTGCCAGCCATCTGGATGCAGACTGTACAATGCGCGCGCCATGTTCAAGATCGTCGAGATTTTCGCGCGCGAGATCCTCGATTCGCGGGGCAATCCTACCGTCGAAGTGGACTGCATCCTCGAATCCGGAGCCCTCGGCCGCGCCGCGGTTCCGTCGGGCGCGTCGACGGGCTCGCGCGAGGCGCTCGAGCTGCGCGACGGCGACAAGAAACGCTTCGGCGGCAAGGGCGTTCTGGAAGCGGTCAACAACGTGAACCACACAATCGCGGCCGAAGTCGAGGGCATGGACGCGCGCGAGCAGGTGATGATCGATCTGGTCATGAAACAGCTCGACGCCACCGATAACAAAGGGAAGTTAGGCGCAAACGCAATCCTCGGCGTCTCGCTCGCGGTGGCGCGCGCA
The DNA here is from genome assembly GCA_038230775.1 of Thermoanaerobaculia bacterium. GTDB lineage: Bacteria > Acidobacteriota > Thermoanaerobaculia > Gp7-AA8 > Gp7-AA8 > JBBRMQ01. The sequence continues at coordinate 32,772 of JBBRMQ010000002.1, forward strand.
GCGGCCGAAGCCGCCAGCCTTCCTCTGTTCCTCTACCTCGGCGGCGCCGGCGCGAGGACGCTCCCGGTGCCGATGATGAACGTCATCAACGGCGGCGCGCATGCGGACAACAACCTCGACGTGCAGGAGTTCATGATCGTCCCCGCCGGCTTCGACAACTTCTCGGATGCGTTGCGCGCCGGCGCGGAGACGTTTCATCAGCTCAAGAAGATTCTTCACGACAAGAAGCTCACGACGTCGGTCGGTGATGAAGGCGGCTTCGCGCCAGACCTGAAGTCGAATGCCCACGCGCTGGATCTCATCCTCGCCGCAGTGGACAAGGCCGGCTATCGCGCCGGCGAACAGATCTTCCTGGCGATGGACGCCGCCGCATCGGAGTTCTTCGACAGCGGCAAGTACGAGTTCGAAGGCGAGAAGCGCTCCAGCGCCGAGATGATCGATTACTACGGCGAACTGCTGAAGAAATACCCGATCCTCTCGATTGAAGACGGCCTGGCGGAAGGCGACTGGGACGGCTGGGAGTCGATGACGGCCACGTTAGGCGCCGAGATGCAGCTCGTCGGCGACGACATCTTCGTCACCAATCCGGAGATCTTCCGCAAGGGCATCGAACGGAACATCGGCAACGCGATCCTGATCAAGGTCAATCAGATCGGCACGCTCACCGAGACACTGGAGGCCATCGAGATGGCCAAGCGTGCCGGCTACCGATCGGTCATCTCGCACCGTTCCGGCGAGACGGAGGATTCGACGATCGCCGACCTGGCGGTGGCGACGAATGTCGGGCAGATCAAGACCGGCTCGCTCTCCCGGAGCGACCGCGTTGCCAAATACAACCAGTTATTGCGAATTGAGGAAGAGTTAGGCGACGCGGCCATCTACGCCGGCAAGGCCATATTTGACATCGCGGGTCGATAGTCAATACATTGACAAGATGCCGGCAGCGGAATCGGAACGCGACCTCGTTGTCGGCGTGATCCAGCTCGCCAATCTCCTCATGCGCCGGCTGGCGCCCATTTTCGAGAAAGCGAACGTCACGCCGCAGCAATGGGCAATCGTAGCGGCGCTCGCGGATGCCGACGCGCCGCTCACCCCCGCCGGCCTCGCGCGTCAGATGCTGGTTTCCAAGCAGAACATGACGGGCATGATCGTGCGTCTCGAGCAGCTCGGACTTGCCGAGCGTCACGACGATCCGTACGACAGGCGCTCCGCGCACGTGCAGCTCACGCGGCGCGGCCGTGCGCTGGTCGAGAAGTTTCGACCGGCGTACGAAGCGTGGCGCTCGAAGCTTGGCGGCGGAATGTCGGAGCGCGACGTGGCCGCTCTTACGCGGACTGTCGATCGCTTGATCGCGGAGCTGGAGCAGGCGTAACCACGCGATTGCGCCCTTCGCCCTTCGCCTGATACAGCCGCTCGTCCGCCGCCTGGAAAAGAGCCTCGACGCTCTTGCCATCGGTGGGAAACACCGCCGCGCCAATGCTGACCGTGACCTGGGCTCCGTCCGGCGGCGCAGGCAGACCCTCGACACCGGCGCGGATGCGCTCGGCGATCACGCGCAGCGCCGCCACGTCGATCTGCGGCACCACCACCGCGAACTCCTCGCCGCCATACCGGGCCGCGAAGTCGACGGTGCGCACCGCGCCGCGGATCACATGCGCCACGCGCTGCAGCGCGAGGTTTCCGGCGAGGTGGCCATAGCTGTCGTTGTACTTCTTGAAGTGATCGAGATCGAGAACGAGGATTCCGAACTGCTCCGGATACCTCGTGGCCCGATCCAGCTCGCCGTCGATCCGCTCCCGGAACGCGCGGAAATTCGGCATCTCGGTGAGCTCGTCGGTGCGGGCGTGCTGGCGGAGTTTGTCCGCCATCGCGTTAAAGGCGACGCCGAGGTGGGCGATTTCGTGGTCGCCGGCGACGGGGGCGCGGGCGTTGAGATCGCCGCTTGCGATCCGATCGGCCGATCGCGCGAGATCCTCGAGCGGGCGGACAACGCGCCGCAACGTGATCTGCACCGCGGCGAAGCAACACAGCACGAGAATCCACGCGATCGCCAGCCCCGCGGACATCATGTCGCGCGATCCACGCTCCAGAAGCGGCAGCTGCTGCGCGATCTCGCCTTTGCGTTCATCGATGAGCTGCTGCGCGGCGGTGGTCACCCGCCGCGAGGCTGCGTCGATCTCCTGCCGCGAGGAGTCTCGATCGCCGATCACCGCCGCAAAGCGGTTCATCTGACGTCGCAGGGATGATGGATCGATGGAACGCAACGGCTCGCGATCGAGAAGCTGTAGGACAGCGGCGTAGCCTGGTGTGGGGCCAGCCCTCCGGCTGGCCGGCCATCCAGAGGGCCGGTCCCACACGGCACGAAACGCATTTTGCGCGCGGATGACCTCATCGAGTGCTGCGATCGATTGCGTCTCCACTCCGACGAGGCGGTTCCAGCGTGTCTGCGCCACCTGCGCCCGCCAGCTGAGACCGAACGTGATGGCGAAGAGAGTCAACGAAAAAGCGGCGGTGAGCAGGAGAACGCGCGAGCGGAGATGGATCCGCTTCAAACGGTGATCTCCGCCTGAGTCTCGCTGCGTACGAGCGTGTTGAACCGCTCGGCAACCCGATGCGTGGCGAGAACGAATGCCGCGTGACTCCACGTCAGCGGCGCAACAGACAGCGGCCTGCCGGAGTACGGATCGAGCTGTTCGGGAAGGACCCCACTCGGCATCGCCCGCTCCGTAGCCCACAGCAGGATGTCGATCGCACGTTGCAGTTCCACGATCGTCTGTGCCCGCCTCGCGTACCAGTGCGCGATTGAAAGCGTGCAAACGATCCACGGATTGCCGGCGACGTTCGGCAGATCTTTGGAGACCTGAAAGTAGTAGTCGTTCTCGTATCGGGCGATGCCGCCGATCGGCGTCTTGACCGTCAGGCGTTCGATGACCTGCTCCATCGTGGAGATGATTCGCGGATCGTCTTCCGCAAACATTCCGAAGAGGTAGAGGCCCGCCAGCGAGGCGTCGATCGTCCCATCGGCCGTGACTTCACCTTCGGGCGACACGTTGATCATGCGGTTGAAGCGGCGAAGTTTCGGATCGAAGAGGAATCGTTCTGCGCCGTCGCGGATCTCGCCCGCCGCCCGGCGATACTTCTCCGCCAGCCCTGCTTCGCCGAAGGCATCGGTGAAGCGTGCGGCGGCCATCAGGCCGGCCCACACCGCGCCGACGGTAAACGCCGACGTCCCGCGTCGTTCCTCCCACAGGTCATACGACGGAGCCGGCAAGCGCGTGTGCGGCTCGCGATAGCGCGCCATGAAATCCGCGGCGGTCTTGACCAGCGGTTTGTACAGCGGCTTCACGAATTCGACGTCATGGAACTTCTCGAAGTGCGCCCACAACGCATCCAGCACCAGTGCGGTCTCATCTTCCTGAATCGGAAGCTGTCGCTTGCCGTCGGCCGACATCCACGGATGCCACGACGATCCGACCGACCCGTCGGGGTTGTACTTGTGAAGCAGAAATCCTTCCTCCGTGATCAGCTTGCAGCAGAGCTGAAAGAAGCGCCGCGTGATCTCGGGATACCCGGCCTGGACCAGCGCGGTGGTCACGATGGCGCCGTCGCGCGGCCACATGTAGGTGTACGTGTCCTTGCCGAACTGCACGATGTCGGAGTCCGTTGCGGCGATCACCGCGCCGTTGTTGCAGATGTGCGTCCGCATGATGAGCAGCGACTTGCGATACAGCCGCTGCACCGGATCGGGCAGGCGCGAGATGTCCGGACCACGTTCGTTGCGAACCCAGAGGCGCCAGTAGTCGCGCGTCCGGGTCATGAGCGACGCCGGTCCACGCTCTCGCACCATGCTGTCGAGCGACGTCACCTCGCGATACGCCTTCCCGAATGCCCACCAGATCCACGCGGACGCGGTGCCCGACGCCGGCAACTTGAGCTCGAGCATTCCTGTCGCGTCGACCGAGCCCTGCGCGATGGCGTTGCCCTGCAGCTTCCCGTCCTCCGCATCGCGCCACGTTCCCTGGAAGCCCTCGCGCTCCTTGGAGCCGATTGCGAAAGACTGGAATCCGAAGCTGTCGTCGACGGAGCCGTTCATCAGAACGTAGAGCTGCGTCTTGTAGGCGACCAGGCCATTGAACTCCGGGTCAAAGAAGATCGTGTCGCCGATGGCGTTTCCGCAGAGGTGAGGGTCGAAGTGGGTGTAGAGGCGGGCGGGGCGCGCGATGTCGCGGCGGTTGCGCAACTCGACGTTGCGCAGGAAGAGATCGCGATCGAAGTCGATCGTGTCGCGGATCGTCATCTCGAGATCCATGTCATCGGCGACCGCCCGCACCCGCGTCACCAGCGTGTCGTCTTCGTACTCCAGCGTCTTCCGCCACGCGGGACTGTGCATCCACGCGAACTTGCCATCGCACCAGACGCCGAAATGCGAGATGTCGCCGACTGTCTGGTTGTCCTGCCCGACGTGCGGGTAGTAGACGTCGCGGATGTTGTAGTCATGATCGAAATTGATCATGAGGTTGCCGTTGCTGATCGGCAGATCGCGGGGCATCGGTAAAAGGATACGCGGTTGTCATTCCGAGCGTAGCGAGGAACCGGTGTGGGCGGGCGGCGCCGAGTACCATGTTCCTCGTGCCCCACGCCCATACCGGCCCCTCGCTACGCACGGGGTGACATGTTGCTGGAAATCTACAGAGAGACGTTGAAGGCCTGCGCACCGGACGCGCTGATCCGGCCCGTTCTGCGCGACGACTTCCCGCGCACCGTGGTGGCCATCGGCAAGTGCGCCGGCGCTCTCATCGACGGCTTCGGCGACATCGACGACGCGCTCGTCGTGATCCCCGCTGGATACCCGCGGCCGAAACGAAACGTGCACGTGATCGAAGGCGGTCATCCGGAAATGACCGCCGATTCGTTCGAAGCCGGCAGAGCGTTGCTGGACTTCGTCGCCGCGCATGACGAGATCACGTTTCTCATCTCCGGCGGCGGATCCGCGTGCGTCGAGTGGCCGCTCGATCCATTCACGCAACGCGATCTCATCGATGCGAACACGCGACTCATTCGATCGGGCGCTTCGATCGCCGACATCAACTGCGTGCGCAAGCATCTCTCCGCGATCAAAGGCGGGCGCCTTGCCGCGCGCTTACGCCGAAGCGTCACGTTCGTCTACTCCGATGTGAGCGATGACGCACTGGCAGACGTCGCATCGGGTCCGACGCTTCCCGATCCCACCACGCGCGAAGAGGCGTCGCGCATCGCTGCTCGTTATGGCGTCACGTTGAGCATTGGAGACGAAACGGTGAAACGCATCAACGACTACGAAGTGCATTTGATCGCCGCCAACTCCACGCTTACCGCAACAGCGGCGACAATCGCGACGGAGATGGGTTGGTCGACGATTGCCTGGCATGGACAAATCGAAGGCGATGTCGCGGAAGCGGCGACCACACTGGTGCGTGCGGTCGCGCGTTTGCGATCCCGCGAGATCCTCATCGCCGGCGGTGAACCGACGACCGTGCAACGTGGCGACGGCAAAGGAGGCCGTTGCACGGAGCTCGCGGTGCGGTTCGCCCTCGCCAACGAGAACCGTCGCATCCAGGCGCTCTTCGGCAGCTCGGACGGCGTCGACGGCAACAGCGAATCCGCGGGCGCCATCGTTGATGGATCGCGACCGCCGGACCGCGTCTTTGCGATGCGCGAGCTGGACGGGTCGAATTCCGCGGCCGTCGTCGGCAGCATCGGCTCGGCCCTGCCGTTGTGTCCGTCGGGCAATAACTTGCGCGATCTCTATCTTTTGGCTTGTACTTAGCAGGTCGAGCCCACCGAAGTAATGGACGATCCAACACCGCCAGCAGAGGGACATCATCACGAGACCGCCCGGCAGCGCCAACGCCGCGGTCCGATGCGGGGGTGTCTTCGCTGGATCCTCTTCTCATTTGGCGGCCTGCTTCTTCTTCTCTTTTTCGTCATCGGCGGCGGCTGGTTCTACCTCGGCAGCGCGAGCTTCGCGGATCTCGTGCGACTTCGCATTCAGGGCACGCTGGAGTCGAAGTTAGGCCGCAAGGTGGAGATCGGATCGGTGGAGATCGTCCGCACCGGGACGAAGAAGGTGATCATCAACGACATCCGCATCGCCAATTCGCCGGGCGCAGCGAACCCTTACTTCGCGACCGTGAAACAGGCCACGATCACTGGCGGCATCGACTCGTTCTTGGGCCGCAAGATCACCGTCAGCCGCGTCGACGTCGTCGAGCCGCATCTCTACTTCGAGGTGTACCCGGCCGGCTCAAAGCTGGTGCACAACTTCCCGCAATGGAACTCGGGACCGAAGGGAAAGTACGACATCTATCACCTCAACCTCGGCACGCTGTTCATCGCGAACGGCGCGTTCGACTTCCTCGATCGCCGCCACGACATCGCGGCGGCGATCGAGCAGATCACGTCGAAGATCGACGTCACGAGCAAGGAAGATCTCTACGCCGGCGTCGCATCGAGTCCGCTGTTCCGGACGCGGATCCAGAATTACGTTCCTTTCGACACGGACTTCCGCGCAAAGATCCGCTACACGCCGGGTGTTCTCGAGCTGACGTCGGTCGCGATGAATGGGCCGAACATGCGGATCTTTCTGAGCGGCCGGCTCGACCCGCTGACCGAGGGCGCATACAACTTGCGCGTCACATCGCAGATCGGCCTCGATCGCATCAAGCAGATCTTCGCCGTTCAGCGGCCGCTCGAGGGCGTCGTCGAATTCGACACCACGCTGAAGGGCAAGCAGGGCACGTTCACCATGGCGGGCGGCTGGGTGTCGCCGCGCCTCCGCGCCGACGTCTACGAGCTGACGAACGCACGCGGCCAGATGAACATCACCGATACGCGCGCGGTGATCGACGTCCAGCGCGCGGGCTACGGCGGCGGATCGATCTCCGCGCACTACCTGCTGCCGCAATACGCCGAGCCCTATCCGATGTCGGTGGATCTCAAGTACAACAACGTGTCGGTGGAGAAGCTCTTCACCGACTGGGGCATTCAGGACACCGGCCTTCGTGGCGGTGCAACCGGAATGCTCGCCTATCACTGGGAAAAGGACAGGCTGCTCGCGGGCGCCGGCGAGGGCAGCGCGACACTCTCGAAAAACGCGCCCGCGTTCTCGCACGCGCAATACCCGATCGCGGTTGCCGGCTCGACCAATTTCGCGCTGGACAACGGCCTCGTGACGTTCCGCCGCCTCGATCTCAACACCGACGCGTCGCGAATCGCACTCACCGGCAAGCTGCGGATCTCCGACGTCTACACCGACTTCCTGGCGAAGATTCACAGCACGGATTTTTCGGAGCTCGATCGCATCGGGTTCAACTTCGCGCATTCCGCCGGCAAGAAGACCTACACCCTGTTAGGTCTTGGCGGAGCGGGTGACATCAGCGGAACGATTCGGGGCAAGCTCAAGACGCCGCAGGTCGTCGCGAAGATCGCCGGCAGCGCCATCAAGTACAACAACATCGCGTTAGGCGACGGCGACATCGACCTGCGTTACGACGGCGACCGCAGCGTGATGACGTTCGATCGCGCAACCTTCCGCGACGCGAACGGATCGCTGACGCTCACCGGCACCGTCGCGTTCCCTGATCTCGGTCCGTCGCCCGTTTTCGACCTGGCCATCGACGCGGCGAACTATCCGGTCGAAAAGGCGATGGCGACGGTGAGTCTCAAGCTCGCCATCCACGGCCTCGGCACGGGACGCGCGATCGTCACCGGCACGCCCGATTCCGGCAAAGTGACTTTCGCCGGCCTCACGATTCGGCAGGGAACCTCCACGCTCAAGTTGAACGGAACGACGGCGTGGCTGCCGGGCAAAGGGAACGTCAACTTCGATCTCGACATCGCGACGCAGTCCTTCCCCGTCGCCGACATCATCAAGTTCCTCGACCTCGGTACGCTGCCGGTCACCGGCGACCTCACCGGCGCACTGCACCTCGGCGGTCCGAAAAACGCCCTCGGAGGCAACGGCACGATTGCCATCAGGAACGGATCGATCTACGGCGAGCCTGTCACCTCGGCCACCGCGAACGTTACGTTCACGCAGGGAACGATGCGCGCGACCGATCTCAACGTCGTCTCGCCCGCCGGCACGATCAGCGGACAAGCGGAGTTCAACCTCAACACGAATCAGTTCAGCTACACGATTCAATCGAGCTCCGTCGATCTGTCGAAGCTCAAGGCGCTCTCGTCGCTGGCCGGAATCCTTGGCGGCAACGTCACGCTGTCCTCGACCGGCGCCGGAAGCATGGAGCAGCCCGAGGTGGTGCTGACGGCGACGTTGAATCAGGCCACGCTGCGCGGGCTCAACTTTCCCGCCGACGCGCCGCCGCCGCAGGTTTACATCGCCATTCGAAACGGCCAGCTGATCGTTCGCGGATCGGCTGCAGACATTCTCTCCATCGACGGAACAGGAACGGTGGCCACCGACGGCACGCTCGCCGGCAACGTGCAGATCAAGATCACCGACATCGCACGCGCGCTGGCGTTGTCGCCAAACACCGTGGCGCTTCCGGCGTCCGGAAAGCTCACCGCAAATCTGCAACTGGGCGGCAAGATGAGCGCGCTCGAAGCGCTGCGCATCGATGCGACGTTCCCGGAGTTCGATGTCCGCGTGTCGGAGCATCAGTTCGTGCCGGCGCGGCCGCTGCACATCGCGCTGCGCGACGGCCGTCTGGTGTTCGATCAGTTCGATCTGGCGCTGGAAGAGACCAATTCGCAGTTCGCGGTCGGCGGCTACGTCGCGCTGACAGGCGCAAAAGAATTGAACGTCGATCTTCGCGGAACGCTGGAAGCGGCGCTGCTGCAGCTCTTCATGCCCGGCACGCGGGCGGACGGCCACATCAACGTCGCGGGTGGCGTCAAAGGCACAATGGCGAAACCGCAGTTCTCCGGCAGCGCGGAGTTTCGCGACGCGCAGGTGCGCTTCCCCGGATTCCCGCAGCTCATCGATCACATCACCGGCACGCTGCTGTTCAAAGGCGACCGCGTCGATATCGACTCACTCGCCGCAAACCTCGGTGGCGGAACGGTGACCGCCGGCGGATCGATCGCTCTTTCCGGCATGACGCCGCAAAGCGCCCGCGTCGCATTGCACGGCAAGGGCGTCGCGATCCGCTACTTCGAGGGGCTGACGGTGGAAGGCGATTTCGATCTCGTTCTGAGCGGCACCGCCAATCGGATGGGACTGCAGGGTGACGTCAACGTTGCGCGGGCTCTGTACTTCAAGGACCTCGACTTCGGCACCACCCTTCTCAACGTCGTTCTGTCGCGGCGCGGCGTGGCACCGATTGTCTCAGCCTCGTGGCAGGACAAGGTCGCGCTCAACCTTCATCTCGTTTCCGATGACACGCTGGCGGTTCGAAACAATCTCGCCGACGTGACGGGCGGCGGCGACATCCAGGTGGCCGGCACGCTCGCCAATCCCACCGTCATCGGTACGGTCACGCTGGACGAAGGCGGGCGCGTTCGTTTTCAGGACATCGACTACACGCTGACGCGCGGATCAATCGCATTCCAGAACCCGTTCCGCATCGATCCCTACTTCGACGTCACGCTCGAAGGTCGAATCAGCGGCGGCTTCTCCGATGTGCAGGAGTCGGGTCCGATCGACGTTACGGTCAACATCACCGGCACCATCGATCGCATCACGCCGACGATCACCAGCGATCCTCCCGCCAGCGACATCACGCTGTTTTCGCTCCTCGGCGTCGGTGCGCTCGGAGGCCAGAGCAGTGCAGGCGCATCGCCTTCGTCCAACGCCGGAAAATCTCTTCTCTACCAGTCCTTCAGTCGATTGATCGGATCGCGCGTCCTTCCGTTCGTCGACACCTTCACGTTCGATCCGACCAGTCTCGATAGCGCATCGGGATCCGGCCCGAAGGTGACGTTCCAGAAGCGCTTGCGCAACAACGTCAGTCTGATCGTCGTGTACTACCTGACCGACCACAAGACCCGCGACATGATCGACTGGCAGATCAACCCCGAATGGGCGTTGCAGTTTATCCGCGACGACATTCGCAACGAGTATCGTGCAGAAGCGCGATACCGGCGGCCGTTCGAAGGCCATTGGAGCTGGGGAACGCGGGGGCGCAATCCGATGGAGTTGTTAGGCCGTCTGCACGAGCTCTCCGCGCCGCCGCCCCCGGCGCAACCGGCAGCGCAAGCGATCGCTAATCCTGTGCCGGCCCCGACCGGCGCCGCGGTCGCCACGGTCAATTTCCGCTCGGACTCCCGTTTCGATACGAATGTGCTCGCGCAATACGTGGCGGTGAAAGCAGGCGCGCCGCTATCGATCCGCGATGTCCAGACATCCATCAAGAGTCTGTACGGCACCGGCGACTTCCGCGACATTCGCGTCGAGACCACGACGTCCGCCGCCGGCTTGAACGTGACGTTCGCCCTGTTCGTGAATTACCGCGTCACGAGGATCCGCTTCGAGGGCCTGAAGAACGCCGATCGCGACCGCGCCAGCCGCGATCTCACGGTGCACACCGGAGACGTGTTCTCCGACAACGCGGTCGAGCACAGCGCGACGGCGATCCAGGATTTTATGCGCCATTCCGGCTATCTCGCCGCGACCGTCGATCAGGAATCGACGTTCGTGCGTGCGGAGGGAAGGGCCAACGTGACGTTTACCGTGAACGAAGGCCAGCGGGCCGAGGTGGGGGCGGTGGTGATCAGCGGGGACGTCGCACCGTTCACCGCCGCGAACCTCATCGAGCAGATGCGGCGCGGTCCGGGCAAGACGTTCACGATCAACGACGCCCGCCTCGATGCCGAGCGCATGCAGCGATTCATGATCCGCAAGGACTACCGGAAATCCGACGTTCGCTATACCGGCGAGACCTACGACGCTCCGAGCAACAAAGTGACGCTGCAATATCGCGCCACTTCCGGGCCCATCGTCAAGGTTGCGATCGACGGACCGACGAGCCGCTCCACCCGCCGGCTGCTGCCCTTCAGTCGCAATCAGGCGTACAGCGAGGACGTGATCGATCGCGCCTCGAACGACGTCGTCAACAACCTCCAGCAGTCGGGATTCTTCAACGCCGCCGTCGATACGGATGAGGGCCTCAGCGGGAACATCTGGACCACAACGTTCCACATCCGGCCCGGAAAACAGTTCCACCTCGCCGCGGTCACCTTCAGCGGGAACGCGACCGTTCCCGACAAGCAGCTGGCCGGAGTGGTGGCCACGTCGGTGGCGGGCGGATTCCGATCATTCGCGTCGCACCTCTTCCGTCGTGCAACCGGAGTGACGAGGCCGCAGCTCAGCGCGGATCGCGACGCGCTCGAGTCCTACTATCGCCTCAACGGCTACTCGATCGCGACGGTGGCCACACCGGTCGTCAACCCGAAACCCGACGGCACGATGACCGTGGACTTCCCCGTCATTGAGGGTCCGCAAACCATCGTGGCGTCGGTCGGCGTCGAAGGCAGTGAACAGGTTCCGGGATCGGAACTGCCGGCGCTCCTTCTGAAACCCGGTCAGCCGTTGAACCCCCAGTTCGAGCGGGCGGACATCGTCAATCTGCAGACGTTCTACGGCGATCGCGGCAACGCGGAAGTACAGATCAAGCCGCGCGAAGAGATCAGCGCCGACAAGAAATCGGCGAAGCTCGTCTACGTCGTCGCTGAAGGACCAAAGATCAAAGTTGACGACGTGATTGTGCGCGGCAACACGTACACCAGCAGCAGCGTCATCCTCCGCCAATCGCAACTGGAGAAGGGAAAGCCCTTCAGCTACACATCGATCCTCGAAGCGCAGCGCAACCTCTACCGGCTGGGAATCTTCCAGCGCGTCGACATCCAGCCGGAGCAGACGGGAACTTCGGTCGCCGATCGCAACGTGGTCATCTCGGTGACCGAGGGGAAAGATTTGACCGTGGCGGGGGCGTTCGGGTTGAGCGCTGGAATCGATAAGACCTCATCAGGCAAACGACTGGCACTGCTCGGTGAAGCGTCGATCGCACACCGCAATCTTTTCGGCACCGGACGGTTTCTGGGGCTTCAAATCGTCGGCTCGATTCCCAGGGACCGCAGCGAAGCGGTGCTGACCTACCGCGAGCCCGCAATTGGACGCTACGACGTTCCGATCCAGGCCACGATCTTCGACACCAAACAATTGCGCCGCGGAGCGCTGGTCAATGAGCGCGGTTTCTCCGTGGAAGCGTCCAAGGTCGCGTTTTCGCAAACGCGTTGGTCGCTGCGCTACGAATACCGGCTGTCCGAATGCGTCATTCAGTCGAATAAAGACGACGTTTGCGCGCTGCTGGCGCAGGGAGTCTTGCCTCCGGGTCTGGACCGCACAATCGGCGGCATCAACATCTCCAGCATCACGCCGACGTTCTTCTGGGATCGCCGCGATGACCCCATCAATCCGACGCGCGGGTTCTTTACGAGCGCGTCGGTGCACTATGCATTTCCGTTCATCCGCGCCAACGCGAATCTGCTGAAGGAATTCACGCAGGGGTCGTGGTATCTGCCGGTGACCGCGCGCACCGTGTTTGCGGTGTCGGGACGCTTCGGGATGATTCAGCCGCTCGGACGCGATCCGAAGACGGGGCTCCGTCTCCCCGTTCCGCTGACGGAGAAATTCACGGCCGGCGGAGACACCTCGAATCGCGCGTATGGACTCGATCTCCTCGGGACCGTTTGTCCCGATCCGACGGACACGAGCTGCCGCCCGACGATGGTCCTTCTCGACGACGGCAAGGTGGCTCCGATCGGCGGAAACGGCATCTTCATTACGAACGCGGAGTATCGCTTCCCGCTCTTCAGCTCCGTCGGCGGCGCGGTGTTCGTCGATGCCGGCAACACCTACGCGGATTCCACACTCGACATCGGCAACTTGCGCTACGGCGTCGGCGCTGGAATCCGCTACCTCTCCCCGGTCGGCCCGCTGCGTTTCGACTTCGGCTACAAGCTGAAGCGCCAGATCATCGGATTCGACGATGCGCACAAACCGTTGTACGAGCGGCCGTACGCCTTCTTCATCACGATCGGGTATCCGTTCTGAGAGTAAGGAAGTAAGGCCGTAGAAACCGTAGAACGACCAAGTAAACCAAGGTGCGTCTACCTGGTTTCTACGGCCTTACATCCTTACTTTTGAAGACGCTCAGCCTCGAGGATCGCGACGCGTGCGCGGAGATCGGTGATCTCGTTCTGCAGCTTAGACAGGTCGTCTTTCACTGCCTCGCGAGCGATGTCGTGCAGTTTGGACTGCAGGCGCTTGACCTGCTCGGACTGGAAGTTCGAGAGGCGGTTGAACGACTCTCCGAAAGTGTCTTTGAGCATCTGTTCGAAGTCGGTGGGCATACCCGTGGGGGCAGCAATTGAAGTGCCACGGCGGGACGTGGGAGAATCGGCGACCTCGCTGATGCCAATCCGGAGCTTTGCCGACTTCTGGCCGTATTACGTCCGGGCCCACGCAAAGGAGCGAACGCGCGTCCTGCATGCAACCGGCTCGGTTCTGGCCGTCGTGATGCTGGGAGTGGCGCTGACGGTCAACATGTGGTGGCTGCTCGCTGTGCCGCTCGTCGGCTACTCCTTCGCCTGGTACGCGCACTTCTTCGTGGAGGGAAACAAGCCCGCGACCTTCGGGCATCCGTTCTACTCGCTGGTGGCGGACTACCGGATGTTGTTCCTGATGATGGCGGGGCGGATGGACGAACAGGTTGCGCTCCACGCCGGGGCGACGCAGACTACGCCGTAATCATGGGATTGCTCGAAGGAAAAACCGGAATCGTTTTCGGCGTCGCGAACAAGCGCTCGATCGCCTGGGCGATCGCGCAGGCTCTCGCGCGCGAAGGCATGCGGCTCGCTTTCAGCTATCAGGGCGAACGGTTGAAGGAAGGGGTCGAAGCACTGACGACGACCCTGCCGGGCTCCTCGCTTCTGCCGTGCGACGTGACGAGTGATGCGGACGTTGACACCGTTTTCCGCAGCGTAGGCGAGACTTTTGGACGCCTCGATGCACTCGTCCACTCGGTGGCGTTCGCTCCCAAGGAAGATCTCGAGAACGAATTCGTGAAAACGAGCCGCGATGGATTCAAGCTGGCGCACGACATCTCCGCATACTCGCTCGTCGCTCTCACGCGTGCCGCGTTGCCGCTGATGGAGACCTCCGGCGGCGGTGCGGTTCTCGCGCTGACGTACTACGGCGCCGAGAAAGCGATCGAGGGTTACAACCTGATGGGC
>JBBRMQ010000003.1:0-45551 GCA_038230775.1 Thermoanaerobaculia bacterium
ACACACGAGGCGAACGACATGCTGGCCGCTTTCCTCGATCGCTGGAATGTGCCGCACGTCAACGGTTCCATCGAAGCCGATGAGTACCAGACGCCGTCGAAGGATGAAGTCCGCGCCGCCGTCAGCCAGCTCACGCAGTTCGACAAACGTGATGTCGCGCTCTACCTGGCGACCGCCGGGCTACTGATGGGCGGAGAGTGGCGGGACGCCGCGTGGCCCGTCGTCGAGGAGCTCGGCAACTTCGGCGCGAGTTAACTCCCGCATCGCGCCGGCTGCGAGGTCGCCGAGCGCAACGGATCCGATCGCGGTACGCACGAGTTTCTCCACGCGGGCGCCGATCGCCTCCACCATCCGCCTCACCTGCCGGTTCCTCCCCTCGGTGATCGTGATCTCGAATTGCGCGACGCCGCTGCGGGTGACCACGGCGGGACGTGTACGACCGTCGCGCAAGTCGACGCCCTGGCGCAAACGATCGAGATCCTCATCGCTCAGCGGCTTCGACGCTTTCACCTTGTAAGTCTTCGGCACGTGGTACTCAGGGTTCGTGAGCCGTTCGGCGAAGTGCGCATCGTTCGTGAGCAGCAAGAGGCCGCTGGTGTCGAGATCGAGCCGGCCGACCGGAAAGAGATAGCGGTCGCGATCCGGAAGCAGGTCGTAGATCGTTGGGCGCCCCGCCGGATCGCGATACGTCGTGATGTAGCCTGCCGGTTTGTGCAGAAGGAGATAAATCCGGTCGACGCTGGGAAGCGGCTTGCCGTCGAGCGTCACGGCGTCACGTTCGAGGTCCACCCAGTGATCGGGATTCTCGATGACGCGGCCGTTCACGGTGACACGACGGGCACCGATCCACGAACGCGCTTCAGTTCGCGAGCCGAGTCCTGCTTTCGAGAGGACGCGCTCCAGAGTCTTGAGCGGACGGTTGCCCGGCGCCGGTTTTTTGGCCACGATTGGAGTGTATGACGCCGCTCGACCCTCTCGTCCAGCAACACCTCACAACCCTCGAAATCGTTTACGAAGTGCTCGAATGCGATCCCGACCTCGCCGACACCGAGGCGTTCTGCGCGCACTACAACATTCCGGCGGGGAACGCGGCGAACACGATTCTCGTGGCGCTCAAGACGGAGCCGCGATCGTACGTCGCGTGCCTTGTGCTGGCCACGACGAAGATCGACGTCAATCACAAACTCAGCCGGCTGGTCGGCATCCGTCGGATGTCATTCGCGTCCGCGGAGGAGACGAAGGCGCTGACCGGCCAGTTGATCGGCGGCGTGACGGTGTTCGGACTGCCGGAATCCATACCCATCTACGTCGATCGCGCCGTGATGGATGCCGAGTACGCGATCGTGGGCGGAGGCAATCGTTCGACGAAAGTGAAGCTGGCGCCGTCGGAGCTTTTGAAGCTGCCACAGGTGAAGATCGAGGACATCGCCGCTCAGCGGACGGGGTAAGGTTGTAAGGGAGAACGACGAGTAGGACGAAATACAACGAGTCGGAGTGGGCGCTCTACCGGTCTTACATCCTTACAAACTTACTCGCCCACCTACTCGAACAAGGTCTCGACATACGCGGCCGGATCGAACGGGATGAGGTCATCGACTCCCTCACCCACTCCGACGAACTTCACCGGGATGTCGAACTGGCGCATGATCGAGAGGATCACGCCGCCCTTGGCGGTGCCGTCCAGTTTCGTGACGATCATGCCCGTGACCTTCGCCGCTTCGAGAAAAGCGGCGGCTTGATTGACGCCGTTCTGTCCGGTGGTGCCGTCGAGGACGAGGAGCGTCTCGTGCGGCGCGCCGGGAAGCTCCTTCTCGATCACGCGGCGCACTTTCGTGAGCTCCTGCATCAGATGCGGCTTGTTGTGCAGCCGGCCGGCGGTGTCGATGATGACGATGTCCGTTCCGCGCGACTTCGCTGCCGCGACGGCATCATGTGCAACCGCGCCGGGATCGGAGCCCGCCTGGTGTTTGATCATCTGGATGCCGACGCGATCGGCCCACATCTGCAACTGCTCGATGGCCGCTGCACGAAACGTGTCCGCCGCGCCTAACAACACCGTCTTGCCCTCCGCTGTCCACCGGCTGGCGAGCTTGGCGATCGTGGTGGTCTTGCCGGTTCCGTTCACGCCCACCACGAGCACCACGAACGGCTTCGCGCGCGCGACGTCGATCGTTGCAGCCTCGCGTTGCGGAATCAGGGCGCGCGTTTCTTCTCGAAGAGCGGCGGTCAGATGTGCGACGTCGCGGATGTTCTCCGTCCGTACGCGGCGCTCGATGCGTTCGATCAGCGACGACGTCAGCTCGGCGCCGATGTCCGCGCCCAGAAGGCCTTCTTCGAGGCCGTCGATCGCGGACTGCGAGACAGGCAGGTCCGGTGTCAGCGACTCCTTCACCTTATCGATGATCTCGGTGTGAGTCATGAAAAGGCCGCGCTTCAGTTTGTCGAAGAGTGATTTTTTCGGGGTTTCGTTCATCGTCTCGAAGCCGTCCCCTGCTCCCGGCTCGAGATCGCGCTCTTCACCATGTTCTCGTCGATCGTGATGACGCCTCCGCCGTTCGCCGCGGGGTCGAACTCGAGGTTGCGGATGACGCGCCGGAATGTCTCCCGCAGTGCACGGGCGCCGAGGCGCTTCTGTTTTGCGGCGTCCCAGGCGATGGCGATGAGTGCACCCTTCGTGATCTGCAGGTCGACGCCGAAGCGCTGGAAGTAGTCGCGCGACATGCGGAAGATCGAGCCCTGCGGCTCGACGAAGATGCGCGCCAGATCAGGCTCACCGAGGTCGTTGAGAACGATGATCGACTCGAAGCGGGAGATGAATTGCGGTGTCATCCCGTACTTGAACATGTCGTCGTACTTCAGGTAGTCGCGCAGATGGAATGGCAGCTCCTCGCGCACTTCGCCGGAGGCGGACACCACGACGACGGGCTTCATCGGCGCGACGTCCTGTCCGATCGTTGCCCGTCGCAGCACGCTTTCATAAAGCTCTTCGAATGCACCGCCGGCGACGAAAAGGACGCCCGACGAATTGATGTTGTGCGTGTGGCCGTCGATCTCGAACTCGATGTTCTCGTTCTCCATCAGGGTGAGCAGAGCTTCCTGCGCCACGATGCCGCGGACGTTCGGCTCGCCGCTCACCGTTGCGCGGATCTTGTCCACCTCGTCGATGAACACGATCCCGTGCTCGACGGATCCGAGGAGGACTTCGGGACCGGAGTCGGCGCCGAAGATCTTGCGGGCGTTCGCGTAGAGCCGGCCTAACACCGCCCTCCCGTACCCCTGCCGCTCCTCGGCCAGCACATTGGCGTTCATGCGGATGATGTTGGCGTAGGCGTTGAGGTCCGGGCGTCCGGAAAGGAATTGCTCGACCGAGCGCATGAGCGTGGTCTTGCCGGAGCCGGAGTTGCCCACCAGCAGGATGTTCGGCGCTGGATGTCCGGCGAGGTGCTTTACGAGCGCGACAGAGATCTCGCGCAGTGCGTCGTCCTGACCGACGACGGTGGCGCGGATTTCCTCGAAGACCTCGCGAGGACGGAGGGGAAAGGCGTCCATGGACCGCGTATTCTACCGGCACCTCGCCGGGATGCCGGCGATCGCGCTCCTCTAGTGTCCCGAGTCAGAGATTCGGGGCATTTCGCTTGGTGGCATGAACGAAACCGGAGTGCTTCACCACGGAGGTTGTACTTCCGTCGCGCTAATGATGCCTGTGGAATTCTGTCCCGGTCGTCATCGCGGTCGGCGCCACCACGAGACATCGGAATGCCGGTCATTCTGCTCGGCGCCGGTGATGGCAAAGATCACGGCAATCGCAATCGCTATGTAGAAGATGATGATCATGTTGCCTCCTGATCCGCTGCGTTCGCCGAGGACCGCCGACATGCCCGTCGCTCCCACGTTTCACCCTCACGCCCGCGGAGCATTTGTGCGGCATGCCGGCGGCCATCGCGACCTGGCCGACCGTGACCGGTACCAACCGTCACGATCGCCTCCGGAAAACAAAAAGGGGCGATACGCCCCTTTGCGCGAAATTCTAGTCGGTGGCCGCCGCGACTCTGGTGAGCCCCGTCACCAAGTGTTACGCTTGTTGACTCAAACACATGGAGCAGAAACCGCTGCACCTTGTCGGAGGCGTCCGCGCAGATGCAAGTGCCGCCGAAGCCGAAGTTGCACGTCTTCGCGCCGAAGTCGACGCGCGGAACCGGCAGGAGACCGCGATCGCCGAATTGGGGCAGGGCGCGCTCACCGGTGTCGATCCGAACATTCTCCTCGGGCAGGCCTGCGCGCTCGTGGAGTTGACGCTCGGCGTCGAGCACTGCCGCGCGCTCGAGATCACCGCCGACGGAGGCGTTTCGCTCCGCGCCTCGATCGGTTCGAACACCACGTTCAATCACTGCGACCGCGACGACGAAGAGAACGAGTCGATCGCGATGTATGTCGCGGTGTCGACCACTCCCGTGCTCCTGAAACACGGAGAGCAGGCGGAAACGCGATTCAAGTCGACGCATCTTCGCGACTATCACGGCGTGCGCAGCGGCGTCGGCGTGGTGATTCCGACGGGCGCCGGCATCTTCGGCGTGCTCCTCGCCTATTGCAATTCGGCGCGCGAGTTCGAGGAGTACGAGGTCAACTTCCTCAGGTCGACCGCGAGTCTCGTCGGCGAGGCCATCACGCGCGCGCGAACCGAGCACGCGCTTCGCCGCTCGGAGTCGAGACTCAAGCAGCTCATCGCATCGACCCTCGACGCGGTCGTCAGCATCGATCGCGACGGCAACGTCATCGAATGGAACCCGCAGGCGGAATCCACATTCGGCCTGCCTTTGCGAGACGTGCTGGGTAAGCCGTTGCCGCGCGATGTGCTGCCGGCGCTGTCGGAGGCGATCGCCAACGGGCTGCCGAAGCGCCGGCTGGAGGGAATCGCGCGCCGGGCGAACGGCGAGGAGTTCGCGGCCGAGCTGATGATCGATCCAGTCGGATCGGGAGTCGATCAGACGTTCACCGCCTTCATCCGGGACATCTCGGAACGTAAACTCGCACACCGCGAGCTCGAACAGCGCGAGCAGCGCTTTCGTGCCCTGGTGGAGAAGAGCTGGAGCGGTGTGGCGCTGCTCGATGCCGATCTGGCCTTCACGTACGCCGGCTCCTCGACCGAGCGGCTTCTCGGCTACACCGAACAGGATCTGATGCGGACGAGTCTCCTGGCGTATGTGCATCCGCGGGACCGGCAGCCGGCGCGCGATACGTTCGCCGGTCTCGCCTCCACCGCGAATCGCGAGGCGCAGTCAGAGCTGCGCTTCCTCCACAAGAACGGCACCTGGGTCTGGCTCGAAGTGTTCGGCCAGAATCTGCTGCACGACGCGAGCATCGGCGCGATCGTCGTCAACTATCGCGACATCACCCAGCGCAAGGCGACGGAGAAGCAGCTCGAGTATCAGGCGTACTACGACGCGCTGACCGGATTGCCGAACCGGCTCCTGTTTCGCGATCGCATCGTCACGGCCATCGCACAGGCACGGCGCCACCGGCGCGGCATCGCGATCATGTATCTCGACCTCGATCACTTCAAGCTCGTCAACGACGGCCTCGGTCATTCCGTGGGTGACGCGCTCCTGTCGGAATGCGCGGCGCGCCTGCAGGGAGCGATTCGCGCCTCCGACACGATCTCGCGGCTCGGCGGCGACGAGTTCACGGTCCTGCTCAACGATACGAGCAACACCGAGGCGGTGTTTAGCGTCGCGCGCAAGATTCTGAGCTCGCTGTCACGCCCGTTCCGCGTCAACGGGCACGAGCTCTTCGTCAGCGCAAGCATCGGGATCAGCCTGTTTCCGAACGACGGCGACGACGTGGAAACGCTGCTCAAATGTGCCGACAGTGCGATGTATCGCGCCAAAGAGCTCGGCCGCAATCAGGCGCAGCTGTTCACCTCGAGCATGAACGAGCGCTACGTGCACCGGCTGGCCCTCGAGCAGAACTTGCATCACGCGATGGAGCGGGGGGAGCTCGAGCTGTACTACCAGCCGATCTACGACCGCATGAAACGCAGAGTGGTGGCGCTGGAGGCGCTCATCCGCTGGAACGATCCGGTCAAGGGTCTGATCGAGCCGTCGGAGTTCATCCACCTCGCCGAGGAAACGGGCTTGATCGTGCCGATCGGCGAGTGGGTGATGCGCGCGGCATTCGCGCAATTGCGCGAATGGCACGCGGGCGGGCTGCCCGACCTGCGTGTCAGTGTGAACATCTCCGCGCCACAACTGCAGCAGGCGAACTTCGTGGAGATGCTGTTGAACGCGGTGGAGGAGTTCGAGCTCACGCCCGAGTCGGTGCAGCTCGAGATCACGGAAAGCGTCGCGGTGCAGAACATCGAGCTGACGATGCAGGTGCTGCGCGACATCAAGCGGCGCGGCATCGGCATCGCCATCGACGATTTCGGTACCGGCCATTCCTCGCTCGTCTACCTGAGGCAGTTCCCGATCGACACCATCAAGATCGATCAGGCGTTCGTTCGAGACGTCACCGTCGACGATTCCGCCGCCGCGATCGTCTCCTACATCATCAATCTCGCACACACGCTACGGCTCAACGTCGTGGCCGAGGGTGTGGAGACTGAGGAGCAGTATTCGTTTCTGCGACTCAACGCCTGCGACCAGCTCCAGGGATTTCTGTTCAGCAAGGCGCTGCCGGCGGCCGGCGCGCAGGCATACGTGCAGCAGGAGCTCATCCGGCCGCGGACCGTCGAACTGCGGTTGCCGCCGATCTAAGTGTGGGGCCAGTCCTCTGACGGGCCGGCCACCGGAGGGCTGGCCCCACACTGCGATACGCTTTCATCATGCGACGCTTTCTATTGCTGGCGCTTCTCACGCTTCCCGCCTTCGGCCAGACCTCAGACACCTTTCTCAATTCCCTCTTCGCCGTGCGCACGTTTCACGAGGTCACGATCTCGCCCGACGGCAAACGCGTGGCGTGGGCGGAGAAGGATCACGGCATCTGGACTGCGAACGCCGACGGTAGCAACAGCAAACAACTGACCTCCGCGGATGATGAAGGCCTGGCCTGGTCGCCGGACGGACGCCTCGCCCATCTCGCCAGGAAGGACGGGCAGAAGCAGGTGGTTGTCGCGGGCGTGCGGCTGACGAGCGCGAAGGGCTTTCTTGCCGAGCCGAAGTGGTCACCGGATGGGAAATCGATCGCCTTTCTTCTGATCGAGAACGCCGGTCGCGACGCCGGACCGCTGGTCGCGATGTCGCGCGCGATCGGCGTGATGGAAGAACACATCGCCGAGCAGCGCGTCGCGGTCGTCGACGTCGCGTCGCGCAAGCTGCGCCTCGTGACGCCCGCCGACATGTACGTCTACCACTACCACTGGGCACCCGACTCGCGTCACATGGTCGCGGAAGCGGCGCCGGGCTCCGGCGACAGCAACTACTGGACAGCGCAACTGCACGTCGTGGACACCGGCGCCGCGACGATGAAGGCGATCTACAAGCCCGCGCTGCAGCTTGCGAATCCGCGCTGGTCGCCGGATGGCGCGCACATCGCCTTCATCGAAGGCTTGATGAGCGACGAGGGCGTGACAGGCGGCGACGTCTTTCTCATGGATGCGAACGGCGCGGGAGCCCGCAACATCACGCCGGACATCAAGACATCCATCACTTCGTTCGAGTGGCTCGATGCCGGTCATATCGCGATCGCGCAGAACGCCGGTGGTGAGGCGGCGATCGGCCGCCTCTCGATCGCCGACGGCTCGGTCGCGCCGATGTGGCAAGGGCCGGAAGGAATCACGGCCGATTACGGCATCGGGGCGTCGATCGCGAACGACGGGAAGACCTCCGCGATCATCCGCAGTTCGTTCAACCATCCGCCGGAAGTCTGGGCCGGGCCGTTCGGCGCGTGGAAACAGATCACGCACCAGAACGACGCGATGCATGCGACGTGGGGCGATGCCACGAACCTTCACTGGCGCAACGGAACGTTCGACGTCAGCGGATGGCTTCTCGCGCCGGCCAGGATCGAGAGCGGACACACGTATCCGATGATCGTGTGGATTCACGGCGGACCAGCCTCCGCCAGTCTCAATCGGTGGCCGCCGGAACAGGCCGCCCTTCTCTCCTCGAAAGGCTACTACGTGTTCTTCCCCAATTTTCGAGGTAGCTACGGCCAGGGCGAGGCGTTCACGCGCGCAAACGTGAAGGACTTCGGTCACGGAGACCTGAGCGACATTCTCACGGGCGTCGACGAAGTCCTCCGAACCCGCCCCGTCGATTCCAAACGCCTCGGCATCTGGGGCTGGAGCTACGGCGGCTACATGACGATGTGGACCGTGACGCAGACCGATCGCTTCAACGCAGCGGTTGCCGGCGCCGGCCTCTCGAACTGGCTGAGCTACTACGGTGAGAACGACATCGACGAGTGGATGATCCCGTACTTCGGCGCGTCGGTTTACGACGATCCCGCGGTGTATGCGCGCAGCGCTCCGATCACCTTCGTAAAGAACGTCCACACCCCGACGCTGATGCTGGTGGGGGAACGCGACGGCGAGTGCCCGGCACCGCAATCCTTTGAGTTCTGGCACGCCCTCAAGACCCTCGGCGTTGAGACGCAGCTCGTCGTTTATCCGGACGAGGGACACAATTTCGTGAAGCCGGAACACAAGCGCGACGTCGCGCGGCGTCTCGTACAATGGTTCGATGATCACCTCCGTTAGGCGATCGGTCTTCGCGTTCGTCGCGCTTTCGATCGTGGCGTTCGCCGCGGTCGTTTTCCGCTCCGCGGCCTACGCCAGACATCCAGACGTGCTGGCGTGGGCATTCACCTTCGATCTGACGTTGACGATTCCACTGCTGTACTACGCGCTGGTGATCCGAGGAGGGTCGGCCTCCCCGATCACGATCGTTCCGGTCTTTGTGATCTGCGTCGCCGTCGCGATGCGCCTCGTGCCGCACGACCAGCACGAGTTCCTGCACCAGATGCGCTACATCACGGCGCCGCTCGACGTGGTGATGATGGTCCTCGTCGCGCGCCGGCTCGCGCGTGGAAAGGGCACGGGCAACGGAGTGGTCGATCGTGTGATCGCTTCCGAGCTCGAGATCCTGCGTTACGGACTGTTCGCCTGGCGACGGCCCGAACCTGCCGGCTTCACTGTCCACAAGCGCAACGACTGGGCGACGATCGTGGTCTGCTTCATCGTCGCCATCGCCGCCGAATCCATCGGCGTGCATCTCCTCGTCCGGCATTGGAGTGCAACGGCGGCGTGGGTTCTCACGGGACTGGACATCTACGGAGTGATCTGGCTCATCGGCGATTACCACGCGCTACGCCTTCGACCCACCACGATTACGGATGGCGTCCTCCATCTGCACTACGGATTGCGGTGGAGCGCGGAGATCCCGCTCGCCAACATCGCGGGCATCGCTCCCGCGAGCGCGGACTGGAAACGAAAAGGTGTGCTGAGCGTCGCGATGCTGGACGAACCGCGCCTGGTGATCGCGCTTCGCAAGCCGGTCGTGGCGCGCGGACTGTTGGGAATCCAACGGACGATCGACGCGATCGCCATTCTGCCCGACGAGCCGGAGCGATTCGAAGCCGCACTCCGGCTCCAGGGCGGGAACGAATAGTCTTTCAGGGGAAACATATCGAATCGCGATGTGGTATTTCGCTGGTGGAGCTTGCGACCCGAGATCAGGCAACCATGTCATCCCGAGCGTAGCGAGGGAGCGGTGTGGGTGGGCGGGACGATGAGCGCGCCGCCCGCCCACACCGGTTCCTCGCTACGCTCGGAATGACAACGCAGTTGTGATTCCCGGCCAGCGGTCGATTTCGCCTCCGCCACGTCCGCGCGCTTCGACAACGCCGTAGTGCCATCGAAAAAATGCCGCGAATCTCTGACTCAGGACACTAGGCGCGCAACGTGTCGGGCTTCCAGTTCTTGATCCGCTGCTTGATCTCGCTGCGGGTTTTCACGTCCCCATTCAGCACCGCGCGGCACAAATCAGGAACCTCGGCATCGTCGCAGAACCGCATCGCGATCAACTGCCCCGTTCTCAATTCGCCGATGCGTCCTCGCAGATCGGGGGGAAGAATCTGCTGCAGTCGCAAACGCTCTTCGAGCCGGATAAGGCGATCTTGAACGCGCAGGGCCATCAGGCGCGAGGAGAACGCCAGCGTCACGAGCGCGGCCGCGACGATCGCATTCCACACGCTCCAGACGCCCGGGCGTCGATAAATCATGTACAGCTGCAGAAGAAGATTGACCGAGAGAATCGGAACGCTGATGAAGTGGAACAGCGGAAACCACCGCCGGTGACTGCCGTAGCTCTGAATCTGGTCCATGAAGCCTCCTCAGAAAACGTATCGCGCGGTGGCGTGAACCTGCTGCTGGGCGCTGCTGAGCGCCGGTCCGGGTTGAACGCGGAAATGGTGATTCAACTTCAACCTCAACTCCGCCTTCCCGAGCTCAGCCGGCACCTCGGTAATCGTCACGCTGACCGGAATCTCGCCGGCGTGATCCTCGAAGATCTCACGCATCCGCTTCACCGCATCATCGCTCATGCGCTGATACGGCACTTCGAGCGCGATCTCCTTGACCTTCTTGTCGCGGATGCCTTCGAGCGGAATGATCTCCAGCGCGTTGAGCTCGGGCGTGATGGGCGCCTCATGAAACGCGGCCGCATGCGCGGCGAACTCGGGCTCGGCCTCGGGTTCGGGGACGGGTTCCAGTGTGGGGACGGGCTTCAGCCCGTCCTGGGGCGGGCTGAAGCCCGCCCCCACATTCGGCGTTCCGCCGAATAAACCGAGATTGTCCCTGCCATCCCCATATTTCTCGCGCTCGATCTCTTTCGGATCGCGATCGTCTTCCGCCGCATCGTCCTCGGTGACGTCGTACGCGGAGATCCGTGTGTACTCGTCATCGATGCGCTGCGCCTGCTGCTCGGCCGATTGCAGCGCTGCGCTGCGGCCGGCCTGCATGCCGCCGGTGTCCTTGACGCTCGCGGTCAGCAGGATGGCGATCCCGTTGTCGAGCCACTTGACGTACTTCGAGTAGAGATCGGAGAAGACGACGACCTCGACGGATCCGAATTGATCCTCGAGGAAGAACTTCGCCATCAGCTTCCCCTCGTTCGGCCCCTTCTTGATCTTGGTGCGCTTGATCTGCGAGACGATGCCGCCGATGTTCACCACCTCGTCAATATGTTGACTGAGTGTCTCCGTGCTGGCGTTGCCGAAGATCTTCAGATCCTCGGCGTACTTGTTCAATGGATGGCCGGTGATGTAGAAGCCGAGCGTCTCCTTCTCGTTGCGGAGCTTCTCTTCTTCTGCCCACTCGGACGCGGCTTTGACGATCGGTCGCATGCTGGCCCCGCCGAAAAGCGCCACCTGCGCAACGTTCTCTCTGGACCGCTGCGCTCCATCCGCAGTCGTCTCGGCCGAGTCGAACAAAGCCCGTCGGGTGAGATTGAACGAGTCGAAGGACCCCGACTTGATCAGCGCTTCGATCACCTTCTTGTTGCACGCGCGGAGGTCGATCGCCTCGCAGAACTGGTGCAGCGACGTGAAGCGGCCGATCTCGCGCCGCGCGACGAGAATCGACTCGATCGCGCTCTCGCCGACGCCTTTGACGGCGCCGAGGCCGAAGCGGATGTTCGGGCCGACGACGGTGAAGGAGTAGTTCGACTCGTTGATGTCCGGCGGCAGGATGGTGATGCCCATCTGCGCCGACTCGTGAATGAACTTCACTACCTGCTCGGTACGGTCCATTTCCGAGGTCATGAGCGCGGCCATGAAATGCCGCGGGTAGTGCACCTTCAGCCACGCGGTCTGGTACGCGACGAGAGCGTACGCGACCGAATGGGACTTGTTGAAGCCGTAACGTGCGAACGGCTCGATGAAGTCGAAGATCTCGCCCGCCTTTTCCTTCGGATACTTGTTGGCGACGGCGCCGGACACGAACTTGTCGCGCTGCTGCTCCATGATCACGCGATCCTTCTTGCCCATCGCCTTGCGCAGGAGGTCGGCGTCGCCCAGCGAGAAGCCCGCAACCGCCTGCGCGATCTGCATGACCTGCTCCTGATAGACGATGACGCCGTACGTCTCCTCGAGGAAATCCTTCATGATCGGCACGAGGTAGCGCGATTTCGATTGCCCGTTCTTGCGGCGCACATACTCGTCGACCATGCCGGCGTCGAGAGCGCCGGGCCGGTAGAGCGCATTGAGTGCCGCCAGATCCTCGAACCTCGTCGGCCGCGACTTGCGCAGCAGATCGACCATGCCCCCCGATTCGAACTGGAACACGCCCTTGGTGCGGCCTTCCTGGAAAAGCCGGAAGACGTCGGCGTCATCGAACGGAATGGCGGTGATGTCGATCGTCTCCCCCGTCGCCGCCTTCACCGACTTGATCGCGTCGTCGATCACCGTCAGCGTGCGCAGACCGAGGAAGTCCATCTTGAGGAGGCCCATCTTTTCGACGACGCGCATGTCGAACTGGGTGACGATTTCATCGCGCGTCGTGCGATAGAGGGGAACGAAATTCGTCACCGGTTCCGGTGTGATGACCACGCCCGCCGCGTGCATGCCGGCGTGCCGCGACAGGCCCTCGAGCCGCGAGCCGATCTCGATGATTTTCGCCACTTCCGGATCGTTCTTCACCGCGTCGGCGAGCGCCGGCGAGTCTCTTGCCGCCGCAGGCAGAGAGACGTCGGGGCCGTTCGGGATCGTCTTCGCCACTTTGTCGACGAAGCCGTACGGCAGGCCTAACACGCGGCCGACGTCGCGCACCACCGACTTCGCCGCCATCGTTCCAAACGTGATGATCTGCGCCACGTTCTCCTGCCCGTACTTCTCGCGCACGTAGTCGATGACTTCGCCGCGCCGATTCATGCAGAAGTCGATGTCGATGTCGGGCATCGAGATGCGCTCCGGATTCAGAAAGCGCTCGAAGAGAAGGTCGTAGTCCAGCGGATCGATGTCGGTGATCTGCATCGAGTACGCGACAAGCGAGCCGGCGGCCGAGCCGCGGCCCGGACCAACGGGAATCCCGCTGTCCCGCGCGAACTTGATGAAGTCCCACACGACCAGGAAGTAGCCGGGGAACCCCATGTTCTTGATGATCTCGATCTCGCGCTCGAGCCGGTCGTGGTACACCTCGACCTCGTACTTCTTGCGCTTCGCTTCGAAGAGCGGCGCCATCGCGGCGAGGCGGCGCTTCAAGCCCTCGCGCGCGATCTTCTCGAAGTAGCCGCCGGAGTCGAAGCCTTTCGGCACCGGAAACTTCGGCAGATGAAGTCCCGAGGTGTCGATCTTCATGTTGATGCGGTCGGCGATCCGGAGCGTGTTCTCTACAGCCTGTGGATAGGCAGCGAAGACCTTCCGCATCTCATCCGGGCTCTTCACGTAGAAGTCATCGGAGTAGAACTTCATCCGCCGCTCATCGCCCAGCGTCTTGCCGGTACCGATGCAGAGAAGGACCTCGTGAGCGAACGCATCATCCTTATCGAGGTAGTGCGAGTCGTTCGTTCCGACCAGTTGCAGCCCGACTTCTTCGCCGAGCTGCGCCATCATCGGAAGGATTTTCTGCTGGTCGGGAATGCCGTGATCCTGAATCTCGAGGAAGAAGTTCTCGGGTCCGAGGATCTCGCGATACTGCAGGGCAGCTTCTTTGGCTTTGGTGTAATTGCCACCAGCGAGACTCTGCGATACCTCCCCCTTCAGACAGGAGGAAAGGACGATCAGACCCTCGCGGTACTCGCGCAGAAGCTCTTTGTCGATGCGGGGTTTGTAGTAGAAGCCGTCGGTGTAACCGGCGCTGACGAGCTTCACCAGATTGCGGTAGCCCTGATCGTTCGACGCGAGGACGATCAGATGGTTGTTCGATCCCGCGTCCGCCGCCTGATCCTCGACGCCCGCCTTCTCCAGCCGCGATCCGTACGCGACGTACATCTCGCAGCCGATGATCGGCTTCACACCCTCGCTCTTCATCGCGTTGTAGAACTCGATGGCGCCGAACATGTTGCCGTGATCGGTGATCGCGCACGCCGGCATCCCCAACGCCGCCACGCGCTTCGCCAACGCCTCCGGTCTCGTCGCGCCGTCGAGCAGGGAGTATTCGGTATGTTGGTGGAGATGGACGAAGGACATCGGGTACGCCAATTTTACCTTTTGCCCGGCGGCGAAAGGCACATGAACCTGTGCATTTCGAAAAGGACTGAGGACTGAGGACTGAGTTAGAACCCGGGCAGTTCCTCAGTTCTCAGTCAAGTCGGCTGGCGCAATCAAAGGACCGGGACTGAGCAACTGGCCGGCAGTGGGTTAACAATGCAGAATGCAGAATGCAGAATGCAGAATGCAAAACTCAAAGATTCTCTGCATTTGGCATTCTGCATTCTGCATTCTGCATTCGGTTCTGACTCAGTCCTCAGTCCTCAGTCCTCAGTCCTCAGTCCTCAGCCCTCAGTCCTCAGCCCTCAGTCCTCAGTCCTCAGTCCTCAGCCCTCAGTCCTCAGCCCTCAGTCCTCAGTCCTCAGTCCTCAGTCCTCATAAAAGCGGTGTGGGTGGGCGGGACGATGAGCGAGCCGCCCGCCCACACCGGTTCCTCGCTACGCTCGGAATGACAAGGCAGTTGTGATTCTCGTCCAGCGGTCGATTTCGCCTCGGCCACGTTCACGAGCTTCGACAAGGCTGGAATGCCCTCGACAAGATGCCGCGAATCTCTGACACCAAGCCGGGTGGTACCGATTCAACCAATACACTCCGCTAGCTGTCGAACGCCACGCCGCCGATCGGCCGGCCGGTGGTTCGCGGATCAACTCGCGAATCGAGCAGCTCGCGAAGGCTCGTCAGCTCCAGGAACATGTGCCGATGGCGGATGCAGTGCACCGCGATGGCGAAGAACAGCAACGACACGGCCGCGAAGAACACCGCGGACGCCGGGCTCGAGGCCGGTAGCGGACCGCTCGCTTTCGCGACGAAGAGCTCCTGCACGAGAATCAGCGCGAACAGAGGCAGCGGGAAAAACACCAGCGCCGAAAGCAGCCGGCTGGCCTGCACGCGGAAGTACGGCCGCAGCGCAAGAAACGTAAACGCCACGAAGTAGCCGAGCATCATCAACGCGACGAAATGCATCTCGTTCACGCCCGTCGATACCGTCTGGCGGCGCACCAGCATCAACATTCTGGCCTGAAGAAGCAGCACCCAGGCGAGCGAGACGACAGCGGCCACGATGGCCGAGAGCGCCAGGAATCCGCCGAACAGGTTGCGCGCGGCGAGCAGCGTCGCCATGCGCACCAGAATCGCGGCCACCGCCACGCCGGCGATCAGCGCCACGAGAATCGCCCATCCGGATCGCGCAACGGCCTGAATCCCGCCGCCGTGAACGGCCACGAAGGCCATCGAGCCGCTCTCGAGCTCTTGCCCGACCGTCGCCGCTGCGGTGAGCGCGAGGAAAAGGCAGAACGCGGTGCCGAGGTAGAAGAGCGGCTTGGGCATGGAGTGATGGTACCGCAGGTAGCGGCGCTAGGCGTCCCGCATGGAAATGATGTGATCGAGCCGGATCTCCAGCGGCCCGGTCGCGGAATCGAACTTCACGAACTCGGCACCGTTGGCCGTGTAGACATCGGCCACGGTACCGGTCTCTCGCTGCGTCACCCCTTCGAGGTCGAACTCGAGGTCGACGCGTTTCTTGTGCATCGCCGCTTCTTCCAGTTGGTCGTGATCATCACAGGAAATCGGCTGATACCGATCTTCCGCCATCGTTGAGATCCCCCTTCCGTTTTTCATTACATGTTCAATGCCGATCCGGCGCGGCTCGCGCCGCGCGTTGTCGGTTGACGGTTGACCCACCCTCCCGTCAACCGTCAACTGTCCACCGTCAACGCGTCCGCAGGACGCACGCTGTGATACGCTTTTCGGCCGGGTCCCCTCCACAATGACGGTCAGTTCGATTTTCCAGATGCAGAACCTCGCCGCGGCCATGCCGCTGGCGTTTGCGCTGCTCCTTCTGGTCATCCTCATCGTGTCCTTCCGATCGCGTGCAGTCGTCTTCTGTCAGTACCTGGAGACGATGACGGGCATCAAGCTGCGACCGTCAGAAGTCCGTCGCGTGTATCGCGAAGGCGGCGCGGATGCGGTGCGCGAGTACTTCCTCGACCTCATCATTCGAGAAGATCTGAAACAGGGTCCGATCTCGATTCCGGGCGGCCCGAAAGAGGCCGTGCAGCACGCCCGCGCGACTGGCGACTAAGGCCTCCGGACTGAAGCTGAGGAGGCGGGGATGACGCATTCCTTCGTCCCTTTACGCCGCCGAAGTCCCCAAAGAGCGTTCCAGCGCGTGTCGCATATCGTCGCCGAATGCGACGAGGATGATCCGCTCGAAACCTGACGCCTGCCGGCATTCGCCTACCGCAATTTCGGCAGCCTGATCGACCGGATATCCGTAGACGCCGCAACTGATCGCGGGAAACGCGATCGTCGCAACGCCGTTCTCTCGCGCGAGATCGAGGCTGTTCCGATAGCAGGAAGCGAGCAACGCCGGTTCGCCGGAGCGGCCGCCGCGCCAGATCGGGCCGACGGTGTGAATCACGAACTTCGCCGCCAGCCGGTAGCCGCGCGTTATGCGAGCCTCCCCTGTCGGACAACCACCGATCCTGCGACATTCTTCGAGGAGCTCGGGACCCGCTGCACGATGGATCGCGCCGTCAACACCGCCGCCGCCGAGGAGAGACTCGTTCGCCGCGTTGACGATAGCGCCGACGGCGAGCTTCGTGATGTCACCCACGAGAAGTTGCAGCATAGGACTGAGGACTGAGGACTGAGGACTGAGGACTGAGGACTGAGGAGCCAAATGGCCCGGGCGCACCTCAGCCCTCAGTCCTCAGTCTTTTTTTCTCCCGAGCTTCACCACGATCTCGAACTCGTGTTTGGTCACGGGCTGGATCGAGAGGCGCGCGCCTTTGCGGATCACCATCATGTCTTCCAGCCCCGAGGTTTTTTTCAGGGTGTCGAGCGGGACGATCTCGGCGAACTTTTCCACGAACTTGATGTCAACCTGACTCCACCCCTCCCGCTCCGGATAGCCTTCCTTCACCACCTCGGCGACGCCCGTCACGCCCGATGGATCGGCGCTCGACGCATAGAAGAGGACTCGATCGCCGGCACGCATGTCGTCGCGCATGAAGTTGCGCGCCTGGAAATTGCGGATGCCGCTCCAGTTGGTCTTCTTGTCGCGCTGCAGGTCGTCGATCGAATAGGCGGAGGGCTCGGACTTCATCAACCAGTAGTTCACGCCGCGTATTGTGCCAGCGCGATGCGGAGAAGTTCCACCGATCGGCGAAGATTGGTCTCGTTCAAGACGTACGCGATGCGCACTTCGCTCTTGCCGAGCGGCGACGCGTAGAAGCCGCTGGCCGGCGCCACCATCACCGTCTCGCCTTCGTGCTGAAAATCTCGAAGGAGCCAGGCGGCGAAGTCGTCGGCATCTTCGACCGGCAAACGCGCGACGCAGTAGAACGCGCCTTCCGGCCTGGTGAGAAACACACCCGGAATCGAAGTCAGACCTTCGAAGAGGACGTCGCGACGGCGCTGGTACTCCTTCACGATGTCGGTGGTGTAAGTCTCGCTCAACGATTCCGCGCCGACGGCGATGAACTGCGCGATTCCGGGTGGCGACAACCTTCCCTGCGCCATCCTCAGGCACGCGTCATACATGGGGGCGCTGCGCGTGACGAGCGATCCGAGGCGGATGCCGCACGCGCTGTAACGCTTGGAGAGGCTGTCGACGACGATCACGAAGTCGTCCGCATTCTTCAGTTCGAGGGCGCTCATCACCTTGCGTCCGTCATAGACGAACTCGCGGTAGACCTCGTCCGAGACGAGGAACAGACCGTTGTCGCGGCAGAAGCTCGCGACCATCTCGAGCTCTTCGGGCGAGTAGACCGTTCCCGTCGGATTGTTCGGATTGCAGATGATGACGAGTCGCGTGCGATCGGTGAGTGCGCGCTCCCACACTTCACGCTTCGGAATGTGGAACCCGTCGCGGCCGCGGCTGGTCACGGGAACGACATCGAGGCCGGCCATCGTGGCGAACGCGCGATAGTTCGCGTAGAACGGCTCCAGCACCATCACGGCATCGCCTTCGTTCGCGCACGCCATGAATGCGAACAGAATCGCTTCGCTGCCGCCGGTAGTGGCAAGGATCTGCGACGTCTCCAGCGAAACTCCGACGCGGCGCTCGTAGTAGTGCTGGAGCGAGCGCACGAACTCCGGCGTTCCGGTCGAGGGCGAGTACTCGAGCACCTTCGACTCCAGCTGATGCAAGCGGTCGCGCATGCACGACGGCGTCTCGATGTCCGGCTGTCCGATATTGAGGTGGTAGACCTTCGTCCCGCGGGCCTTCGCCGCGTCCGCGAGCGGAGCGAGTTTGCGAATCGGCGACTGCGGCATCGCCTCCGCGCGCCGCGACAGCGCGAACGCGCGCGTGGTGTCCGTGGTTGTCATTTGATCTTGCTCATGGCGACCAACGGAAGTGCGAACGACGTGCCGTGGATCGAGAGAAGGTGTCATTCCGAGCGTAGCGAGGAACCGGCGTGGGCGGGCGGCACGCTCATCGCCCCACCCACCCACACCGGTCCCTCGCTACGCTCGGGATGACATCGGCTTACCTCTGTCCTCAGTCCTCAGCCCTTCGTCCTCGCCTAAGCCATTAACTGCCTGAGAACAAACGGCAGAATGCCGCCGTGCTCGTAGTAGTCGACCTCGATGGGCGTATCGATGCGGACGCGCATCGAGACTTCTTGCGTCTTCCCATCCTTGCGTCGGATGACCAGTTTCACCTGCTGGCGGGGCCTGAGCGATGAAACGCCGCCGATCTCGAAGGTCTCCGAACCGTCCAGGCCGAGGGACAGCGCATTCGTTCCTTCTTCGAATTGCAGCGGGAGCACGCCCATGCCGACGAGGTTCGAGCGGTGAATGCGCTCGAAGCTCTGCGCGACGACGGCGCGGACGCCAAGAAGCCGCGTGCCTTTCGCCGCCCAGTCGCGCGAGCTGCCGGTGCCGTACTCCTGGCCGGCGAAAATCACGAGCGGCGTTCCTTCTTCCTCGTAGCGCATTGCGGCGTCGTAGATCGCCATGCGCTCGCCATCCGGTTGATGAACGGTGACGCCGCCTTCGACGCCGGGCACCATCAGATTCTTGATGCGGACGTTGGCGAACGTTCCGCGCGTCATGATGCGATCGTTGCCGCGACGCGACCCATAGCTGTTGAAGTCTTCCGCCTTGACGCCGTTCTCGATCAGATAGCGGCCCGCCGGCGAATTCGCTTTGATCGATCCGGCCGGGCTGATGTGATCGGTCGTCACCGAGTCGCCGAAGATTGCGAGAGCACGCGCACCCCTGATGTCGGCGGCCTTGCCGGGCTTCATGCCGAAATCGGTGAAGAACGGCGGCTCCTGGATGTACGTCGACGACCCATCCCAGTTGTACGTCAGGCCCGTCGACGACGGGATCTGATTCCACAGCGGGTTCTGCTCCGCGAAATCGGAATACAAGCGGCGGAACGCTTCCGGATCGAGCGATCGTTGGAGCACATCGCGCACTTCGTTCATCGTCGGCCAGATGTCTCGCAGGTAAACATCTTGACCATCCTTGCCGCGGCCGATCGGCTCGCGGGTCAGATCAATATCGATGCGGCCCGCTAGCGCGAAGGCGATGACGAGCGGCGGCGACATCAGAAAATTCGCCTTCACGCTCTGGTGCACGCGCGCTTCGAAATTCCGGTTGCCGGAGAGCACGCTGGCGGCGATGAGGTCATGGCTCGTGATCGCTTCCTCGATCAGGGGATCGAGCGGCCCGGAATTGCCGATGCAGGTCGTGCAGCCGTATCCGACGGTGTAGAAGCCGAGGTCGTCGAGGTAGTGCTGAAGTCCGCTGCGCTGGTAGTAGTCGGTGACCACGCGCGATCCGGGAGCCAACGACGTCTTCACCACGCGCGGAACGCGCAGGCCCTTCTCCACGGCCTTCTTCGCCAGCAGTCCGGCGGCGAGCATGACCGAGGGGTTCGAAGTGTTCGTGCACGAGGTGATCGCCGCGATGACGACGTCGCCGTGATGCAGCGTCGCGACCGACATCGGGAATTCGTCGACCAGCTCGCTCGCCACGACCCGATCGGGAGTCGGGCGGTTGTTCACCATCTCTTCTTCGGTGACGACGCTCGTGTTTTTCCGATCGGACGCGACCTTGGTCGCCGGCTTCTGCGTGCCGCCGCCGCTGATCGTCATGCCGCCGTGCTCGGAGCCGACACCGACGACTGTCGCCGCGCGGTTGGCCTCCTTTTCCGATTTCGCATACCCGCCCGGCGCCGGAGCGACGAGCATGTCGGTGAACGCCTTCTTCAGAACGTCGAGCTCGATGCGATCCTGCGGACGCTTCGGCCCGGCGACGCTGCCTCGCACCGCTGCGAGGTCCAGCTCGAGCACCTTCGTGTAGTCGATGTCGCCCTTGCGCGGCATCCCGAACAGCTTCTGCGCCTTGAAGTAGTTGCGGAACGCGTCGACCTGCTCCTTCGTCCGGCCGGTGAGCGCGAAGTACCGCATCGTCTCTTCGTCGACCGGAAAATAGCCCATGGTGGCGCCGTACTCCGGGGCCATATTGGCGATCGTGGCCCGATCGGCGAGCGAGAGCGACGCGGCACCTTCACCGAAGTACTCGACGAACTTGCCGACGACCTTTGCCTTGCGCAGCATCTCGGTGACGGTCAGCACCAGATCAGTCGCCGTCACACCTTCCTGCAATGCGCCCGAGAGATGAACGCCGATGACATCGGGCGTGAGGAAGTAAACAGGTTGACCAAGCATCCCGGCTTCCGCCTCGATGCCTCCCACGCCCCAGGCCACGATGCCCAGCCCGTTGATCATCGTCGTGTGGGAATCGGTGCCGACGAGCGTGTCGGGATACCAGACGCCGTCCTTCTCCAGCACGCCGCGCGCGAGGTACTCGAGGTTGACCTGATGCACGATGCCGATTCCCGGCGGCACCACGCGGAATCCGTTGAACGCCTGCATCCCCCATTTCAGAAATTGATAGCGCTGCTGGTTCCGCTTGAACTCCATCTCCATGTTCAGTTGCAGCGCGTCGGCGCGATTGGAAAAGTCGACCTGAACCGAGTGATCGATCACCAGGTCGACCGGGACGAGTGGCTCGATGATCTTCGGGTCCTTCTTGAATTTCGACGCCGTCGAGCGCATCGCCGCAAGATCGACGAGCAGCGGCACACCCGTGAAGTCCTGCAGCAGGACGCGGGCGACCATGAACGGGATCTCGTCTTCACGCTCGGCGTTCGGTTTCCAGTTCGCGAGCGTCCGCACGTCGTCTTCGGTGATTTTTTTTCCGTCCACGTTGCGCAGAACAGACTCGAGCACGATGCGGATGCTGATCGGCAGACGCGAGACGTTTCCGACGCCCGCGTGCTCGAGTTTCGGGAGCGAATAGAAGCGGCCTTGTTCGAAGGAATCGAGGGTATTGAAGGTGTTATGCGGCATCGGACGGCGAGTTTATCACCGCGATTTAACAGGAAGGATGTAAGGCCGTAGAAGCAGTAGAACGAACCCCAAACTTGGCTTTCGTCCTACTCGTCTCTACGGCCTTACGGCGTTACTCGACAGCTTACGAGGCCATCGCCAGCATGCCGCTCATCGGCTTGTGCTGCAGCGGATCGAACTTGCGGCGCAGGGAGTTGAGATCGACCCGCGCCTGCTTGCGCATGCACAACTGCACGATCACTGCCCGCATCAGCGCTTCCTCGCCGGTGATGTTCAGCCCGATTTCGAATCCTTGTCTACGCTCCGCGGGGCGGCACCACGCCGCAGTGGCGATGACGTCCACGGCGGGACCAGGCTCCAGACAGAACCGCAACGAAGTGCGTTGGCCGACACGAACGGGCTGCCTCACGTTGATCCTCGCTCCCCGAATCGAGAGGTCGAGGACGCGCATGTCCGCAGCGTCGGCGCCGAAGGTGCCGTTGAGGGGAAGCGTGATGCAATATCGTTCGGTGCTTCTCGAGTCCTGGATGGCGATCGCTTCGTCGCTCGCAATGAGCTGGTCGAGC
This sequence comes from Thermoanaerobaculia bacterium, assembly GCA_038230775.1. Taxonomy (GTDB): domain Bacteria; phylum Acidobacteriota; class Thermoanaerobaculia; order Gp7-AA8; family Gp7-AA8; genus JBBRMQ01. The sequence goes on from JBBRMQ010000003.1 coordinate 22,079, forward strand.
GCGCTGCCGAGGGCCGGCAACACGTCATCGAAGACAACGCCGGCAAAATAGACATCGGATTCGTCGTCGTCCAGCGCGAGCGCCGCGAGCTGACACCAGAGGACGGTTGCCTTCGTGTTGACCGTGCCGATGCTGGTCGCCAAGGCGATCGGCGCGTTCGATCCCACCTCGAGATGCTTCGTGATCTGAATTCGCGCGCCTTTCACCGAGAGATCCACAACGCTTGCGGGGACTTGCTCCAGGACGGCGGGGAGTCCTTTCGGCAGAAAGTAACGTGGATGCCTTCTCAAGTCGCTCAACATAAAGTCACCTCGGAGATCACTCGCAAATCGGGGCGTCAGAACTTCGTCAATTGTTCGTCGAAAAAACGTCGTCCGTTTACGACGCTGCCAAAGCCGTGTACTGATGAGACAGAGAGCGCATCGAATCGAAGCGGCGGCGGAGCGAATTGAGGTCGATCCGTGCCTCGTCGCGCATGCACAGCCGGTGAATGGCGATCCGCATGCGCTCTTCCTGCGCGTCGATCTTGAGACCGGCCTCGAAGCCTTCCTTCTCGGCGCCGAGACACCACATCACGGTGGCGTCGATGTCGACCGGACCGGTCTCGCCATCCACTTGAAAACGCAGGGGTGCCGTGCTGCCGAAGGGAACGAACTGCGGCAGCGCGATTCGTGCGCCGCGAATGGAGAGGTCGATGATGCCGACCGGGGCCACAGCGCCGAACGATCCCGTCAGGCGCGCGCTGATGCGGAAGCGATCCGCGGAGCGGGCGTCCTCGATGGGTATGGCCAGGTTCGACTTCAACAGCCTCTCGAGAAGGTCCCCGATCTCCAGGGAAGCATCGTCCACACCGTCGAAGACGAGGCCGGCGAGGTAGCGATCGGGCGATTCGGAGATCGAAAGGTCGTCGATCTCGCACCAGAGAACCGATGCCGCGATGTTGATCGAGCCGCGGTGGGTCTCAATGACCATCTGAAAGCGAGCGCCCAGCGGCAGCGGGTTCGCGATCTCGATCCGCGCTCCCTTGAGCGAGAGGTCGACGATGCTGGCGGGCTGATCGCTGTAACGGGCGTGGAGTGGCGGAAGGAGGAAGTAGCGGGGAACGGTTCGGAAACTTGCCATGTCTGTTGTCACCTTGGTGCGTAGTTTCGGGCCGCACCTGTGAACCGACCGGCAGCTCAGCGTCGGAAAAACGTCAAAAGGGGTTCGCGATTCAACGCGTGGTTGGGGAGCTGGGAGTCGGCAGCCGGGAGCCGCGGCCGGAGATGGATTCGCCGGCTCCCCGCTCCCGATTCCCGGTGCCCCGTTCGGGCCAGCCGCGCTGCTTCACTTCCTCGAAGCTCAGCAGCGAGTTCGCGTAGTAGTCGCGCAACAGCATCTGGGCGGGATTCCACTGCCACGCATCCTCGGGGAAAGGCACGCCTTCGCCGTCGAAGAGATCCGAACGCCACCGTTGCGCGGGCTGGATGAGGTGCCGAAGCTCGAGAATACGGCGCGCCGCGCGCCAGGTCTCCGCTCCGGTCTTCTCGCGAAGAAGCCAGACGCGTCCGTGATCGCGTTCGAGCGCCGCGATCATCTCCGAATCGGTGACGATGCTCTGCGTCGCAAAGACCCTTGCCGCGAGCGTCACCGGCGTGACGGGAAGGGCATGCGAGATCTCGCCCATCACTTTCTCGGCCAGCGCGGTGAGGTGAGGCTTCCGCTCTTCGAAATCCGCGGCGAGGATCTGGGGATGGTCGCGCACGAATTCGTCGACGAGGACGGGCTTGCCGAAACTCACGATGGCGTAGCCGTAGCGCCGGAACCGCCGGAAGATGCCGCGCCAGAAGTTGCGGAAGAGAAAATCGGCTGTGGTCGAGAGCATCTCACCCTTCGTCCGTCGATCCTCCTTTCCGATCAGCTCCTCGGTGAGGTTACGGTCTTCGAGAACGCGGTCGTAGTTGATCGCGGTCGGGATGAGAAAGAGTGGAGCGTCGAAGTCCGCATCGCGCTTGGCGGTGACGATGTAGTCGAGCATGCCGAGCTTCGGTTTCATGAATGCGCCGTCGCGCGAGAGACCGCCCTCGATGAAGATCCCCTGTGTGACGCCGTTCTTCGTGATCGTGCGGATGAAGCTCGCCAGCACGGCGTGGTACAGCGGCTCGCGATAGCGCCGGCGGATGAAGTAGGCGCCGAACCACTTGAAGAGATGATTGAGCGGCCAGACGCGTGCCCACTCCCCCACCGCGTACGACAACGAGATGAACTTGAAGAGCATGTGTGCGACGAGGACGTAGTCGGCGTTCGACCGATGATTGATGATGTACACCACGACCGCGTTTCGCGGCGCCGTCTCGTTGAAGTCGACGAGCGGCTTGCGCTCGACGACGGGCCGGTACAGAAAACTGAGCACCGCGCGCGCGATCGGCTGTCCGAAGCGGTAGTACGCCAGGAGGTTGAACTTCGGCACAATCTCGCGCAGATACGCGCGGGCCTGACGGGTGGCTTCGTCGGTCGAAACGTGGTGTTCGCGCGCGTACGTCTGCACGGCCTGCACGACGTCGCGCGACCCAAACACTTCGAGCTCGATGTCGGCATGACGTTTCTTGAGTTTGAAACGATCGATGCGGATGCGACTGTTGTGCTGCAGCCGCCGCGCGTGACGTTTGCCGAGCCACAACGCGACCGCGCACAGCGCGACCGCTGCGGCGAATCCGATGGCGAAGCGAAGCATGGAATCAGTCTAGTGTCCTGAGTGGGAGATTCGCCGCATTTCGTTGACTGCAGGACGGAGGTCCAGTTGCCCTCTTGTCATTCCGAGCGTAGCGAGGAACCGGTGTGGGCGGGCGGCGCGTTCATCGTCCCGCCCACCCACACCGCTCCCTCGCTACGCTCGGGATGACATGGTTGCCTGCCGCCCGAGTGATCTTGCGTCGCGACGGCGAGGGCGATGCGGGAAAATCGTCGAAGAGGCGCAAGCTTCCGCAAGCGGGGCGAGGGGCCACCACCCTACGTTGCCTTCTCCCCGCGTCCGGGGAGAAGGTGCCCGAAGGGCGGATGAGGGGCGCCTCCACTTGTGGAGGGCCTTCCTAGTTCCTTGAACCAGAGAAGCTGGATCTCGTGTGGCTGATCCGGATACGTTCCGGCATTCACCGACCGCAGCACGCAGCCCTGGCGCTCGTAGAACCGGCACGCCGCTACGTTCGTGTTCTGCGTCTCGACCTTCAACTCGCGGCATCCATGCGCGATCGCCCAGCGCTCCGCCGCTGCAAAAATCGCTCTCCCCACTCCTCGGCCGCGGATCTCCGGGGCGACCCGCAGATCCCACAGCAGTGCGAGATCGCCGCGGCCCTCGAGCATGTCGACGCCGGGTGTGTCGCGGGCGACGAGCGCGCCACCGACGATCGTCTCTTCCGCGCGCGCAGCGATGAGCCCCCAGTTCACAGTGGACCCGGGAAACTCGAGAGCGTAGTCCTTGGGATAGGGATCGACGGCGCGTTCGATGAGTCGAGTGCCATCGACGTCGAAAATGGATCGGACTTCGAAGGAGATGGGGACGCGCTCGTACTCGCCGAGCGCGTCCATCGTCTCTTCGCCGACGCGGAATGGTGTCAGAACGTGATGCGGGTGCTGATGCCGACCGTACGCGGGTTGTTCGTCAGGTAGCCAACGCGGGCGCGCGTACCGCGCTCCTGATCGAGCGCCAGCAACGCCCGCTCGTTGGTCAAGTTATTGACGAACAGCGCCGTGTCCCACCGGTTCTTGAGAATGCCGACGCGCAGGTTGACGAGATCGTACGCCGGCAGCTTCGGATCGAACGTGAAGGTGTTCTGCGTGTACGGACCGCCGATGTTGTGCGGCGCGAACGAGACCAGGTTCACGGTTCCGAAACCCGCGGCCTGATCGCCAATCTGCGTGAAGCGATCGCCGACGTGCTGGTACACGCCGGTCAGATAGCCGGCCATCGCCGAGCGCATCTGCCAGCGATAGGTTCCCGCCGCCGCGAGCTGATCCTGAGGAACGGTCGCCAGACGATTGCCGCTCTTGAGGCCCGCGACGACCGCGCCACCATTGATGATGCTCGACTGCAGCTTCGAATCGGTGTGGCTCGCGGAAATCGCGAAGTCGAAGACGTCCGTTGGCGCGGCGGTGAACTCCACCTCGGCGCCCGTGCTGCGGGCCTTCGGCACGCTGAAGATGAGTCGCGATGAGCACGAGCCCGCGGTGACCGTAGCCTGCAGATCTTTGATATTGGCGTAGAACGCCGCGGCATTGAACGATCCGCGGCCATTCATGATGGTCGACTTCGATCCCACCTCGTAGTTCCACAGCGTTTCGTCACCCCACCTCGGATGCCCGCCGAATGTCGCAAGGTCCTGCGCCGTGCAGTTCGGCGTCAACAGCGGATCGTTGATGCCGCCTAACCGGAAGCCTTTGGCGATCTGCGCATTGAGGCGCGTGGAGTCATTCAACTTGTAGCTGGCGATCACGCGGGGCGCGATGCCGTTTGCCTTCACCGAGCCGACGCTGTCGATGGGGTCCGAGAAGATACCGTCGAAGATCTGCGTGCGGTCCTCTTTGAAGTCGTAGAAGCGCAGACCGCCGGTGACGTCCAGCTTCGGCGTCGCGTGATAGGTACCCTCGCCGAAGAGCGCGAACTGATTGAGCTTGTAGTGGAGATCCGACTTGTACAACTCATCGGTCTTCGCAATCTTCGTCCCGGCCGTCGGAATCTTGCTCAGCGCCGTGAATCCGGTCACCGGCAGATTCTGGCCGTATTGTTTGGTCTGATGGGTATAGAACGCTCCACCGACCCACTGAAACGCGGCTGCGTTCCCGGAGAGGCGAAGCTCCTGGCTCAGCGACTTTGCTTTCGTGGCGTCGTAGAGCGGAGCGTTCAGCGTGAAGACGTTCGCCGGCAGACCGATCGTGCCTCCGGTGATGCTCGAGGTGAGTGCGCCGGCGTCGCGGATGACCAGCACGTCGCGATTGGTATACGACGTGACCGACGTCAGGGTGGTGCCACCGGCCAGGTCGTACGAGGCGTTGAGGTCGCCCAACGTGAATTTGTCGGTGAACGGTTCCTCGAGCTGCGTGAACTGACGGAGGCCGCCGAGCTGCACCTGCGGACGCGTCGTGGTGTAGGGGTTGCCGAGGATGTTGAAGACGTCGATGCGATTCCAGCCATTCATCTTCACGCGCTGATAGATCACGCGCGGCGTGATGTGGAAGCCCTTCGACGGCTCGAAGAGGAAGGCCAGCCGGCCGCCGGTGCGGTCGCCGTTGTTCACATTCTTGTTGACCGAGAGATTCGGCTGCACCGCGTCGATGAAACCGCCGTATCGCGTGAAGTAGCCGGCGAAGCGCATCGCCGCGGTGGTGCCCAGCGGCGCATTCACCGCCACCTTCGCGCTGCCCTGCATACCGCCGTTGGAGATGCTTCCGAGGCTGAAGTCGCCGATGGTCTCGGAGATGCCGAGCTTCGGCTGGTTGCTGATGTAGCGCACCGTGCCCGCTTCGGAGCCGGAGCCGAACAGCGTTCCCTGCGGTCCGCGCAGCACTTCGACGCGCGACAGGTCAAAGAGGTCGACGTCGGGCGTGAACAGCGACAGCGAGATGACGGACTCGTCGAGGTACACCCCGACGTTCTCTTTCACGCCGGGCTGATCGCGGACGATCTGTCCCGCGGAGACGCCACGAATGGCGACCTGACTCTGCCCGGGACCGAGGTTCTGCACGCTGAAGCCGGCGACGTTGGCGGCGACGTCTTCCATGGTCTCCGCGCCGCGATCGCGCAGCTCGGACTCGGTCGGCGCCGCGACCGACATCGGCACTTCCTGCACCGTTTCCTCCCGCTTTCGGGCGGTGACCACCATCTCTTCGGTCACTCTCGCCTTCTTCTCTTCTTCGGGAGTCTTCTTCGTGTCTTTGGTTTCCTGAGCGAGGGCGAGGGGGAATGAGGAGAGGAAAATGATCGTGAGAACACTTCTCATCAGAAGGATTTTCATCAGCACGCTCCTTTGGACGAGTTCGATTCTGCCCCGCGCTCGAAGCAGGGTCAAGCGGCGGCAGGCGTGATCAACCGCCTTTTATAGAACGCCGGACCGGTGCATCTCATCGCGCCGATTGCGATTCCGACGAAGAAATCGGGATTGGCCAGGACCAAGTGGCTGACTCTAGACCGGGGGGCCGCGCTCAGCTGATGATCGTGCGGAATGCGCCGACGGCCTGCCGCTCGCGCTCCGGCTCATAGAGCAGCGAGTCGTCGACTCCGCCGCCTCCGGGCATCTCATCCTTCGGCTTGTGACGCAACTTCTCCATGTAGAGGTAGAAAACCGGCGTCACGTAGAGCGTGAGCGTCTGCGAGAACAGAAGACCGCCGACGACGGCCAGACCTAACGGACGGCGGGACTCCGCGCCGGCGCCGAAGCCCATTGCAATCGGCAGCGTGCCCATGAGCGCGGCCATGGTCGTCATCATGATCGGGCGGAAACGCACGACGCACGCTTCGTAGATGGCCTCTTCGGCCGGTTTGCCCGCACGCTCGGCTTCGACGGCGTAGTCGACCATCATGATGCCGTTCTTCTTCACGAGTCCGACGAGCATGATGATGCCGACGAACGCATAGATCGACAGATCGACCTTGAAGATCAACAGCGTGAGCAGTGCGCCGAAGCCGGCGAACGGCAGCGCCGACAGAATCGTCAGCGGGTGGATGAAGCTCTCATACAGGATGCCGAGAACCATGTAGATGACGGCGATCGCGACGATGAGCAAAATCCCGAGTCCCTGCAGCGACGACTGGAACGCCTGCGCCGTGCCCTGGAACGATGCGGAGACGCCTGCCGGCAACACTTTTCGGGCAGTCGAGTTGACCTGATCGACCGCTTCGCCGAGGGAAACGCCGTCCTTGAGCGCGAAGGAGATGGTCACCGACGGCAATTGACCGGAATGGTTGACCGAGAGCGGGCCGAACGTCGTTCGCACGCCCGCCACGGTGTCGAGCGGCACGAGCTGGCCCGCCGGGGTGCGCAGGTACAACATCGATAGCGCGGCCGGCGAGGTCTGGAACTTCGGATCGAGCTCCATGATGACCTGATAGGTATTGGTCGACGCGTAGATCGTGGACACCTGGCGCGCCGCGTACGCCGCGAAGAGCGCTTCCTCGACCTGTTGCGCCGACAGCCCGAGCGACGCGGCTTTCGGACGGTCGATGTCGACGAGGATCGTCGGGTTCTTCAGGAGGAGATCCGTATTGACATCGACCAGTGCCGGGAGCTTCCGCATCGCTGCGAGCATCGCATCGGATGATGCGTAAAGCACATTCGTATCCGTCGCCTGCAGCGTGTACTGGTAATTCGACGCCGACCCGCGGCCACCGAGTCGAATGGGCGGCGGGTTGCTCACATAGGCCCGGATTCCGGGGATGGCGTTCAATTTGGGGCGGAGCTGATTCACGATGTCGTCGATCGAGTCCTTGCGCTGATTCTTCGGAGTCGTCCGGATCGAGATGAACCCGGTGTTCCCCTGACCGACACGCGCGAAGTACGTCGCCACGTTCGGATTCCGGGCGACGATGCGCATCGCGGCCTGCTCGTGCAGCACGAGATCCTGAAACGAGATCCCCTGCATGGCTTCGATCGAGATCTGCACCTGTCCCTGATCCTCGTTGGGAATGAACCCCTTCGGCACGACCATAAACAGGTAAACCGTCGCCGCGAGAACGAGGAGCGAGGCGATCATCGTCGCGCGGCGGTGACGGAAGACCGTTTTCAGTCCGCGCTCGTAGAACGCGAGGATGCCGTCGAACATCCTCTCGAACTGCTGATACATCTTCCCGTGGTGCACGTCCTTGTGGGAACGGAGAAACTTTCCGGCAAGCAGCGGCGTCAGCGACAGCGACACGAACCCGGAGACGAGGATCGCCGCGCCGATCGTCACCGCGAACTCGTGGAACAGGCGTCCGAGAATGCCGCCCATGAACAGGATGGGAATGAAGACCGCCGCGAGGGAGATCGTCATGGAGACGATGGTGAAGCCGATCTCGCGGGATCCCGTCATCGCCGCTTCCATCGGCGGCTCGCCCATCTCCATGTGGCGCACGATGTTCTCGAGCATGACGATCGCGTCGTCGACCACGAACCCCACCGACAGCGTCAGCGCCATCAGCGACAGGTTGTCGAGCGAGTAATCGAGCAGGTACATCACTGCGAAGGTGCCGAGGATCGACATGGGAAGCGCGAGACTGGGGATGATGGTCGCGGAGATGTTCCTCAGGAAGAGGAAGATCACCATGATCACCAGGAAGAGCGTCAGCAGCAGCGTGAACTTCACATCATTCACGGACGCGCGGATCGACTCGGAACGGTCGCGATGGATCTGCAGGTCGACCGATGCCGGCAGCTCGCTGCGGAACTTTGGCAGCAGCTCGCGAACGCGGTCCGCGACTTCGACGGTGTTCGTCCCTGGCTGCTTCTGCACCGCGAGGATCAGGCCGCGCTTGCCCTTGAACCATGCCGCGGTCTAGTTGTTCTCGACGTCATCCAGCACGCGGCCTAACTCCTCGAGATGCACCGGCGCACCATTGCGATACGCCACGGTGATCGGGCGGTAGTCCGCGGCTTTGAAGAGTTGTCCCGTCGCCTGGATGGTGTAGGCGCGATCAGCATTCGTGAGATTGCCCGTCGGCAGGTTGACGTTGCTGCTTCTGACCGCGCTGACGATCTCGTCGATGCCGATGCCGCGCGACGCGATCTGTTGCGGGTCGAGCTGAATGCGCACCGCGTATTTCTGGGAGCCGTAGACCTGCACCTGCGCGACGCCCGGAACCGTCGAGATGCGCTGCGCCATCCGGTTCTCGCCGTATTCGTCCAGTTCGTACAGCGGCATGGTCTCGGACGTCAACGCGAGGTAGAAAACAGGCTGATCAGCAGGATTGACCTTGTTGTATGAGGGCGGCGAGGGCATGTTCGGCGGCAACTGCCGCGCCGCGGCGGCGATCGCCGACTGGACATCCTGCGCGGCCGCATCGAGGCTGCGCGAGAGATTGAACTGCAGTGTGATCTGCGTCGAACCGAGGCTGCTGGCCGAGGTCATCGAGTCGAGGCCGGCGATGGTGGAGAATTGCCGCTCGAGCGGAGTGGCCACGGCGGAGGCCATCGTCTGGGGGTTCGCGCCCGGCAGACCGGCTGAAACCTGGATCGTCGGGAAGTCGACGTTCGGCAGATCGCTGACCGGTAGACGGCGGTACGCCATGATGCCGAACAGAACGATCGCCACCATGACCAGCGTCGTCATGACCGGGCGTTTGATGAAGATGGCGGCGATGTTCATGGTCGGCGGCGTACTACGGCGCGTTCTTGATTTCCACTTTACTCTTCGGCGTCAGCCGCAATTGTCCGTCGGTGACGACGGTCTCTCCCGGAGTAATGCCCGAAGCGATGATCGAGATGTCCTGAACGGATTCCGCGACGCTCACCGCCCGCATCTCGACCGACCGATCGAGCTTCACGACGTACAGGTACTGTCCGCGCTGCCCGGTCTGGACGGCCTGCGACGGCACGACGACGGCATTCGGCCTCTCCTGCAGCGTCACCGCGACGGTGACGAACTGGCCGGGCCACAGCGCGCGGTTCTGGTTCTCGAACGTTGCCTTCAACGTGATCGTGCCCGTGGTCGTATCGACCTGATTGTTGATGAACGTCAGGTGCCCCGTCGCCAGCGGTGCGCTGCTCTGCTGCGACATCGCCGTAACCGGAACGTTCGAGAAGCCGCGCGCGCGGACCTGTGAGAGCTGCGTCTCCGGAACGGAAAACTGCACGTAGACCGGACTGATCTGGTTGATGACGACGAGCGGTGTCGGATCGTTCGGATGCACGATGTTGCCGGCATGCACCTGTACGCTGCCGGTGCGGCCGGTCATCGGCGACCGGATGTCGCAGTACGAGAGCTGCAATCGCGCGGTCTCGACCGCGGCGACGTCGGCGTCGACGGTCGCGCTGGCTGCCGCCGCGCCGGCGGTGAATCGCTCGTAGTCCTCTTTCGTCACGTAGTCTTTTTTCACCAGGTCGGCGTATCGCGCGGCTTCGGACTCCGCATTGCGCAAGCGCGCATGGTCGCGCGCGAGATTGGCCTGCGCCTGGGAGAGCGCGGCCTGATACGGGCGAGGATCGATGAGAAAGAGACGATCCTCTTTCGCCACGTCCTGTCCCTCGCGGAACAGCACGTTCATCAATTGCCCGGTGACCAGCGCATGCACCTCGACGCTGGTCAGCGGCTGCACGCGCCCGATGGCGCGCACCTGCACCGGCATGCTCTTCTGCTGCGCGACGGCAATCGTGACAGGGACCGTATCGTCCTTCGGCTTCTGTTTGTTGCCGCTGCACGCCATTGCGATCATCGCCACAAGCGCGATCGCTCGTTTCCCGAATGTCATCGTGTCTCTCCCGGGCGCGGCCCGAGCTTGCCGGTGTCGTGCGCAAGCTGCGCGACCGCAACGAACCAGTCCGCCCGCGCCTGGACTTCCTGCGCTCGCGCGCTTTCCACCGCGGCCTGCGCCGTCAGCAATTCGATGATCGTTCCCACGCCGTTCCGGTAGCGTCCCTGTGCGACGTCGAGCGATTCCTGCGCGCTCTGCAGCAGGTCGCGGCTCGTCTTGACGCGTGCGGCCGCGGTGTTGAGAGCGTAGTAGCTCGACCATACCTCCAACGCCACCTGCTGCTGCACATTCCGCGCATCCTCGACCGCGATCTCGGCGCCGAGCTGGGCCGCGCGTACGTCGTAGAGATTACGGAAACCCGTGAACAGCGGAAAGCGCACCGCGACGCCGATCGAATACGGGCTTGGCGTACTCGCTGCCCCATTGACGAACGTCTTCGAAGCTCCCGCGGTCAATCCCACGGACGGCATATACGACGACCTCACGGCCTGCACCCTCGCCTCGGCCCGCTCCACCGCGGCGCGAACCGCGCCGAGCTCCGGGCGATCGACCTGGGCCTGCGCGATCAACGCATCGACGGCTTGTGCCACTTCGCGTACCGGCGCTTCCGCCGGAAGCGCGCCGGGATCAATCGGCGTCGTGACGGGAACGGCGAGCGCCGTGGCCAGAAGACCCTGCTGCTGGTGCAGACCGCCTTCGATGGTCTCGTAGTTGAGTTGCGCCTGCGAGAGCGCGGTGCGCGCTTCGAGGACATCGGCGACTGTCGCGACGCCGGCGTTGTGGCGCGCATCGGCCGCATCGACGCTCGCCTGGCGCTCCCTCAGCGTCGCGCGCTGCGCTTCGAGCAATGCCTTGGCGTTGAGCACACCGTAGTAGGCGCGTTCGGTTCGAAGCACAACGTCCTGAAGGATCTGATTGTGCGTGTAGTCCGCGGCGATGAGAGCCTCACGCGCCTGCTCGATGTTCGCTGCACGTCCGCCGAAGTCGAACAGCAGGTACGTCAGTGCGAGCGAGGGGCCGTAGGTGGTCGCATGCTGCGTGCGGTTGACGGCGCCGCCGGCGTCGATGCCCGGCAGGAGAGCGGAACGCGCGCTGCCGAGATTTTCCAGCGCCTGACGCGCTTCGAGCCAGGCGGCGCGCGTGTTCGGGTTGTTGGTCAGCGCAATGTCGATCGCGCGGTCCAGCGTGAGCGGCGTGTCGATGGCCGGCGTCACGCGTTCGGCGATCGCGCGAGGAACGACCGACGGAACCCATGGAATCGATGGCGACGGCGCGGTCGACGGATGGTCGAAGTTGCTGGCACATCCCGCGAGAAGCAGCGCCGCACAGCAAATGGCGCGATTCATCGCTTCCTCCGCAGACCTTTGATGAAGACATCCGACAGCAGCGTTGCGTCATCCTCGACAGCGGCCGGCTTCCCGGTGAGCAGACGCTGATTCACGAGCGCGAGATTCGACTCGATGAACATCGCGGCCACGTTGTGAGGATCGACGTCCCGGAACACATTGCCGCGAACGCCTTCGCGGATGACGCGCGCCACTTCCTGCACCATGCGACGGTAGCGATCACTCTGAAAACGGCTGGACTGCACGCGCGTCACCTCGCGCTCGTAAAGAAGGATGCGGAACACGTCGCGATGTTCGTCGAAGTACGACAGGTAGAGAATCGAGTACGCGCGAAGCTTGCCATCGGCGGTGCCGTCTCCGTGGAGAATCTCCTCGATCTTCGTGGTCAGCGGGGCGAGCGCGGATTCCTTGACCTCCTCGAGCAACTCCTGCTTGTCGCGATAGTGCAGATAGACGGTGCCCTTCGCGATGCCCACTTCCTGCGCCACGCGCTCCATCGTCACGCTTTTGAGACCCTCGCGGCACAAGAGACGGATCACTGCCTCCTGGATGCTCTGCCGCTTGTGGTCCTGCCAGAGGGTTCGCGCGTTCATGACCGGACGGTCATATTACGCACCTCATGGTCATTCGTTGAAACGAAGCTGTGTCAGTGAGGGCGAGCGGAGGTCCAGTTCTGCACCAGCGTGATCGGTAACTTGACTTCGTCTTTGATGGAGTTGTTGACGAGGATGCGCTGGCCGTCCGGAGAGAGCGCGAAGTGCTGATCCGGACCCCCTTTCGGATGCATGTCGAACAGCGGCTTCGGGATCCCGGCCTCGAACGTCGCGGCCGTCGTGACCGGGGTGAGCATCAGCTTCCCTCCCGGCGCTTCATAAAGGATCTCGTCACCCTTCGGACCCCAGCGCGGCCTGAAACCACCTTCGGTTGAGACCTGCCACTTTCCGCCTGACGCCGGAAATGACTGGACATAGATCTGAAGCTTGCCCGATTCATCTGATTGATAGGCAAGCCACTTTCCGTTGGGAGAAAAGTGGGCATTCGACTCTAAGAATTGCGTTTGAAGGAATGGAACGGGCTTTTTGTCTGCAAGGGAGTACGTCCACAAGTCAAATCCCGTTTTCGACTCGGGATCGATGTTCTGAAATGCGATGAAGCGGCCGTCGAGCGAGAGATCCGTTCCAATGGTGAATCCCGGCATGCGAATGACTTCCTCGTCTTGCCCAAGACCCGAGGCTCCCTTTCGATAAACGTCACCCGCATCTTTGCGGTTCGATGTGAAGTAGACGTATTTGTCATCGGGCGCCCAGAGCGGAAAGAAATCGTTCGCTGGATCGAATGTCAGCCGTGTTGAAGTGCCGCGCGCCAGGTCGACGGTCCAAATGTCGGCGGTACTCATGTTTTGCTCCGTCACCGCGACGGCGATTTTCTTGCCGTCGTGGGAAATGCTGGCGAAGCGATAATCGGCGGGCGCGCCGATGTTGCCGATCAGCTTGCCGCTGCGGTCAAACCATTGGAGCTGGGAAAGGCCGAGCGCGCCGCCGCTCTGATACGCGAGCTCGCCCTGCTCGGATACCGAGAACACTGTGGCGTTGAACGACGTCGAACGTACCTCATCGGCGACCGGAAAGACCTCCCCCGTCAGCCGCAGCTGCGTCGCATCGAACGGCTGCGCCATAAGGGTCTGTCCGCTTCGGAACAGGAGGTATCCGGGCGGGGCATACGCTGCCGACGAAGACGTCGCCACCAGCTTGGTCCGCGCCGTCGATTCGATCGACATCGCGTGGATGCTACTCACGTTGTAGAAACTGCCTCCCGACAATGCCAGGAAAATAAAATGTTTCCCGTCGGGAAGAAAGAACGGCCAGCGGTGGCTCGTCTCGTTCGTTGCGAACGCCGTAATCCGTGTGGGCGCGCCGCCCGCCGCCGGCACTTTGTACAAAACGCCATTGGCCATTGGCGCGAACACGATGACGCCACCGCGGCCCCACGATCCGCCCCGCGCCGAAACGGCATCGCAGACGATCTGCGGCGGACCACCGGCGGTGTCGATCTTCTTCAACTTGCCGCCGGCGAAAAAGGCGAGGTAGCGGCTGTCAGGTGACCAGAAGGGTGCGTAGGCGTCCTCAGTGCCGGCAAGCGATTGCGCGCCGAGCGAGTGCAGCGGCCGGACCCAGATCGTTCGTTTTCCGGAAGCATCAATGGCCAGGAACGCGATTCGCCTGCCGTCGGGCGAAAGGACGGGCGGACCGGAGTCAAAATCAAAGTCTGTCTTCTCCGGCGCCAGGATCGATGTGGTGATCGCTTCGTGTGGTCGCGACGTCTCGCGGTACCACAACGCCCCGAACGTCGCCGCCGCGACGGCCGCAACCATCGCAGCGACCAGCCACAGCGACTCGCGATGCCGCCTCCGCGCCGCGACAGGAGCGGCGACCCCGGCGAGCGATCCCCCTTCCGCGATCCAGCGCAGTTGCAGAAGCACGTCGTGCGCGGTCTGCCAGCGTTCGTCCGGTTCTTTGGCCAGACACGTGCGAATCAGGCGATCGAGCGCGGGCGGCGAGAGAGGCTGCACCGACGTGATCGGCGGCGGCTCGTGCTCGAGAATCGCTGCGATCAAGCTGACCTTGCTCTTCCCCAGGAACGCCTTGCGTCCGGTGACCATCTCGTAGAGCACGCATCCCAGGGCAAAGATGTCGGTGCGGGCGTCGGCTTCGTTTCCTTCGAGCTGCTCCGGCGCCATGTACTGGAACGTACCGACGATGGTGCCTTCCTGCGTTAATGAACGCTGCTCCGTGGCGAAAGAGGACTGAGGACTGAGGATTGAAGATTGGGGTTTCGCGAGTCCGAAATCGAGCAGCTTCGCTCCCGTCGGAGTGAGGATTACGTTGCCGGGCTTCAGATCGCGATGGACGATCGCATGCTTGTGCGCCTTCTCGAGAGCGCTGGTGATCTGAATGCCGATCGCGAGCGCATCTTCGATCGGAATGGGGCCGCGGGCGATGCGTTCCGCCAGCGTTTCCCCTTCCAGGTACTCCATCACAAGGTAGTCCACCCCGTCCTGTTGCCCGACGTCGTGGAGCGTGCAGATGTTGGGATGCGTCAGGCTGGAGATCGATTTCGCCTCTCGCTCGAAACGCGATCGAAGCTGCGCGTCCTGCGCGAACTCGGCGGGCAGGACTTTGATCGCAACCGTCCGCTCGAGCCGTGTGTCGCGCGCCCGATAAACCTCCCCCATCCCGCCTGCCCCGGCAGACGCCACAATTTCGTAGGGTCCCAGACGGCTTCCCGCAGCGAGCGTCATGTTGGTGTGCAACGAGAATATCATCCGCTCATGCCGTGCGATCACACGCAACCGCAGGACGTGATGAGCCAGGCTGAGGCTTGGTTGCGCGATCACGACATCGCATCCGATCGATGGCCGGGAACGCAGGTGCGCTACGGCGAAAACACTCCTGGCGGGATGTGGGCCTCGATCGCGTACGAGCTCGAGCGTCGCGGCAAGGAATGGGTCGTCACCAGACTCGATCGCAACCGCGAGCCGCTCGACGACGCCGACTGCGGCTTGGTCGTGGAACTGGGAAGCTGAAACCGAGCACGCGGACTGTCCAGTTTCCCAGCCCGCGCAGCTTCCCACCTTCAGTAGTCGTCGTGGGCGACGGATTCGATCATCGTCTCCAGCCGCTGTGCCGACTGATGATCCATGACCACGATCTGCAGACCGCTGCGGTAGACCGGCTTTCTCGTGTGTGTCTGCGTCTGCTCCACTCGGTTCGCGACGGTGCGAATGACCTCGCAGTCGACGCGGATCAGACCCCAGTCGGAGGCGAGGTCGATGCGGCAGATGCTGCCGGGAGGTGGCAGCGCCCCTTCGTGCGCGACGCCGATGCCTGCGACCGACCCGTCCATCACGTACACCCGTGAGGCACCCACCGATCCGCGAATCGGGGTTCGCAACTGAATCCGCCTGTGCCGGCGTCGTTCTGCGCTCGTCATGACAAACAAGTTGGATCTGGAAACTGTGACGGGCTGTGATGGGGGGCACCGGAGGTTGAAGGTCGGAGGTCGGTTGTCGGTTTTTCCGACCTGCGACCTGCGACTCGCGACATGCGACAGAGCTAAAGCGCGGAGACAAAAGGAAATATGACGCTGCCGCGACCGGTTACCGGAGCCAACTAGCCTAGCTGTCGCGGCGTTTCTTCGCGACGGGATTCTCCTGAGACAGTCCGGCAGCAAACTGAACTTGAAGGGGATTTCCATGTTTTCCACACTAGGGCTCAGCCCTGAGACTCTGCATTCCGTGCATCGCGCGGGCTATCAAAAGCCGACGCCGATCCAGTCTGCAGCCATTCCAACCATTCTCGACGGCCACGATCTGATCGGGATCGCGCAGACCGGCACCGGCAAGACCGCAGCGTTCGTCCTGCCGCTCATCGAGCGCCTGACGAAGATGCCGCGCAACGGCAAAGCGCCGCGCGCCCTCATCCTTGCTCCAACGCGCGAGCTCGCCGCGCAGATTGACGAGGCGTTCATCACGCTCGCCCGCCAGCATCATCTGACCCGCATCGCCATCTTCGGCGGCGTGAGCGAGCAGCCGCAGATCGCGGCGCTGCGCCGCGGCGTCGACGTCATCATCGCCACTCCCGGACGCCTCATCGATCTGATGGCGCGCCACGCCGACCTTCGCAGCATCAAGTACGCCGTCCTCGACGAAGCCGACCGCATGCTCGACATGGGCTTCCTGCCGCAGATTCGCCGCATCGTCGACGCGCTGCCGAAAGACCGCCAGACGCTGCTCTTCTCCGCCACGCTGTCGAAGGAGATCGAGTCGATCACCAAGCAGTTCCTCCGTTCGCCGAAGCTGGTCGAGATCGGACATCGCACCCCGACCAGCACGGTCGAGCACGCGCTGTATCCCGTCGCGAAGGCGAAGAAGCTCGATCTGCTCCTGCAGCTCCTGCGCGACTCCAAGCTGGAGTCGGTGCTGGTGTTCTCGCGCACGAAGCACGGCGCAGACAAGATTGCTCGCAAGCTGATGTCGGCCGGAATCACGACGGCGACGCTGCACTCGAACCGTTCGCAGAATCAGCGCACCGCGGCGCTGGCTGCGTTCAAACAGAGCCGCGTCCGCGTGCTCGTCGCGACGGACATCGCCGCGCGCGGGATCGACGTGGCCGACATCTCGCACGTCATCAACTTCGACTTCCCGCCGCAGCCCGACGACTACGTGCATCGCATCGGCCGCACCGGACGCGCATCGGCGACCGGCGACGCGATCAGCTTCGTGACGCCGGACGATGAAGATTCGGTGCGGGCACTCGAGCGCCTCATGAAGCGCAAGATCGAGCGCCGCACGGTTCCCGGCTTCGACTACAGGGAATCGACGATCGTCAGTGTGAGGACCGGCTTCAGCCGGTCGCCGCGGCCGTCTGAAGCCGGCCCGCACACTCGGACAATGCCTCGTCCCGGAACGCCGGCGTCGCGTCGCCCTTCACCCAAGCCTACCGACTCGCGCAAATCTGCGCGATGGTCGCGATAAGCCGCTCGACTTCGTCCGCCGTCGTGTAGCAGGCGCAACCCGCGCGAACAAGCGCTTCGACGCCGAGCTCGCGGATTACCGTCGCGGCGTAGAAGTCGCCGTGGCTGACGAAGATCGCTCTTTCGGCGAGGCGTTTCGCCACCTCTTCCGCGGTCATGCCGTCGACGGTGAACCCCACCGTCGGCGTGCACGGCTCCGATCCGTAGACGTGGACGCCCTTGATCGCTTTCAAACCCTCACGCAAGATCCTGAGCGAAGCGAAGGATCCCCCTCCCTCATGCGCGGAGGATCCTTCGCCGCTTTGCGACTCAGGATTCAGGGATCTCATGAAATCGACGGCGGCTTTCACGCCCGCGATGCCTTCGTGATTCTGCGTTCCGGTCTCCACGCGTTCCGGCCCTTCGTCCGGCGCGGGGTCCAGCTTCGGAAAAGGGAGCGACTCCATCAGTTCGCCGCGGACGTACAGAAGGCCGATGTGCGGCCCGTAGAATTTGTACGCCGACACGGCGAGAAAATCGCAGCCGATTCCCCTCACGTCGATCTTGGCATGCGGCACGAGGTGCACGGCGTCGACGAAGAACAGCGCGCCGGCCCCTCGCGCGATGTCGCGCATGCGCGGAAGATCGTTGATGGTGCCGATCGCGTTTGATGCACCGCCGATGGCAATCAGCTTCGTGCGCTTCGAGACGAGCTGCGCCAGATGGTCGTAGTCGACACGCCCCGAGTCGTGGAACATGCGCGCGGATTTCACGACGATGCCGCGATCCCGTTCCAGCGCGCGCCACGGCGCGACGTTCGCGTGATGATCGAGGTCGGTCACGATCACCTCGTCGCCTGCCTGCCACGTCCGGCCTAACGTCCGCGCCAGGTGAAACGTCAGCGTGGTCATGTTCGCGCCGAAGGCCACCTCGTTCACACTTGCGCCGAGGAAATCCGCGGCCGCCGCTCGCGAATCAGTGATGATCGCGTCCGTCTCCGCACTCGTCGGATAGGCCCAGTGCGTGTTCGCGTTGTGGTGAAAAAGATAGTCGCTCATCGCCTCTGCGACGGAGGTCGGGACCTGCGTCCCGCCCGGCGCATCGAAATACGCGACCGGCAAGCCGTTGTGCACGCGCTGCAGAGCGGGAAAGTGCGAACGAATCTCTTCGACGTTCATCGATGCACATCCTAAGGGAGGACGTCGTCTTTGCATTTTCTGCATATCTGAAGATCAGCAATGATCATGGGGCGTTGCTGATCGATCGGCTCCGCTCCGCCAGGTCCGTCGGCCTGCTCTTCTCCGGCGGCTCCTCGCGCTGCGTGTTCCAGGTCGGTGTCATGGAAACGATCACCGAGCTCGGCATCGAACCCTCCGCATGCCTCGGCGTTTCGGCCGGGGCTTGGAACGCCGCCACGGTGGCGGCCGGAAATACCGCGCGCCTGCGGCAGTACTGGCGGTTCTTCTCCCGCGTGCCGTACGTCGATCTAAAGAACCTCGTGCGCGGCGAGCACTCCCCTTTCATCTGGTCGAAGCTGCATGACCGTGCGTTTCGGCGCTACATCGGCGCCGGGTGGATCCGCTCAGGCCTGCCGCTCTACGTCGCGTTGACGCGCTTGCGGGACCGGCAACCGGTGATCTTCGGCGTCCGCGCAGCCGAGGATCCTTTTCAGGTCCTTCTCGCGAGCAACTACCTGCCGCCGTTCTACAAGCATCCTCTAATGATTGCCGCCGAACGGTATGGCGACGGCGGAATGTCAAATAACATCCCATTCCAAACGCTCTTCGAGCGCGGCTGTGATGTCGTCATCGCCATGGCAGCCAAGGGCGAGAGCGAAGGCGGCCTGCATCGCACCTTCGCCGACTGCAATCACGTGATCCCCCCCGAGTACGTGGTCGCCGGCCTCGGGCGCCTCCGCGCGCGCGAAGTCCTGCTCGGTGCACGACATCCGGAAACCGATGTCGTGCTCGGGGAAAAGCTCCGACGCAGTACGTCTCCTGGATCTTCAAGAAGCGAACGAAAGCTTCCTGAAGCGTGTTGTAAGAATCGATGAAGAACTCCTGGACCGGCGGCGAAGCAGCGTGCGCAGTCGAACCCCTGGAAGAGAACCTCGCGGTCGCGGTCCATCGCAGCGATCCAGGCGCCTTCGAGCGGATGATCGATCGCTTCGAATCGTCGCTGTACAACTACGCGCAGGGCATCCTGCAGAATCCGATGGACGCGCAGGAAGTCGTGCAGGACGCGATGATGCGCGCCCATCGCGCGCTCACGCGCCAGTACGACCAGGCGCGCTGCGCGGCGCTCGCGTTGCGGCCGTGGCTTTTTCGCACGGTGCGCAACCTCTGCCTCAACAAGCGCCGCTCCAAGCGCAGCAAGCTCGAACGGCCGCTGGAGGACTTCGACGACGGCCGGCTCGGCCCGTTCGTGCAGCTCGAAGGATCGGATCTCGAGCGCAAGCAGGAAGTCGAGCTGCTCAAGCGCGCCGTGGCTCTGCTTCCAGTCGAGGCGCGCGAGCTGATCGTTCTGCGGTTCATGGAGGAGATGTCCTACGGCGACATCGCCAGGACGGTGGGGGGGTCCGAAGCGTCGCTGCGCGGAAAGGTGTTCCGGTCGCTGAAGCTGCTGCGCGACGCATTGGAAAAAAAGGGGATTTCATATGCGGTGTAGATCAGCATTGACGCGCATCGACGCGTTGCGTACCGGAGAGCTCGGCCTGCCCGAGAAGACCGAAGTGAGCGATCACCTGAAGACGTGCCGGAGCTGCGACGACTCCGTGGCCGACGTCGAACATCTCGCCAACGCGGTGAAGGCTCTCATCTCGCAGGCGCCGCGGCGGCTTCACGATTCGTACGACAAGGTTGAAGACGTGTGGGTCGCGTTTTCCGAACGTGCAATCCGCATGATCACCGCCCGCACGCTGGACGATCTGCGCGACGCCTATCAGAAGCGCTACGGACGGACCCTGCAGCAGGGATCGATCCCGGAGAAACTGCGCAAGCAGGTGGTGGCCGCCTTACACGGTCAAGATATTGACCAGCCGCGCATCGACGTCGACCCCTCCTCGCTCGAAGAGAAAGTCATGCAGAAGCTGATGGAGATTCCGCGCGGCGAAGTGCGGACGTACTCGTGGCTCGCAGAGCAGGTGGGGAATCCGAAGGCGGTCCGCGCGGTGGCCAGCTGCGTCGCCCGCAACGTGGTGCCTTTCGTCGTGCCGTGTCACCGCGTGGTGCCGGTCAGCGGCGGAGTCGGCAAGTACGCGTACGGCGGCGCGATGAAGCGCGAGCTTCTGAAGCGAGAAGGCGTCGACGTCGACGCGCTCGACGCGCTGGCCCGCGACCACGTCCGCTTCATCGGCTCCAAGACCACGAAGATTTTCTGCTTTCCGACCTGTCGCGACGCGCGCCGCATCCGGGAGGACAATCGCATCCCTTTTCGGGACGCGGACGAAGCGCGCGAAGAGGGGTTTCGTCCATGCAAGCGTTGTCAGCCGATCGCGGCCTAACCGGCCAGCTCGTCCTCTTTCGTCCTCCGGTCAGCCCGGCCGACGTCGATGTCCATGCGGTGTCGATTCCGGCGCGGAACTTCACGGGTGATTTCTATTACACCCACCGCCACGGCCCGCGCCTCTGGTTCGCCCTCGGCGACGTGGCCGGCAAAGGCATCAACGCGGCGGTGGTGATGGCGATGATTCAGGAGGAGCTCGAGTACCGGATCGGGTCCTGCGCGGCCGCCGTGTGCGATCCGTCGACCACGATGCGCCGGCTGCACGAGTTCCTGCGGCCGGTTCTGCCGGCCAACAAGTTCGCAACGGCGGTCATCGGTCATCTGCACGACGACGGGACGCTCACGATCGCGAACGGGGGGCACTGTCCGCCGCTGCTCGTCCGCCGCGACGGATCGATCGAGGAGATCGGGTCGAGCGGCCCGGTCGCCGGGATTCTGCCTGTCGCGAAATGGCATTCTGTGACGAGGCGCCTGGCGCGCGGCGAATCGCTGGTGCTCTACAGCGACGGCCTGGCCGAAGCGCGCAACGCGAACGACGAAGAGTTCGGGACGGACGGCATTCGAGACGCGATCGCCGGCCGTACTGCGAACGAGATCGGCGAAACGATCCTCGAAGCCGCGAAGCGCCACACGGCGAGCCCCACATTCGCCGATGACCTGACCCTCGTCGTCCTGCAACGCTAGCCTCGGTGTGGTCCACGCGGTATGTGGGGACGGGCTTGTACCCGTCCTAACACGCGTATCATCGCGCTACCGCCGCGATGCAGGTCACTCCCAAGACGAGGCTCGGTCCCTACGAACTGATTGCGCCGATCGGCGCCGGTGGGATGGGCGAGGTGTGGCGCGCGACCGACACCCGCCTCGATCGTAGCGTCGCCATCAAGATCCTCCCTCCGGAATTCGCCGGCAACGCGCAACTTCGAACGCGTTTCGAGCGCGAGGCCAAAGCGATCTCGCAACTCAATCACCCGAACATCTGCTCGCTGTTCGACGTCGGCGAGAACTACCTCGTCATGGAGCTCCTCGAAGGCGAGACGATCGCCGACCGGACCGCGCGGGGCGCATTCCCGATGCACGAGGTTCTGAAATATGGGGCGCAGATCGCGGAGGCGCTCGATCGCGCGCATCGCAGCGGAATCGTTCACCGCGACCTGAAGCCGGGCAACGTCATGATCACGAAGTCGGGAGCGAAACTCCTCGACTTCGGCCTGGCGAAAACGACGGGCACGATCGGCCCTTTCGAGGGCGCCACACAACTGAAGCCGCTGACGCAGGAAGGCACGATCCTCGGCACCTTCCAGTACATGGCGCCCGAGCAGCTCGAGGGCCTCGAAGCGGATGCGCGCACCGACATCTTTGCGTTAGGCGCACTGCTGTACGAGATGGCGACCGGCAAGCGGGCGTTTGTAGGCACATCGAAGACGAGCCTCATCGCGGCGATCGTCAGCGCCGAGCCGCAGCCGATCTCGCAGATCCAGCCGCTCACACCTCCTGCATTCGAGCACGTGGTGAAGAAGTGCCTGGCCAAAGACCCGGACTCCCGTTGGCAGAGCGCGTATGACGTTGCCGAGGAGTTGCGGTGGATCGGTGAGGCGGGATCGAGCGCCGGGGTCGCCGCTCCGGTCATTCGAAAGAGAAAGAGGATCGAGTGGCTCGGTTGGGCGGTGGCAATTGCCGTTGCCCTCGCCGCAGCGGCGGCCTACCGGCTGCGTCCCGTCGTCCGCCCGCCGCGAGTGGAGAGCGCCATCATTCCGCCCGACGGCGTCGCATTCAGTTATGCCGACGGCGCCTTCGCGCTCAGTCCCGATGGCAGTCGGTTCGCGTTCATCGGCCGCGCCACCACTGGAGCGCCGATGCTGTGGATCCGCGCGCTGGCAACATCTTCGGCGCATCAGGTCCCGGGAACGGAATACGCGCACGCGATCTTCTGGTCGCCAGACGGCCGCAATCTCGGGTTCGCGGCACGCGGCAAGCTTAAGAAGGTGAGCGCCGAGGGTGGCGGCGCGCCAGAATTCCTTGCGGACGTCAACGGCGTGTCGAGCGGCGCCTGGCTCGCGGACGGCACGATCATCTTCGCCTCCTTTCCCGGCATCCACCGCGTTCCCTCGGCTGGTGGCGTTCCGCAGATGCTGGTGAAAGGCGGCACGCGCAACCTCACATCACCGGTACCGCTGCCCGACGGAACTCATTTTCTCTTCACGTCGTTTCGCGGTACGGAACCGGACGGCGTCTACATCGGATCGCTGGATCGCCACGAGGAGAACCTTCTGCTGCGTGGCGTGTACGCCAATGCGGCGTACATCCCTGGATTCCTCCTGTTTTCGAGCGCCGGCGACTTGCGTGCGCAGCCCTTCGATGCGAGGACGAGGAGCCTGAGCGGCGAGCCCGTCCGCCTTGCCGATCACGTCCAATTCGATGCCGACAAGCAAGCCGTTCTCTACAGCGTGTCCGCCAACGGCACCCTGGTCTATGCCGAGGGGGAAGGGGCCGGGAAGAGCCAGTTGACGTGGACCGCGCGCGACGGAAAAGCGATCAGCACACTCGCACCGCCGGCGTTGTTCTATTCACCGCGCATTTCGCACGACGGAAAACGGGTGGCCGTGGACTGGAGCGACGCGGTCAGCGCCAAGGGCGACATCTGGACCTTCGACCTCACGCACGGATCGTCAACAAGGTTGACATTCGATCCGGCCAA
>JBBRMQ010000004.1:0-44805 GCA_038230775.1 Thermoanaerobaculia bacterium
CGCGGCGCTGATCAACTGGACGCCCACGCGAAGACGCGATCCCGCGCGCTGAAAGGTGCCGGTGGCGACGAAGTCGACGGTGAGCTCGCGCGCGGCCGCGGTCGGATCGGTCGAGACGTCGGCGTACTTCATGATCGCCGCGGTCGGGCGGACGATCAGCGAGCGGACAAGCGCAAGCTCGCTCGTGATTGCGTCGGCCAGCGCCAGCGAGAGATGTGCGCTTTCAGGATCCGCGGTAATGGCGCGGAACGGTAGGACGGCGATCGATGGGCGTTCGATCGTCTTCCGCGGAACGTCGGTCGATGACCCCAGCTCTGCGATCGCGTTGCGCGATGACGGGCGCCCTCGCGGGTGGCGCGAGAGGAGTCGCAAAATGAACTGCTCCAATGGAGCCGGCACATCGGGATTGATCTGACGCGGCGGCACGGCAGTCCCGTGCAGGATCTCCGCGATCAGCACCGCGTCGGTGTTCCCGGCGAATGGCCGCCTCCCGGTGACCATTTCGTAGAAAACGATTCCGGTTGCGTACACGTCCGCCGCCGGTTCCGCCGCATCACCGCGCAACACCTCGGGTGCGATGTACGGCAGCGTCCCCGCGATCCGGTCGGTCAGCTCCTCCGAGCGATGGATCGTCGCGTCCTGCGGCGACGAGACCGTCGTCAGTGCCAGGCCGAAATCCATTACCTTCACGTGACCGGCGGGCGTAATCATGATGTTGCCCGGCTTGATGTCGCGATGAACGATGCCCTGCGCGTGCGCCATCGCGAGCGCTTCGAGAATCTCGCGACCGTAGTGGATGACGTCCGCGATGGGTGGTCGCGCGCGGGCCACGAGTGCCTGCAGGGTTTCGCCCGCAACGTGCTCCATGACGATGACCGGCCGGCCTTCGTGCTCGAGCACGTCGTGGATGGTGCAGATGAATGGATGCGCGAGTCCTGCCGCGGCGCGCGCCTCGCGCAGGAACATGCGGCGCGACGCGTCGGAGTCGAGGCTGCGGTTGGCGATGAACTTCACCGCGACCGAGCGGTTCAGCCTCTCGTCGTGCGCGGAGAAGATTTCTCCCATGCCGCCCTGACCGAGTTTTCCCGTGATGCGGTACTGGCCGATCCGTTCATTCAGCACGAACCGTGATCGTAGCTCGCGGTCGAACCGATGTCATCCCGAGGGTAGTGCAGGACCCGCGTGCCACCCGCCCACACCGGTTCCTCGCTACGCTCGGAATGACATGAGCGCTTGCTGTTCGGACATGACGGGGCGTCGAACCGATGTCATCCCGAGGGTAGCGAGGGACCGGTGTGGGCGGGCGGTTCGATTGACAGCAGGGCGCGAAGGTGAACATGTGGGGTGTCGGCACGCGACTGGTCACCGCGTATGATCAGCCGGCGTTAGGAGGGGTCTACAAACTGAGCGCGATCCGGAACGAACGTGGCGATTGGGAGCACCGGGTGAAGCTCTCCGAGCAGAGCGCAAGATCTCGACGCCGGGAATGCTGCAGGTCCGGCGTTACGAAACAGGCGAGGGGTTGATCGGCGACATGATCTACGACGAGCTTCACCCGCGAGAGAGCGAGACGATCATCGACCCGTTCGATCCAACGCATCTCAAGACGTTTCCGAGCGGCTCAAAATCGCACGATCTGCTGGAGCCGTGTTGCGACGCGGCAAACAGGTCGATGAGATTCCGCCCGCTGGCAGCGTCGCAGCGGCGCGCGATCGAAGAGCTCGACCGTCTTCATCCCTCGATCAAGCGCCTCAAGAATCCGCACCTCTATCCCGTCGGCCTGGAGAAATCGCTGCACGATCGGCGCACGCGGCTCGTCATGCACGCGCGAGGGCTGGCGGCGTGACGGTTCTGTTCTCGACCGGAGGCTACGAGTATCTGCGCGACGAGCTGTCGCGACTGTCGGGCGTGGCAACCGGTGCGATCGAGCGCAAGCGTTTTCCGGATGGCGAGAGGCACCTGCGTTTCGTCGATGACGTCGAGCACCAGGACGTCGTGATCGTCGGCGGCACGGTCTCGGACGACGCGACGCTGGAGCTCTACGACCTTGCATCTGCCGCTGTGGAGAACGGCGCGCACACGATGACGATGATCATCCCGTGGTTCGGCTACGCCACGATGGAGCGCGCCACGATGGAGGGCGAAGTCGTCACCGCGAAAACCCGCGCGCGGCTCTTCTCCGCGATTCCGCAGGCCGGTTCGGGGAATCGCGTCGTTCTCTTCGATCTGCACAGCGAAGGCATCGCCCACTATTTCGAGGGCCCGCTCCGTCCGTTTCACGTGTACGGCAAGGAGCTCGTCTTCAACGCGGCGCACCGGATCGCGCCCGATCGCAACTTCGTGCTCGCCTCGACGGACGCCGGCCGCGCCAAATGGGTCGAGTCGCTCGCCAACGATCTCGGGGTCTCCGCCGCATTCATCGTGAAGCGGCGCGTCGATGGCGAGACGACGCAGGTGCGCGGCGTGAGCGCGAAGGTCGAAGGACGGCCGGTGATCATCTACGACGACATGATCCGCACCGGCTCGTCGCTCCTGCACGCGGCGCGCGCCTATCGCGATGCCGGTGCGACCGCGGTCTCCGCCATCGCATCACATGGCGTGTTTCCGGGCGATGCACTTCAGAAGATCGCCGCCAGCGGCCTCCTCGACAAGATCGTGTGCACGGACAGCCACCCACGCGCGAGGGAGATCAGCGATCCTCTGCTGGAAGTGCAATCGGTGGCTCCGGTGTTTGTCCCGTTCGTGCGGAGAGCCGGATGAGCCCGCGCGCCCTGATCGTCGTCGACATCCAGGTCGACTTCATGCCTGGCGGCGCGCTCGCGGTGGCGGAAGGCGATCGCGTGATTCCCCTCATCAACGCGTTGCAGGGACAGTTCGACCTCGTTCGATGTGAGCCGCGTCGCAAGAGTTTTTCAGAAGGGCGTCGATCCTGAGGTCGACAGCTACAGCGCCTTCCTGGACAACGGGCATAGCCGCGACACCGGCCTGGCCGCCTTCCTGAAGTGGCGCATGTTTTCTTATGCGGACTGGCAACCGACTATGGCGTGAAGTACTCCTCGATCGATGCGATCGGGCTCGGATTCCGGACGACCGTGTTTCTCGGCGCGTGTCGCGGCGTGAATCTTCGACGCGGCGACGTCGAAGACGCCGTGAACGAGATGCGCGCGGCCGGAGTGAACGTCGTAGACTCTGCGCATGAAAACGATCGCGATCGCAGTGATGTTCACCGCGGCCACGGCGATGGCCACAGCAACGACCAAGCCGGCGTCACTCACACCTGATTCTCTCCGCTCCGTCGCTCACGATTACTACGAGTGGGTCAAAGAGCAATATCCGGTCGGCGCCAGCGAGCAGGGCTTTCATGGTTACGACGACCGCCTGACGGATTACTCGCCGGGAGCGATCGCGCGCCGCGCCGCGCATACCCGCCAGTTGCTGGACCGCGTGCGCGCCACGAATCCGAAAGGCTGGCCGAAAGACGACGCCATCGACCTCATCCTCTTCCGCGCACAACTCGAGCGGCCGGATTTCGGGAATCGCATTCTCAAGAGTGAAGAGGAGAATCCCGATCTCTATGTCGGCGAGGCGAGCAGCGGGATCTTCTCGCTGATCAAGAAAGAGTACGACTCGCCGCGGAATCGAGCGATCAGCGCGACGAAGCGTCTGCAGCGGGTTCCGGCCATGCTCGAACAGTCGAAGAGCAACCTTGCGCATCCGGTGCGCCTGTTCGCGCAGTTCGCGATCGAGTCCGCGCGCAACATCGATCCCCTCTACAACGACAGCCTCTTCTCGGCGCTCGACAAGGGCCTCTCCGCGCCGGAGCGCGAGGCGCTGGTCTCCGCGAAAGACGCCGCCATCAAGTCGCTTCACACGTACGCCGACTGGCTCGAGAAGGGCCTGCCGTCGATGACGTCGTGGAAACCGATCGGCACCGGGAACTATCAGTACTTCCTCGACAAGATCCTGCTCCTCCCCATGTCCGCCCACGACGTCGCGCACCTCGGCGAAGTCGAGCTGGCGCGCTACCGCGGGCTCGAGGCGTTGCTATCCGATCCGTCACTCGCCGATCCGAATCCGCAGCGCGCGAAATCGATCCCCGCCGATCAGCAGGCGTTCCTGGCTGCGTACGAGAGCCGCGAGCAGGAGATGGTCGATTTCCTCAAAGCGAAGAACCTCGTCACGATCCCGGACTACATGGGCCCGTTCCAGATCCGGCAGTTGCCCGAGGCGTTCAAGCCGACGAGCCCGGGTGGGTTCATGAACCCGCCGGGCATTTACGACAAGGACAACGGCGGCTTCTTCTTCATCCCGACGTACAACCCGCAGAGCCGCAACTTCTACATCCGCGCCGCGATCGAAGACCCGCGGCCGATTCTCGGGCACGAGGGGATTCCGGGACATTTTCTGCAGCTATCGATCGCCAACCATCTCGCGGATGAGATCCGGCGGCAGCACTCCGACAGCGTGCCGAGCGAGGGGTGGGCGTTGTACACCGAGGAGATGTTGCTGCGCGAGGGTCTCTATCCGGCGGATTCGGCGACTGGAGGGCAGGTTCTGCGGCTGTCGCGATATCGCGCGGCGCGCATCGGCGTCGACGTCAACTTGCACACCGGCAAGTGGAACTTCGATCAGGCGGTGAACTACTTCATGGAAGGCGGCGGACTCGATAAGGAAGCAGCGACTGGTGAGGCCGCGGGGGCCGCAGTTGATCCGACGCAGAAGATCAGTTACATGGTCGGCAAATGGCAGATCATGCGTTTGTTAGGCCGCTACCGCGACCTGAAGGGCGCCAGCTTCCGCCTCGGACAGTTCCATGATGATCTTCTGGCCAACGGCTCCATCCCCATTGCGGTGCAGCAGTGGATTCTCCTCGACGATCCGACGGACCTGGAGAAGGTGACGGGGTTGAAGCTGCGGTGAAGGCGACGGCCCCTCACCCGGCCTTCGGCCACCCTCTCCCCGCTCCGCGGGGCGAGGGGCTACCAACACACAAATGCGGGAGACGGTGGCTTCGTAGGCTTTGTCTCCTCGTGCAGGTCGAACGCGGACGTTGCCCTTCTCCCCGCCGGCGGGGAGAAGGTGCGCGAAGCGCGGATGAGGGGTTGCGTTCCTAAGATGCGGATCGTCGTCACCGGGGCCGGCGGTCTCGTCGGCAGCGCGATCGCGAAGCGTTTCCGGGCGACCGGACTGACGCACGCCGACCTCGACATCACCGACGCGCCGGCCGTGCGTCGCGCGATGACGAAGCTGGAGCCTGAGCTCATCGTCAACTGCGCGGTGTTAGGCGTGGACGAGTGCGAACAGGACCCGTCCGCCGCCAACGAGGTCAACGTCGACGGCCCGGGCGCGCTCGCCGAAGTGGCGGAGAAATCGGGAGCGGCGATTCTCCACTTCAGCACGAACTACGTCTTCGACGGTCGCGAACGCCATACGTACGCGTCTGACGACCCTCCCAATCCGATCAACGTGTACGGGCGGACGAAGCTCACCGGCGAGTGCGCCGTTCTGTTCCGGTCGACGCGCGCGTTCATCGTGCGTACGTCGTGGGTGTTCGGCAGGGGCAAAGACTCGTTCGTCAGCAGCGTGCATCAGAAGCTGCGCGCCGGGCAACCTGTTCGCGCCGTGAGCGATGTGTGGGCCAGCGTCACCTATGTTCAGGATCTGGTCGAGGCCGTCGCCGGAATCATCGACCGCCGGAAGTACGGTCTCTACCACGTCGTGAACGAGGGGATCTGCTCGCATGAGTCGTTCGCGCATGAAACGGCGAAGCTGGTAGGGGCGGACGAGAAGCTCATCGAGACCGTCTCCAGCCGCGAGGTTCACAAGGCGCGCCGGCCCCGCCATTCGCCGATGCGAAGCTCGCTGCCGCTCCGTAACTGGCGCGAGGCGCTGGCGGCGTATATTGCGTCGTCATGACGCAAAAGACGAGCTACAAACCGGGCGAATTCTGCTGGGTGGATCTGTTGACCAGCGATCCGAAATCGGCAGAGAAGTTTTACGTCTCGCTCTTCGGCTGGACGACCAACCCGATTCCGATGGCGCCCGGGGCACCTCCGTACGTCATGCTTCTCAAGAACGGCAAAGATGTGAGTGCCATGATGGAAGACAAGACGACGCCACCGCACTGGGCGCCCTACGTATTCGTTGCCAACATCGACGACGCCGCAAAAGAAGCGGAGACATTAGGCGCGACGATCCTCGCCGAGCCGTTTGACGTGACGGACGCCGGACGCATGGCGGTCATTCAGGATCCGCAGGGCGCCGCGCTCAACCTGTGGCAGGGAAAGCGTCACATCGGTGCGGGCGTCACGGGCGAACCCGGCACCATGTGCTGGAACGAGCTGTATACGCCCGACATCGAAGGCTCCCGCAAGTTCTACACGGCGCTCTTCGGCTGGAAACTGAAGATCAGTCCCGAGTACACCGAGGCGCATGTAGGCGAGACGGCGACGGGCGGAATGATGCAGATGCGGCCCGAGATGAAAGGGATGCCGCCCAACTGGATGCCGTACTTCGCTGTCGATGACGTCGACAGCGTGGTGAAGAAGGCCGAAGCCGGGGGCGGTCGCGTGCACAACGGACCGATGGACATCCCCGACACGGGCCGCTTCGCCGTGATGGGCGACCCGCAAGGCGCCTCGTTCGCCGTCATCAAACTGAAGCAGCGGTGATCGATGATGCCGACGTTCGTTCGTTCGTTTACCGATCGGCGCTGACGACGGGCTCGGTGCCGCTGGCGAAATCGATCGCGCGTCAATTCGCGCAGAGCGAGCACGACGTTCGCGAGTCGTTCGCACGCCTGGCAGACGCACACATGCTCGTGCTCCAACCAGGCGGCGACGAGATTCTGATGGCGATGCCGTTTTCCGCGGTCCCGACGCCGTTCGCGGTGTCATCGGGCTCGCTCACGGCCTTCGGCAACTGCATCTGGGACTCCCTCGGTATCCTCGCCATGCTCGGCCGCGACGGTCGCGTCGATGCATCGTGTGGCTGCTGCGGAACGGCGATGACGCTCCACGTCGAAGACGGCGAGTTGCGGGAACGCGATGGCGTTTCGCACTTTGGAGTTCCGGCCATCCGGTGGTGGGACGACATCGCCTTCACCTGAAAGACGATGCTTCTCTTCCGGTCGGAAGAGCATGTCGATCGCTGGTGCGCGCAATGGCAACGTGCGCGTGGCGGAATGATGACGCTCGATCAGCAGTGGCGGCTGGCGACGGGGTGGTATGCCGAAGATCGGGGCGCGAACGATTGGCGCCGCAGGAGCCTCGATGAGGCCGAGGAGCTGTTTCGCTCCATCGGCCTCACGAGCGAGTTCTGGAAATTGCGTTAGGACTTCTTTCGCGTGTAGGTGATCTCCATCATCCGGTACTGTTTGCCGCTGCGGTCCGGACCCCACATCTCCATGATGTGTTTGTCCTTGTTGACCACGGTAACCTTTTCCTTCATCTCGACGTTCTTGCCCCTCATCGGGTCCGGCATCCACGCGCTGAAGTCGTAGCTGCCGTCGGCGTTCGCTTTGCCGGTCGAGGTCATGGCTCCGGTGGACATCGAATCCATCCACGTTCCAACGTACTTCTTTGTCACGTTGTCGTAGCCGGTGTAGCCGATGCCAGTGAACGGCGCGCCCATCATGCTGCCGGTGAAGTCTTCCTGGATCCAGCGTCCGCCGAGAACGCTCTTGTTCGTCGAGACGCCTTGCGACGTCTGCGCGGGCGCGTTGGGCGCCGGCCACATCTTCACGGTGGCGTCGAACGTGCCGACCATCTCCGCCAGCTTCTTGTGCGGTTCACCGGGCGTGGCCGCTTTCATCATCGCGTCCATCTCCGCCTTTTCCTGCGGGGACATTTTCGGGGCATCGGCTGCGAACACTGCGAACGAGGAAAGGAGGAGCACACCCGCTCCGAGGCAGATTCTGACTTTCATAAATTTTTCTCTCCTTATGTTGTTGGAGACGGAATTCTATGCCCAACGAAGATCGCGCGCGGCGATCCAACCGCAAACTCGTCGCGGGCGGACGACGCGTACAGACCCTCGAGCTCGAATCCCGCGTCCACGAACATCTGCGCGACCTCGCCGGTCGTGAAGAGGAAGGTGGTGGCCGCCTTCATTTCCAGTAAACCATTGCTCTCAATGGTGTAATCGATATCGAGGCGGCTCTCCATCGCGTCGTAGCGATTGATGCTGCTGAAGACGATTCCGCCCGCTTCGATGCGGCGCTCACGTTGAAGCGTTGGCAGCAATGATTCCGCGGTGGCGGACGTCTCGAGCACGAATGGAGCTCCCGGTTTGAGCGCCCGCGCTACACCGCGTAGAAACTCGCGCGTCTCGACGCGAGGGAAATACCCAAAGCTGTTGCCGAAGCAGAGCGCGCCGTCGAACTGATCGCTCCACGGCAGTTCGCGGATGTCGCCGCGATGCCAGTCGACGTTCGCATCGCGCTGACGCGCCACGTCGATGAAATCGTTCGAGATGTCGATGCCGGTCATGCGGTAGCCGCGCGCCGCGAGCGGAATCGTGTAACGCCCGGAGCCGCATGCGATGTCGAGTAGCGCCGGCGGCTCGCCGGCGGGACCGCCAGCGGCTCGCTGGCTGCCCGGATCGTGGCGCGCCCCAAAGACTTCTTCTAGAAAATCGATCTCGGTTTCAGAAGGCTCAGGTGCAACCCTTACCCAGAACTCGACCGCGAGGCCGCCGAAAAACTTCGTTGTCCAATCGGAATACACGTCATCTCCTCCATGCGAATGCATCGGTGGACGGGAGGGGAGAGTGTTTAGAATCTATCTGCGGTCAGAGGCTTACTCAGCGGGGGAGTATACCGTTTCCTTCCGACGCAGCTGCGCCTCGACGTACTCCGGATCCCACACGCGCGAGATCAGGCAGGAGTTCACGCCGCCGACGCCCATGCTCAGCTTTCCGCTGTAGCCGGTCGTTCGGATCTCGCATCCGCCGGCCTGCACGAACTTTGGCTGATGCAGCTTCACGTCGGCGTGCAGCTCGCCTTCCGTCAATTGCATCGGGAAGAGGTGGCCGCGAGACAGGCCCAGATGTTGTGCGGTCAATTCCCAGCCGCCGCCCACGGACATGCCGTGTCCGAACGTTCCCTTGCGCGCGGTGAAGATGACGTCGGGATGCAGCATCTCGAGCGCGTTCTCGATCTCCGTCGCGTCCCCCGGCGTGGCGGTGGCGTGCATATCCCAGTTCGTGATGTCCGCCGTCCGCACGGTTTCCAGCGCTTCCTTCATCGCGAGCTGCGGCCCGCCTTTGGACGGCGTGATGATGTGATGCGCGTCTGACGACGTGCCGATGCCGACGATCTCCATGCCGAGCGGCCGGAACCCTTTGGCCATCATCGCGTCGGCGTCGCCCACGATCCACACGCACGCACCGCCCGCGATGTGTGTTCCCTTGAGCGCGGTGAGCGGGCGCGAGACGTCGGCATCCGCCGACAGGACGTTCGCGTTGTAAAAGGCGGAGACGACGAGCGGATGCGGCGGCGGATCGGTCATGCCGATCACCACCGCGGTCGCCTGTCCGAGCTGGATGGCATTCTCCGCCATCTTTGCGGCGACGCCGAACGACGCGCAGGCGGCGACCGGCGCCCACGCGGGGCCGACGATCTTTCCGATCATGGAAATCTGCGACGCGGGGATGTTCGCAATGTTCCACAGCAGGTTTGGCGAGACGCTGGCCCACGGCTCGTCAGGGCAGGCCCATTTCTTGTTCAGGGCCCGGATCTTGTTCAGCTTCTGGCGGATGGTCGACAGCTTCGCGGAGCCGGACGACGGAGGCACGGGCTCACCCTGGATCTGCGCCGCTTCGGCGAGGTAGTCGCGCAGGCCGTCGCTCTTCGTCGCCCAGAACGCCTCCCAGTCATGCTTCGCATTGATCCACTCCTCGGAACCCGTCGGCGTCTCTTCCGGATCGCGCGGCGCGGCCGCATCGCGCTGGCCGTCGATGTGTCCGCGCAGCGGCGTGCATCGCTCCGGCGCGGCCCAGAACTCGTTCCATCGCCGCAGCGCGCGCTCATGTCGCAGCGCTTCCTCATTCGTGATGGTGATCTCGCCCAGGCCCGTGCCGACATACACGTGGCATCGGGTGCCGAGCGACTGCAGATAAGTCTCGATTCCCGGGTTCTGCTCCAGCGACTGGATGAACGAGCCGATCGCGTACTTCACCATCGGTCCCATCTTGTCGTTGAGCTGGGAGAACTTCGCGGGCGGGAACCGCTGGTCAAACCACGCGTGATATGTTTCGAAGTCGAACGCGGGCTCGCCGACGAGGAAATTCGAGGGGCCGAATCCGTGAAATGGAGTGAGCCAGCTGTCGGCATTCTCCAGATTGCGCTCGAAGGTATCGACGTTCGGTGACTTCGGTGCCACGACGCCCCAGCCGAAGATGCCAATCCGCTTGCGGTCCGCCATGGGCATTTTGATTGTATCGAATCCTGTCAGGGAAATTGCATGATTGGATTCGCGAGGGTCTGGTGAAGAGAGAGTTCATCGGTATTGCTGTTCTCGTCGCGGCCGCGGCCTGCAATCGCGCAGGTGCCCGCGGAGGCGAAGCTGCGCAGACCACCGCCACCATCGCTCCGGCGAAAGCGCAGCCTGCCCCTGCCGGAAGCGACGAAGCCTTGACCCAGACGACCGAGGTGGAAGACAGCAGGTCGGAAGGCGAGGGCGGAACGAGTACCGCCGCAACCGTCACCACGTCGAAGACCACGAAATCGACAAAGACCACCACCCCACCCGCGAAAAAGAAACACTGATGGGCGATGCCTCCGCTCTACGAGTCGTTTCTCGAACGTAATCCCGAGGAGATCCGCGCCGCGATCCGCGACTACCGCGCATCGCACTCGCTGGACGATCTCTTCGGCCAGATTGCACAGTTCGCGGTCCTCTCCTACGCGCCGTCGCAACACGGCAAGCACGCGATGATCGCCTGTTTGTCGGCGCACGAGATTGGCGCCAGCGACGAGCTCCTGACCCAGTGCGCGATTTACGCGGCGGCGAGCAGACAGCCGTGGAGCGAGCCGCCGATCGACACACCGCCCGAGCCCTCAGGGCGCGGCGACCTCGATGAATTGCGCGAAGCGATCGCCGGATCGGACCATCTGCGCGGCGAACGGTGGCTGACCCGTCGCCTCGCGGACGGGAAGCGCGATTACTTCACGGCCGCCACCGACGACTTTGAAGACTTCGGCCACAAACTCATCGTGGCGGCTGCAGCATGGAAGCTCGCGGCCATGTTTCCGCCGGCTGCACGCTTCGCGACGCTGCGCGTCGGAATCCGGGAGATGACGGCCTATCACGGCGAGCGCTATGAAGAAGAGGGAGTGGCGCTCGACACCGAGACGCTGCTTGAGCGCCTCATCGCGGAGATGGTGGCGGACCAGGGCGGCATCGTGACCGCGCATCAGATCTTCGTGCTGGATGCCGCGCTGCAGACAGAAGATGACTTCGTGATCCTGCGCGTGCGCGACTACTTGACGAGTGTGTGCGGACCGGCTTCAGCCGGTCAGACTCATGACCGGCTGAAACCGATCCTCACACCATACCTTCTTGCACGCGACTACGGCGCATTGCTCAAGTCGCACGCAGTCGCGAAGCGTCTCCGGCCGAGATTTCCCAACCTCGACTTCGACGGCATGCTCGCCGCCGCGCAGTACAACCTCGAGCACGCGCCTTCCTTCGAGGAGTTCTCGTTCGCGTGAGGCGCGCACTCCTGGTCCTGCTGCTTGCGTTCCCCGCGGCAGCGCAGACACTCACGGAAGCGATCGATCGGGCCGTCGCAAATCCGAAGCTCGATCGCGCCATCTGGGCCATCGATGTCGAAGACGACGCGGGCAACGTGCTCTACAGCCGCAACGCGGCGACGCTGGTCATGCCGGCGTCGAACCGTAAGATCTTCGCCGCCGCTTCGATCATCAATTGTCTCGGCACGGATCACCGTTTCACGACCGAGCTGTGGCTCGACGGGAATGGCAATCTCGTGATGCGGGGAAGCGGAGATCCGTCGTTAGGCGGGAGGTGGGCCTACGATCGCGATACGGTTTTCGCTTCGTTCGTCAGCGCGGTTCGCGCGCGCGGGATCGCCGAGGTGAACGACATCGTGGCCGATGTCTCGCAGTTCGATCGCGTCACGCTTCCCGGCACCTGGAAGATCGGCAACCTCGGAGCCGACTACGCGGCTCCGGTCGATGCGCTGGCCTACAACGAGAACGTCGTCGGCGTGGCCGTCGAGGATTGCGCGCGACCCGTGGTCGCGACGGATCCCAACTTCATCGACGCGGTCGAGACGGTGACCTGCGGTCCAGGCGAGCCGGATGCGAAGATCGACGTCGTCAGCGATGAGAATGTCGTTCGCGTCACCGGTCCGATGACGAAGAAATTCACGGATCTGCCCGCGGTCGCCAGCCCCGGTTTGTACGCCGCACAGGCGCTTCGCGACGCGCTTCGCCGCGACGGCATCAAGGTGCGCGGCGCGCTTCGCCTCAACATCGCACCGGTCGCATGGCGCGAGCGCATCGCCACGATCGAGTCGCCGCCGCTATGGCAACTGCTCACCGTCATGTTGAAAGTGAGCCAGAACCTCTACGCCGAGATGCTGTTCAAGGCCACCGCGGGAAATTACCGAGGCGCCTGGATTCTGGAGCGCGATTTTCTGACGAGCGAGGTGGGGATCGATCCCGCCGAATTCCGCTTCGTCGACGGCTCCGGCCTTTCGTCCGATGATCTCGTGACCGCGCGCGCCATCGTGAGCATGTTTCGCTGGATGAACGCTCCGCAGCGGCGCGGGCTCGACTGGCTGATGCTCGCGACACCCGGTGAGGAGGGCACGTTGAGCAAACGGCTCCTTCCTCTGGCGGCGCGTTTTCGTGGCAAGACCGGCACGATCTCCGGCGTCAACGCGCTGAGCGGGATCGTGCGCGGCAACAACGGCGGCTATCGCTACTTCGCAGTCGTGCTGAATCACTCGATCGCCGATTGGGCCGCGGCGACGAAGGCGATTGATGACGTGGTGGCGGCGGTGAGTGACTTTTGAGGTGGGAAGCTGGGTTGCTGGGAAGCTGGGAAGTTAGAGCGCTTCCCAGCAAACCAGAATGCAGAATGCAGAATTTAAAATCTTTCTGCATTCTGCATTCTGCATTCTGCATTCTGCATTCTGTGTCTATCCTTCCCAGCTTCCCAGCTTCCCACCTATTTCCCGATCTTCGCCATCTGCGGCTGACCGATCCACTCGCCGTACGACAGGCATCGCACGCAGGTGAACGTGTAGTGCGTGACGCCGGTCGTGGTGTTCTCGTTGAGGTTCGTTTCGAGGGGCGCCTGGCAGCGGTAGCAGAGATTCGCGTCTCCCCGCTGAATGTTCTCGACGAACCCCTCGGTCTGCTGCCGGTGGAACGTGACCTGTTTTGGCCGTTGCGGAAGCTGGATCGTTTCTCTGCCTCGCGGGCACTGGAGAAAGATGTGATCGGCGAACGTCGTCTGCACGAAGCTGCCGGTCATGTGGACGCCGCGATGCTTTGGACACTCGATCGGGCGACCGGCCCAGAATGCACGCGCGAACTCGCGCTTTTCTTCAACTTCGGTTGCCATCGCGTTGGATTGTACTTGGACCATCCTAAACGTAGCGAGGGATTCCCTCCGCAATTGCGACGGGAAGGAAGGCTAATGCAGTCGGAGGCTGTTGAGCATAGTAGGCTCTTCAGGGTATCGAACGAACAGCGATTGACCCTCCGCTGGCGCCGAAGGAGCAGAGCGCGACAGGTCGACCTGACGGCGACGCGTCGCCAGGCTCCAGTCCGCGCCTCACAGAGGTGAGGGAGCTCCGAACGCCTCTCGAATGTGCGGGGCCTTCCTCACATCGGCACGCGTCACATGCCGCCACTATTACCGCGGCGTAATGATCGTGATGTGCTGCGTGTCGTTATGCGTGACACTAATGAATGCCGAAATACGGGTGGTCGCATCCAAGGGTTCCACGTCCACACGTAGATGTGTGAACGTTGAAGGCATGATTTGCTCGACATTGAGCACTTCGAGGAAGCCGGGCGTCGTAATGCTGTTCTCCGGCAAGATCGTAGAAAGATCTTGTAAGGCAAGATCTACACTTCCAATGCGCGTGTCAGTTCGGAAGTCCAACGGGTCGATAGTGACTCCGTAAATTGACAGCCGGACCCTTGTCGGCCGCGCGCTATCCAACGAGTATACACGCAACGTTGATCGAAAGACCGCGCCCACCGGAACATCGTTCATGCTCAGTACGCCGTTGCTAAACGCGCTTTCCCGGACGACCGGTACCGCCGTGCCAAAAGTCATCGTCGCACGGGAAAGATCTTGCGCGCGCAGCGTGATGAATACGTCATCAATGTGACGCCGGTCGACCAGGAGAAACGTGCCTCGATACCGCGGACGATCAACGGCTAACTTTGGTTGGATCGTCGTGTTGGCTGGAAGAAGCGGCGTGGGCGATGGCTCCACTCCGCCGCTGCCCACCTTGTAGGGATACACCGAGACGGGCACGGCAGCAGCGTTCGTAATCGTTGTGGTAGTAGTCCACAGCGACCCGAAGGCTCCGGCCTCGGGCTGCGAAATGACGGTAGGGAGGAGCACCTTTTCGTAGTCCACGCCCGGCGTCTGTGCCAATGCGGCGACGGTCGCAAAAAATGACACCGCCATGAGCTGAAAATTCTTCCTCATGGATACTCCACTGAGCATGGAGCCCCGGCGCGGTACACGATCTTGTTGTTGCCTGTCACTGGGTCGATAGCGTGATTGAGCTGCGTAGCATCGTAATTTAGGTACAACCACCAATCGTCAAGCCGAAGCGAGCTGTAGTCAGGCCGAAGCGGGCCGTAGGCTTGCTGCATCCTCGCGATAATACCAGCGACGAGCGGTGCAGCATACGACGTTCCCGACCGCAGCGATTGTGTCGTCACCTCGGAGGTCGACGATGACAAGGCAGCGAGACGCATGTTGTGTGCGGGTGCGTAGATATCAACGGTACGTCCATAATTTGATCCCGTTGGTGGATTAGTGGTTGGGTACCCGCAGGTTGTCTCATACGCGGCGCAGGATTCAACGTTAGGGTTGCAAACCCAGCGCTGATCTTGCTCATCCGTGCCACCGACGGATATGACGTTGCCACAGCTTTGCAGTCCACTCGGGTTGGTGGATGCGTCGTACCGATTCCCGTACGCCATTCGGGCGGGCGTCGTGTAGGACTGCCCACTGTTTTGGTTGTTGGCCGAAACGACCATTGGTATTCCACGCCACGATCCGAATCCTGGCGTGTAGCACCCTCCGAGCGACGCGTCGTAGGGGTGGCCAATGAGCGAGTTGATTTCGTTTTCTACGTACGACGCAGCGGTGGCTCTCGGGTCCGGGTTCGGAGGAACGCACGATTGCGTAAAGAGAAACGTGCTCATGCTGGCAACGCCAAGTTGGCCCCAATAGGGATTTGTCGATGGGTTCATAATCCAGTCAATCGCCCAGGCAATCCAATCCGACGTAACGACGCCGTTACAGTCCGCAACGCGTAAGGGTACGATCTTGGCGTTCTTGGCGACGCCGAATGTGTTTCCTGCTGCGATCGATGCGACGGCCGTGCCGTGCCCAAACTCTGTGGAGCCGACGCCGCATGGCTCGCCGTTCGTGATGTTGGTGTCTCGCCCGGTTAGGTTTGCTCCCGTCATCACGCGCGTGACGCCGTCTGTGATGAACTCGCTGTGACTGTGGTAAACACCCGTGTCGATAATGTAGATGTAAACATCCCGCGCCTTCTCGCAGTACGAGTAGTGACGATCCACCGGCAGATTGCGTTGATCAATACGATCGAGAAACCAGAGACTGTCGTCGGTCGGCAAACCGGCGGTGCCGTTCGTCTCTTGCTCGGAAGAGAGATGTGCAAGTCCTACTTCCTCGACGAAATCGACAAGCGGATGACGTGCGAGGAGCGTTGCCTGCGCTTCAGTCATCGTCACAGAGAATCCCGTGCTCGCAAATTGGAAAATATGCCGAACGCGACCATCAAACTAGTTGCTGTGCCACTGCCGGTACATTCGCCGCTGAAGCCTTTAAGCTCACAAGGTACGTACCGCGCACCGGTTCGGCAGCGCGCCGGATGATACCGTCACCCGCCACCGCGGCGGACGCGTGAACGAATAACAAACATAGGACCGCAACGTGGCGCATTATTCCCTCCTAAGCTCACAAAACGTTTTGAAAACGGGTCGATCGCCCAGGCAATCCAATCCGACGTTCGGAACCATTGCCTGCAATTCAAGCTAACGGCCAGCCGTAATGACATTTCTACGGACAAATGGCAGCCCCAACAGTCAGAGGGTTTCAAACGTTTGTCGCGGTGGCCGGTCACAACCCGCGTCGTCAAATACTCTCCATCTGCTCAAGGGACCTTCGCCGTCTTCGCGGCTTAGGATGACAGGCGGCCGGACTCGATCGCGCGGAATGCCCGCATGAAGTTGCCGCCGAGGATTTTCTCCACGTCCGCCTCGGAGATGCCGCGCTCGAGAAGCCGTTCGGTGACCCGCGGCAGGGAAGCCGCGGACTGCAGTTGTTCCGGCAGCGCGGGAACGCCGTCGAAGTCGCTTCCGATGCCGACGTGATCGATCCCCGCCACCTCGCCCACATGCAGGATGTGATCGACGACGTCATCGAGCTTCGCGGTTGGGCAGCCGAGGGCGTTGTACCACTTGAGGAATTCGTCCCAGTCGGTGGCGTCGTTCGGCATCTCTTCCGTCCCGCCAGTGTCGGAGCGCTGCGGCCGCACGCGTTTCTGGGAGTGCATGATGACCTGTGCGACCTGATCGTTCACGAATGCCGAGAAAAAATTGATCATGCACACGCCGCCGTTTTTCGCCAGGGCGCGGAGCATGTCGTCCGTCATGTTGCGCGGATGCCGGCACAGCGCGCGGCAGGATGAATGCGTGGCGACGACCGGTGCGCGGCTCGTCTCGATGACTTGATAGAACGCGTTGTCCGAGACGTGCGAGATGTCGACGATCATGCCGAGGTCGTTCATCGTTTGCACGACCGTGCGGCCGAAGTCGGTCAGGCCGCCGTGCTTGCCGCGGTCCCCGGACGAGTCGCACCAGTTGTTGGTGTTGACGTGGGTGAGGGTCAGGTAGCGCGCGCCGCGCGCGTAGATGTCGCGGAGCGTGTCGAGCGAATCCTCGATGGCGTGGCCGCCTTCGACGCCGATCATGATCGCGACCTTGCCGTCACGCTTCGCGTCGGTGATGCACTGCGCGCTGGTACACGATGCGAGCTTGTCGGAGTGGCGCTTCGTTTCTGCGTTGATCAGATCGATGAGTCGATAGCAGAACTTTGCCGCACCGCGGCCCGCGTAGAACGGAGGGACGTAGGCGGCGAAAAACGACGCCGTGATCCCGCTCTCCTGGAGCGATTGAAGATCCACCTGCGCCTCGGGATCGTGGTCCTCGAGGTGCACGTTGTGGCGCAGCATGCGGTACGGCGTATCGCAGTGGCCGTCGACGACGATCGCGCGTTTGTGAAGTTCAGGACTGGAAGTAGGCATCGATCTCGTCGATTTTTATCGTGATGTCTTCGACGACGGTGTCGAAGATGAATCACCGACCGTCATCGTAAACGCAGCATCGTTCCCGATCTGCTCGAGTGCCGCTTCGAAAATCTCGGGAGATGGCTTCGAATGCGTCGCGTCTTTCTTCGACCTCGATCCTTCGATCAGGTCTCCGATGCCGAGGAGCCGCGTATAGTACTGCACCCGCTCGCTGCCCGCCGCTCGCTGCCCGCTTGAACCCAACCGGGATTGTTTTTTGAGTGTCCCGCTGTTATGGTGTCGCGACTAAAAGACTGGAAGACGTGTATCAAGGGTTAACTGGCTAAGGAGACAGTGTTTTGCCGACCACCAAGCAGCAGAAAACGGACCTCATTTCGAACTACCGCGTCCATGACGCGGATACCGGTTCGCCTGAAGTGCAGATTGCACTCATCTCGAACCGCATTACTTACCTGACGGAGCATTTCAAGTCCCACGCGAAGGATCACCACAGCCGTCGCGGGCTGTTGAAACTCGTTGGCCGTCGCCGCCGCCTGCTCGACTACCTGAAGAAGGTTGATAACGAGCGCTACCGCACGATCATCGACAAGCTCGGCATCCGTAAGTAGGTGTGTGGACCGGCTTTAGCCGGTCTTCCACCTGCGCCATCGACCGGCTGAATCCGGTCCCGACACAGTGCCCTCCCCAAATAAATGACGAGGTGATGAGTGGCCTCGCACTCGAAGGAAAATCAATGAAGTCCAAAAAAGAATTGGAGATCGGCGGCAGGACTCTGTCGTTCGAGACCGGTGCGGTTGCCAAGCAGGCAAACGGCGCCGTCGTCATCCGCTACGGCGACACGGTCGTGCTCGCCACGGCCTGCTACAAAGAAGGAACCGTCCTCGGCGACTTCATGCCGCTCACG
Organism: Thermoanaerobaculia bacterium; assembly: GCA_038230775.1. Lineage (GTDB taxonomy): Bacteria > Acidobacteriota > Thermoanaerobaculia > Gp7-AA8 > Gp7-AA8 > JBBRMQ01. Next base: position 18,467 of record JBBRMQ010000004.1, read on the forward strand.
GTCGACTACAAAGAGTACACGTACGCCGGCGGCAGAATCCCGGGCGGCTTTTTCAAGCGCGAGGGACGTCCGACGGAGAAAGAAATCCTCACCTGCCGACTGATCGATCGCCCGCTGCGCCCCTCGTTCACGAAGGGCTACCGGCAGGAGACGCAGATCATCGCGCTCGTTCTGTCCGCCGACGGCGAGAACGATCCCGACACCCTGGCCATCAACGCCGCCTCCGCGGCGCTCGTCGTGTCGGAGATCCCGTTCCCCAATGCGATCAGCGCCGTGCGCATCGGCTACCTCGACGGCGAGATCGTCATCAACCCGACGAACTCACAGCGGGATCTGTCGGATCTCGACCTCGTGGTCGCCGGTACGAAGGACGCGATCGTGATGGTCGAGTCGGGCGCGCGCGAAGTCGATGAGAGCCTCATCCTCAACGCGTTCGATGCGGCGCACGTGGAGATCAAGCGCCTCTGCGCTCTGCAGGACGAGCTCCGCTCGGTTGCCGGCAAGGGCAAGATCGAAGTTCTCTACACGCCGAAGTTCACCGAGGAAGTGTTCAACGACCTGATGTCGAAGTTCGGCAAGCAGCTCCGTGACGCGCTCCTCGTGCAGGGCAAGCACGCGCGCCGCGATGCGGTTCGCACCGTGCGCTCGCAGATGGTGCTGTCGGTTCCGGCGGACAAGCCGGAGATGGTCGCCGCGGTCGAAGCCGCCTACGGCGAGATGGAAACACGGATCTTCCGCGAGGTCGTCGTCAACGATCAGAAGCGTCTCGACGGCCGCGCGTTCAACGAGATCCGTCCGATCTCGATCGACCTCAGCGTGCTGCCGAGAACCCACGGATCGGCGATCTTTACGCGCGGCGAGACGCAGGCGCTCGTCACCATCACGTTAGGCACTCCGCAGGAAGCGCAGAAGATCGAAGACTTCGAAGGCGAGACCTTCCAGCGCTTCATGCTGCATTACAACTTCCCGCCGTTCTCGGTGGGTGAAGTGAAGTTCATGCGCGGTCCCGCGCGTCGGGAGATCGGCCACGGCAATCTCGCCCGCCGCGCGCTGCAGGCGATGCTTCCGCCCGAGAGCGAGTTCGCGTACACGATCCGCTGCGTGTCGGACATCCTCGAGTCGAACGGCTCGTCGTCGATGGCTTCGGTCTGCGGCGGCTCGCTGGCGCTCATGGAAGCCGGCGTCCCGATGAAGGCCGCCGTCGCCGGCGTGGCGATGGGTTTGGTGAAAGAAGACTCGCGCACCGCGATCCTGTCCGACATCGCCGGGCTCGAAGATCACGAAGGCGACATGGACTTCAAGGTCGCCGGCACGCGCAAGGGCATCACCGCGCTGCAGATGGATATCAAGGTGAGCGGCATCTCGCGCGAAGTCATGGCCAAGGCGCTCGAGCAGGCCAAGGAAGGCCGTCTCCACATCCTCGACAAGATGGATGCGGTGATCGCCAAGCCGAAGGCCGAGCTCTCCGAGTTCGCGCCGCGCCTCTACACGATCTTCGTGCCGAAGGATCGCATCCGCGATGTCATCGGCTCCGGCGGCAAGACCATCCGCTGGATCGTGGAAGAGACCGGAACCAAGATCGATGTCGATGATGACGGCAAAGTCACCGTCGCATCGATGGACGGCGCCTCGGCGCAGCGGGCGATCGACATCATCAAGGGCCTCACCGCCTCGCCCGACATTGGCAAGAACTACAAAGGCACGGTGAAGCGGATCGAGCCGTACGGAGCGTTCGTCGAGATCCTTCCGGGTCAGGACGGACTGCTGCACATTTCTGAAATGGCGCACACACGCGTCGGCCAGGTGACGGACATCATGCAGCTCGGCGATGAAGTCGAGGTGCAGGTCGTCGGCGTCGAGCCGGACAGCGGCAAGATCCGCCTGTCGCGCAAGCCTCTGCTTCCTCCTCCGACCGAAGAGGAGCTCGCGGCCGCGGCAGCATCGCGCGATCGCGGCCCCCGCGGTCCTCGCGAGGGTGGCGGCGGCGGTGGTGGCGGCCATCGCGATCGCGGTCCGCGTCGCGAGGGTGGGGGCGGCGGTGGTTTCCGCGACCGCGGTCCCCGTCGCGAGGGTGGCGGCGGCGGTCACCAGAATTCGTAACGTTGGTTCTGACTGAATGTGGGGACGGGCTTCGGCCCGTCCTTTTTTTTGTTTCGTCACGTCTCGATCGCCGCGCTTGCGCCACAATCGGCGCGTGCTGGAAGTGGTTCCCAAGCCTGTCGAGACGGTGCACTTCCGCGGCGAGCTCGCTGCGGTCGGCAGTTTCCGTTGCGCCGTCGAGGATCCGCTGTACCGCAACAGCGGTCCCTGCAGCTATCACACGGTCGCCTTTCCGCGGACGGCGACCGGCATTCGTCACGACAACGGCCAGCACTTCGTCGGCACGCCGAACAGCGTCTCGTTCTACAACCAGGGGCAGGTGTACTTTCGCGATCCGATCGCGCCGGTCGACGCCACCGACTGGTACGTGTTTCCGACCGTGTTCTGATCGACGCGATCCGTGCGTACGACGAACGCGTGGACGAGCATCGCGAGCGGCCGTTTCCGTTCGCCACCGGCCCGGCCACGTCGGCCGTTTACATGACGCAGCGCGCGCTCTTCGATTCTCTTCAAACGATGTCGGCGCTCGCGATCGAAGAGGGGGTTCTCTCGATCCTCGATGAAGTACTGCGGGCCGCATTCCGCGCGCGCCCGCAGGAGTCGCCGCGCATGCACGACGCGGTGGAGCAGGCGAAGGGCATGATCGCCGACGATCCGGCGCGGTTGATCCGGCTCGCTGACCTGGCGCGCAGGGCCGGCTGTTCTACGTTTCATCTCTGCCGCGCGTTTCGTCGGGTCACCGGTCTGACGATCAGTGCCTTCCGGCGGAGCATGCGACTCCGGCTTGCGCTTGACCGGCTTCGCGACGGCCACGACGACCTCACCTCGCTCGCCTTCGACCTCGGCTTCGCCAGCCACAGCCACTTCACGGCCGCGTTCCGGCGTCAGTTCGGCCTCACTCCGTCGCGCTTCCGAGCGATCTCCTGATCGCAGATCTGGAGTGCGCCGCACTCCAGATTCAGGCTCGTGCGCGCGCCGGTTCCGAAGTGGTCGGATCGATCACGGCGTGCACCTGCGAGACGCTGTTCGCCGGGAACCCGCCGCGTTTTGCATGTTCGCGGACGGCCGCTTCATCCGGTGCGATGTAGACGCAGTAGATCTTGTTATCGGTGACGTAACTCTGCACCCACTGGATCTGCGGACCCATCGCGTGCAGGACGTCGCACGATTTGCCGGCGATGTCCTGCAACTGTTCGGAAGTGAGGGAACCGGCCTTCGGGATCTCGCGCTCGATGACGAACTTCGGCATGGGTGACCTCCAGAGCGTCAATATAGCTCCTCGGCGCTTGGGAATCTCCTCTTCATGTACCTCAAACAGGTGATTGCGGAAGCATCCGCGTTCCGTAAGAATGCGCTGATCCAACACAATCGAGAGAGGGGAACTGGATGAGGAAGAGTCTTATCGCGGCGACAGCCGCATTGTTCGTGGTGTCCGCTGCCCAGGCCAAGACGGTCTCGTCGCAGCTCGTTGTCAACAACGCCAGCGTGAGCGTGGGAGTGCTTCACGTCACCGGCCAAAATCTCTGCCTCGCGCCGGCCGTCACACTCAACGGCGTGGATATGAGTGTCTCAAACGCGTCGGCGACATCGTTCGACCTGCAGGTGAGCGGGTTGGCGCCCGGCTCGTATCTGATGACCGTGTCCTGTGGCAACGCCACGAGCACCAACGACGCGTTCGACGTGACCCTCGGCGCGGTCGGTCCTCAGGGACCGAAGGGCGACAAGGGCGACGTCGGCGCGGTGGGACCCCAAGGCGCGCAGGGATTACAAGGCGCGCAAGGACTGCAAGGGATCCAGGGTCCCGCGGGAGTGCAAGGTCCTCAAGGTCTGCTGGGTCCTGCCGGACCTCAGGGAGCTACCGGCGCGACAGGGCCGGCGGGCGCATCCGCAGCGCCTCAGGTGGTCGTCGATTCGGTCGGGACGGTTGTCGGGGACGTGCTGAAAATCGACGGCACTGGGTTGTCGAAAGCCGTCATCCGTTATCCGGTTCTCGGCGATCGCGTTGTTCTTTCGGTCAGTGCGAATGCGTTGAGCGGCGCCGCATCGCTATCGAGCGGGTTGACCAGAGTCTTCTTCTCGTCCACCGATTGCTCCGGCGACGGCTACATTCTCTTCGGCAGCGGAGACCAGCTCACGAGGCGGCAGGCTGGGACTCTGGTCATGGGCTCGACGTCCACACCACAGACGCCGGGCGCCTGTCCGAACCAGCCTTTTAACATTCCCAACTGGCTCTTCGCGACCGACCCCTCGGAGTGTCCGGTCGTGTTGTGGGATCCTCAGGTGAACCCGTCCCAGTACTTCTTTGGCTCGCTGTACTCGACGAACGTCGGCCCCATCTCCGGGGTCTTCAATTGCGCGAACGCCCAGAGTGGTTTGCAGCAGAATCAGTTCGCTGCCCTTCCCGGCGCGCCTTATCAGCCGTTCCATCGCGTCGAGGATTTGAACCTCAAGTTCAAGCCTCCGTTCTCCATCCCCTAAACATTCGTGAAGACGCCGCCTTCGGGCGGCGTTTTCCTTTGTGATACAACCGCGCGCCATGATGATGAAGCGCGCGACTCTGGCTCTCGTTCTCGTTTCCACGTCGCTCTTCGCCGCGACCCCCGACGCAGCGCTGCTGAAAAACATGCAGTGGCGCGAGGTCGGCCCGTATCGCGGAGGGCGTGCCGATGCAGTGGAAGGCATTCCCGGCCAGCCGAACGTCTACTACTTCGGCGCCGCCGGCGGCGGTGTGTGGAAGACGGTCGACGGCGGACAGACGTGGCGCCCGGTCTCCGACGGCTTCTTCGGCGGCACGATCGGCGCCATCGCCATCGCTCCATCGGATCCCGCTGTTGTGTACGTCGGTACGGGTGAGGAGACGATCCGCGGAAACGTTTCGCCCGGCGGTGGCATGTGGAAGTCGACCGATGCCGGCAAGTCGTGGACGAAGATCGGCCTCGAGGACTCGCAGCACATCGCGCGCATCCGCGTGCATCCGTCGAATCCGGATCTCGTGTACGTGGCAGCGATGGGCCACGCGTTCGGACCGAACGACATGCGCGGCGTCTATCGCTCGCGCGACGGCGGCAAGACGTGGGATCGCATCCTCTTCGTCAATCGCGACTCGGGCGCCGTCGATCTGACGCTCGACCCCAGCAACCCGCGCATCATCTACGCCAGCACCTGGCGCTTTCGCAGAGGACCGTCGTTTTTCGAGAGCGGCGGCGAAGGCTCCGCACTCTGGAAGTCGACCGACGGCGGCGACTCGTGGAAGGAGCTCTCCCGCAACAAGGCGATGCCGAAAGGAACCCTCGGCATCATCGGCGTCAGCGTCTCACCGTCCAATCCGCAGAATGTCTACGCGATTGTGGAGGCGAAAGACGGCGGCGTGTTCCGTTCGCGCGACGGCGGCGACACCTGGACGAAGACCACCGACTCGGCCGATCTTCGCCAGCGCGCCTGGTACTACAGCCGGATCTACGCCGATCCAAAGGATGAAGACACCGCGTTCGTCGTCAACGTGCAGTTCCACAAGACGAAGGACGGCGGCAAGACCTGGTCGCGCATTGCCACGCCGCACGGCGATAACCACGATCTGTGGATTGCGCCAAACGATTCGCAGCGCATGATCGAGGCGAACGACGGCGGCGCGACCGTCACCACTGACGGCGGCACCACGTGGACCACGGAAAACAATCAGCCGACCGCGCAGTTCTACCGCGTCTCCGTCGATAACGACTTTCCGTATCGCCTGTTAGGCCCGCAGCAGGACAACTCCGCGGTCCGCATCCGTCATCGCAGCACGAGCGGCAGCATCGGCGAGCGCGATTGGGAAGTCACGGCCGGCGGCGAGAGCGGCTACATCATTGCCGATCCGAAGAATCCCGACGTCGTCTACGGCGGCTCGTACGGGGGGCTGCTGATCATGCTCAACCATCGCACCGGGGAGATCCGCGATGTGAATCCCTACCCGAACAATCCGATGGGCGCCGGCGCCGCCGACACCAAGCATCGCTTTCAGTGGAACTTTCCTCTCTTCTTTTCGCCGAACGATCCGAAGAAGCTCTACGCCGCGTCACAGTTCATGCTGGAGAGCACGGACGGAGGCGCGAGCTGGCGGCAGATCAGCCCCGATCTCACGCGCAACGACAAGACGAAGCAGGGCTCATCCGGCGGTCCGATCACCAAGGACAACACCAGCGTCGAGTACTACGACACGATCTTCTACGCAGCGGAGTCGCCGCTCGAGCCAGGCGTTCTCTGGGCCGGCTCGGACGACGGCCTCGTCTACGTGTCGCGCGACGCTGGCGCACATTGGGACAACGTCACACCGCCGAAAACGATGCTGCCCGAGTGGACGATGATCAATCAGCTCGATGCCAGTCCGCTCGACAAGGGCACCGCATACGTCGCGGCGACGGGATACAAGCTGGACGACTTTCACCCGTACCTCTTCAAGACGAACGACTACGGCAAGACGTGGACGAAGATCACCGACGGCATCCCTGCAAGTGAATTCACGCGCGTCATCCGCGCCGACGAGAAACGCCGCGGTCTTCTCTTCGCCGGAACGGAACGCGGTGTCTATGCCTCGTTCGACGACGGCGCGCACTGGCAGTCGCTTCAATACAAATTGCCGATCGTGCCGATCGCCGATCTGCTCGAGCATCAGGACGCGCTCATCGCCGCAACGCACGGCCGCTCGATCTGGATGCTCGACGACATCGAGCCGCTGCGCCAGTTGAATTCCGACCTCGGCGCGACGCCAGTCCGTCTCTTCACCCCCGCCTTCGCGTGGCGAATGGATGGCGGGGGCCGCGGAGCGGGCGGTGGCGGCGGCGCACACACGGAAGGAACCAATCCTCCGAGCGGTGCGATCATCGACTTCGTCATTCAGAATCAAAAGCCCGGCACCAAGGTCTCCCTCGCATTTCTCGGTCCTGACGGCAAGGTTCTTCGCGAGCTGAAAGGCGAAGTGCAGGCCGAGCCGGACAAGCCGCTCGAGCTCAAAGGTGGAACACCTCCGCCCGCCGCCACGGCCGCGGAGCCGCCGAAAGAAGGCGTGAAGTCCGAAGGCGGAACGACCGAGCAGCAGCCGGGGGTGGCGGAAGCAGGGGCCGAGGAGGAGGAGCCGGGCGGGCGACGGGGGGGAGATTCCGACAAGCTCACGAACATCGCGAACGGTCACAACCGAGTCGCGTGGAATCTGCGCATGCCGGAAGCGAAGCGATTCCCCGGGATGGTTCTGTGGGCCGGTGGAACGCTCGGACCTCGCGTCCCGGCCGGAACATACACCGCGAAGCTGACGGTCGGCGATCAGTCGCCGCAAACGGCGCCATTCGAAGTTCGTCAGGATCCGCGCACCACCGCCACGGCGGCCGATCTGAAGTCGCAGTACGACTTCGTGATGAGCGTTCACGACAAGCTGTCGCAGGTGAACGAGGAGGTGACGAAGATCCGCGACGTGCGGAAGTCGCTCACCGATATCAAGAAGCGATCGGCGGACAACAAGCCCGTCGTCGCCGCTGCGAACGATCTCGACAAGAAGATGACCCTGGTCGAGGAGGCGCTCTATCAGACGAAGAACAAGAGCTCACAGGATCCGCTGAACTATCCGATCCGCCTCAACGACAAGCTCGCGGGCGTCGGCGACAGCGCCGCAGCGGGAGCGTTTGCGCCGACCAGCCAACAGATCGCGGTACGCGACGATCTCGTGGCGCAGATCGACGCCGAGCTGGCGAAGTTGAACGCGATCTGGCAAATCGATCTGCCCGCATTCAACAAGCTGGTGAAGGATCAGAACGTGCCGGCGGTGATCGTCAAGTAGGAGTTGCGGCGCCGGGAGGGGCGGGCTGAAGCCCGCCACCACATTCAGCAGGGACGCCACGTGCGGTCTGCTTCTGTGTGAGGACCGGCTTCAGCCGGTCACGGCCGACCGGCTAAAGCCGGTCCTCACACAGAAGCCTCGGTGATTCAGGGGCGGGAAATTTCGATATTGCGTCACTCAAATGGGTGATGCAGACGATGCGAACGATCCCCGACAACATGCCGCATCCCATCGAAACGCATTTGTGGGCGGTTCTCGACGCCGTTCCTTTCGCCGTAGTCCTCATCGGACGCGATCTGAAAGTCCGCGGCATGAACTCGCGCGGGCAGACGCTGCTGCGCGACGCCGATGCAGTGCGTTTCGACGGATCGCGCTTGCGTGCTACCGCCAGCGAGATCGTCGACGAACGGCTCCAGTCGGCGCTTGCCTCAGGTGAGTGCTGCGTGCTGAGACTGGATCGTCTTTCGAAACAGAGAGCGATGGAAGTATCGGTTCTGTCGCTGGATGCGGAATGCTCGGCCGTCATCATCGGCGATCCGTCGCGCGCGATCGCGCCGCGGCCGGAGCATCTGCGGCGGCTCTACGGCCTGACGCCGACCGAGGCCCGCGTGGCGGCTGCGGTGGTGCAGGGTGCGGGCGGCCAGAGCGCCGCACGCGAGCTAGGCATGAGCGTCAATACGCTCCGCCGTCATTTGAAGAGCGTCTTCATCAAGACGCAGGTCGAACGGCAGAGCGAGCTGGTTCGAGTGCTCCTGTCTGGCATCGCCGCGTTGAACTTCGAGCGGTCTGATTCAAACCGGTAATTCGCCATCGGGGAACGATCAAGTACTGATCGTTTCCCACCGCCCGCCGTTCGAACTCGAGCGGCGGGCGGCGTCTAACACGCGCTGCACGGCGAGGCCATCCACGAACGTCGCCGCCGCGGCCAGCGCCGTACGGTCGCCTTCATCGATCGCCTGCTTGAGCGCGAGCGCCAGCCGGTACGTTCCGGTTCCGAACGCGCCGCCCATGGAGTTCCCCGGGCGCTTCGCCAGATCTTCGCCCGCGACGCGTTGAAACGGCTCGCCGCGCTTCGCGAACAGCAACTCCTCACCGGTCAGCCGCAGCGCCGCGTCCTCGCCGTGAATCGTGAGTACCGCGGGCTCGTCCGGTCCCGAAGCCGCGGCGTTGAATGTCATCGCCGCAAACGCACCGCTGCGCAGGCGAAGATGAACGGCCGCGAAGTCGTCGGACGTCACCTTCTTTCCCGAGCGTTCGGTGATCGTCGTGCGCAGCTCCCCGCGTATCGCTTCTGGCTCGAGGCCGAGGGAGCGGAGGGTGTCGACGAGGTGGGAGCCGACGGCGCCCCATACTCCGCCGCCGAGCGACGCATCGCTCCACCAGTTCCACGGACGCGTGCGATCGCCGCGATTCGGACTCGAGTACCGCACTTCGGCGTAGCGTACCGCTCCGATGTCGGCGATCCTCTTCCGCGCTTCGGCGTAGGACGGCACGAAACGAAGCTCGTGGTCGATGATCGCGATCTGTTGCGGATGCGCCTCCGCTGCAGCGACCATGCGAAGGGCTTCATCCGCATCGAGCGCCATCGGTTTCTCACAGACGACGTGCTTTCCGGCCTCCAGCGCAGCGCTTGCCATCTCCACGTGCGACGACGGCGGCATGACCACGCTGATGATGTCGGCATTCGACGCGATGGCCTCACGCCAGTTGTCGCGCCCGCTCACCGAGACGACCTCCAGACCGGCCTCCGAGAAGTTCGGAAGCTGGGAGCGCTCGCCCCAGCCGCGACCTATGATTGCAACTCTAGCCATTTGAGTTAGTTACAAGTGGCAGCGAAATTGAACCTTTTCTGGGCATGTCCAAGCTCATCGTTCCCGTCCGCGATCGGCGCAGTCGCAAGCGCATCGTAACTCTGAAAAACTTTGGATGGGTGGTGGCCGCGTTGGTCGTGACATTCGTGGGCCTCACCGTTTGGTCCAGCACGCGCCACAACGGTTCGGAAGGCTATGGACGTCTCTTTGGCAAGCAGGTCGCTCGTCAGAACGAGATCCCGCAGCCGAAGTTCGATGTCATCAAGGAAGCGCCCGTTGCGGACCAGACCGCGCCCGATCCTTATCTGGTCGAGCCGGCCGCTCGCGCGCAGTACCTGGGAGTGGAGCAGGCGTCGGCAACAGCCGGCGTGCAGCCGATCGCCATCGACCAGCCGGTCGCGACCAGCACACAGTCGCTCGATGCGCCGCGCGGCGGCGGGAAGAGCGTGACGATCGTCGGCGGCTCGAACGGCGTGGCCATCGTCAAGCGCGCCGACGGCCAGAAGCCGACGTTGAGCGGCGGAATCTTCAAGCAACAATAGAATAGCGGTCCATGTCCGACATCACGTTCGGCACCGACGGCTGGCGTGCCGTCATTGCGGATCGCTTTACCTTCGACAACGTTGCCCGCGTCACCGATGCGATCGCCGTCGCTGCGCGAGCACTCCAACCGCCGGCCGATATCGATCGCAACACGCTCGTCGTCGGCTTCGATCGCCGCTTTCTCTCCGCCGAATTTGCCCGCACGGCCGCGGAACGTCTTCGCGCCGCCGGCTACCGCGTCATCCTTTCGCTAGCGCCGACGCCTTCGCAGGCCATCTCGTTCACGGCGGCGCATCGCAAGGTGTTAGGCGGAATCGTCATCACGGCGAGCCACAACCCGGCAAAGTACAACGGCATCAAGTTCAAGGCGTGGTACGGCGGATCGGGGTTGCCGGAGATGTATCAGGCGATCGCCGGCGCGCTCGGCAAATCCGAAACGAAGGGCGGCGGCTCGATTTCCGAAGAAGACCTCCTTGCGGACTACGTGACGGCGATGCGATCGCGGCTCGACCTGGAGAAGATCCGCTCGGCGCGGCTCGCCATTCTTCACGATCCGATTCACGGCGTCGCGGCGCAGCTTCCGTCGAAAGTTCTCGGCCTCGACTACATGGGCGCGGCGCGCATCATCCGGCGCAGCGTGCAGCCGCTGACCGAGACGGTGGTCGACGGCATCCGCGGCGACATCAATCCATCGTTCGGCGGCGTCAACCCGGAGCCTATTCCGGAGAACCTCGCTGCGTCTCGCAATGTGATGCTGAGCGGCGAGTATGACCTCGCCATCTGCAACGACGGCGACGCCGACCGCCTCGGCATCCTCGATGAGCGCGGCGAGTTCGTCTCGCCGCAGAAGATCATCTCGCTGCTCGCGCTCTATCTCGTGCGCGAGAAAAAGATGAAGGGCGAGATCGTCAAGACATTCTCGACCACGAGGCTGATCGAGCGCGTGGCGAAGGCGCTGGGCGCGACCCTGCACGAGACGCCGATCGGCTTCAAGTACGTCGCTGATCTCATGCTGTCGCGCGACATCCTCATCGGCGGCGAAGAGAGCGGCGGCATCGGCTTCGGCCACTTCCTGCCCGAGCGCGACGGTGTGCTGAGCGGGCTCATGGTCGCCGAATGCGTCGCGCACTACAGCAAGCCGCTGTCCGAGGTCGTCGGCGCGATGGAGGAGGAGTTCGGCGCTCTTCACTACGACCGTCGCGACGTGCATACGCCCGTCGAACAGGCGGCGGCTCTCATCGCGCGAGCCGGCGAGATCTTTCCCGGCTCGACCTCCACCGAAGAAAAGGATGGGACCAAGCTGAACTTTTCCGATGGCTCGTGGATCCTCTTTCGCAAGTCCGGAACCGAGCCGATGCTCCGCATCTACGCGGAGAGCCCATCGGCCGAGCGCGTGCAGGAGATGCTGGGCCTCGCCGTCGCTGAGCTCTAAGCCACGCGGCGAAGCCGCGATGTGTGGGGCCAGCCCTCTGGCTGGCCTGGCCAGCCGAAGGGCTGGCCCCACACGTGCCCAATGTTAGGATTCGACATCGTGGCGAACCCGAAGCAATCCGAAGAGACCCGCGCTCAGATCACGCGCGAGACGATCCTCCAGGATTACCGCGTCGCGTTCCGCAGCCGCCAGGCCAGCCTCATCGGCCGAAGGGAAGTGCTGACCGGGAAGGCGAAGTTCGGCATTTTCGGCGACGGCAAGGAAATCGCGCAGCTCGCGATGGCGCGCGCGTTCCGCAAAGGCGACTGGCGCTCCGGCTACTACCGCGACCAGACCTTCATGTTCGCCCTCGGCATCGCAACGCTGGAAGAATTTTTCGGACAGCTCTACGCGCACGCGGACATCGAGCACGATCCGTGGTCCGGCGGCCGTTCGATGAACGCGCACTTTGCCACGCGCCTTCTCAATCCGGACGGAACCTGGCGCGGTCAGACCGATACGTACAACACATCGGCGGATGTGTCGCCGACAGGATCACAGATGCCCCGCCTCGTCGGACTCGGATGGGCGTCGAAGATCTACCGCACGCTCGACGACCTGAAGTCGAGGACGCAGTTCTCCCGCAACGGCGATGAGATCGCGTGGGGAACCATCGGCAACGCGAGCTGTGCGGAAGGCATGTTCTGGGAATCGCTCAACGCCGCGGGTGTGATGCAGATCCCGATGATCGTCTCGATCTGGGACGACGGCTTCGGCATTTCGGTCCCGAACGAGTTTCAGATCACCAAAGGCAATCTCTCGGAATTGCTGAAGGGCTTCCAGCGCGAGCCGAAGCAGAAGTCAGGCTTCGACGTGTACCAGGTCAAAGGATGGGACTATCCCGCGCTTTGCGAGACCTATATCAATGTAGCGTCCATCGTTCGCTCGCAGCATGTACCGGCCATCATCCACGTCACCGAGATCACGCAGCCGCAAGGGCACTCGACGTCGGGCAGCCACGAGCGCTACAAGTCGAAGGACCGGCTGCAGTGGGAGATCGACTTCGACGGCATCATCAGGATGCGGGAGTGGATCATTGCGCAGGGTCTGGCCACCGCCGCCGAGCTGGACGCGTTCGAGAAAGAGGACACGCAGCTCGTCCGCGACGTGCAGCGCCGCTCATGGGATGCCTATCGCACCGGGATCGATGCCGATGTGAAGACCGTCATCGGCTTTCTCGAGCAGCTCGGTGCAAACGAGTTGAAGAGCGAATTGCAGCGCAATCAAGCTCCTTTCCGCCGCGACGCGATGCGCGCACTGACGTCAGCCTTGGTTGCCGCGAGATCTGCAGACGGGCTTCAGCCCGCCCCGAGCGAGATTCAGGAACGCGCGGCCAAATGGCTGCGCGGATTCAAGGAAGAGAACGATCGCCGCTACGACGAAGAGCTGTACGGAACGACCACGCTGAACGTTCCGGAAGTGAAAGCCGAGTACGCGGCGGACGCTCCGACGCTCAACGGATTCGAGATCATCAATCAATGCTTCGATCACGCGCTGCGCCGCGATCCGTCGATCCTCATTTACGGTGAGGACGTCGGCAGGCTCGGCGATGTGAATCAGGGCTGCGCGGGTCTGCAGGAAAAGTACGGCGACGTGCGCGTCTCCGACGTCGGCATCCGCGAAGCGACCATCCTCGGTCAGGCCATCGGTGCGGCGCTGCGTGGACTGCGCCCGATCGCCGAGATCCAGTATCTCGACTACGTGTTGTACGCGCTGCAACTGATGTCGGACGATCTCGCCACCACGCGCTGGCGCACGCGCGGCGGGCAGAAGTGTCCGGTCATCGTACGCACGCGCGGGCACCGGCTCGAAGGCATCTGGCATTCCGGTTCGCCCATGGCCGGCATCATCAGCCTCGTTCGCGGGATGTACGTCTGCGTGCCGCGCAACATGACCCAGGCGGCGGGCTTCTACAACACGCTCCTGCAATCGGACGATCCGGCGATGGTCGTGGAAGTGCTGAACGCGTATCGGGTCAAGGAGAAGCTGCCGTCGAATATCGCCGCGTTCACCGTGCCCCTCGGCGTGCCGGAAGTGTTGCGCGAGGGGAGCGACGTGACGCTGGTCAGCTACGGCGCCACGCTTCGCATCGTGCTGGAAGCGGCGGAGCTGCTGCACGAGACGGGCGTCGAAGCGGAGATCATCGATGTGCAGACGCTCCTTCCGTTCGACCTTCGGGGAACGATTCTGCAGTCGCTGAAGAAAACGAATCGCGTCGCGTTCATCGACGAAGACGTGCCCGGCGGCGGCACCGCGTTCATGATGCAGAACGTCCTCGAGCGCGACGGCGGATATGAATGGCTCGACTCGCAGCCGCTCACGATCGCGGCGAAGGAACATCGCCCGGCGTATGGCTCGGACGGTGACTACTGGTCAAAGCCGAATCGGGAGACCATCTTCGCGGCGGTCTACGATCTGATGCATGAAGCGAAGCCGTCGCGGTATCCTCGCTTTCTGTGAAGCGATTTCTTTCCCTCCTTCTCTTCGTCGCCGTTCCGCTCTTCGCCGCCGACGCTCATGACAAGTGTGTCGACAAGACCATCAAGTCGATGACGCTGGACGAGAAGATCGGGCAGATGCTGATGCCCGGCAACGCGCTCGGTGCCTTTCGCAACGTCGACTCCGATGACTTCGCGAAAATCACGCAGAACATCGTCGACTATCACGCCGGCGGCTACCACGTCTTCGGCGGGGATCCCGCGGCGGTCGCGCTGATCATCAATGAAGTGCAGCGACGCGTCCGCATTCCGCTGCTGGTCGCTGACAATTTCGAAGGCGGCGTCGGCTACGTTCTCTTCGGCGCCACCCGCTTCCCCCTCGGCATGGCCATCGGGGCGACCGGCGATCCGAAGGTGGCATATCAGGTCGCGAAGTACACGGCGCAGGAAGGGCGAGCGATCGGCGTGGAAGTGAATTTCTATCCCGTCGCCGACGTGCAGAACAATCCGCAGAATCCGATCATCAACATCCGTTCGTTCGGCGAAGACCCGGCGGCTGTGTCGCGGTTCGTGCGCGCGTACATCGCCGGCGCGCAGGAGAACGGGCAGATTGCGACCGCGAAGCACTTCCCCGGTCACGGAGACGTCGCTACAGACTCGCACCTGCAGATGCCGGTCCTCGATGTCTCACGCGAACGTTTGGACACCATCGAGCTTCCCCCGTTCCGTGCCGCGATCGCGCAGGATGTCGGCGCCGTGATGTCCGCGCACATCTGGCTTCCGAAGATCGAATCAGAGAAGGGGCTGCCCTCGACGCTGTCGAAGACGGTGATGACCGATCTGTTGCGAAACGAGTTGCATTTTCGCGGGATCATCTTCACCGACGCCATGAGCATGCACGGCGTCAGCCTCGCGTTCTCAGCGGAGGAAGCGGCGGTGCGCGCGGTGGACGCCGGCGCGGACATGCTCGTCCTTCTGCCGGATCTCGGCGCTGCGTTTCGCGGAATCAAGGCGGCGGTGGAGAGCGGCCGCATCCCGCAGTCGCGCGTCGAGCAATCGGTGCGCCGCATCCTGGAAGCGAAAGCGCGCGTCGGCCTCGACGTCCCGAAGAACCGGTTTGCGGACGTAAACACGTTGATGACGAACGTGGCCACGAAGGAGCATCGCGACTACGCGCAGCAGATTGCCGAGCAAGCGATCACGCTGGTGCGCGATGACAAGCACGTGCTCCCGCTGCGTCCTTCTGCCGATCTGCGCGTGGTGCAGGTCAACGTCGTCGACTCGCGCGGCGGCTGGCGCGAAGGTCCGCCGGGCCGCGTCGTCGGCCCCGAGCTGCAAAAACGCTTTCCCCGCGCTGTGACGGTGCAGATCGACGACGAGAGCACGCCAGCCGAGTTCGATGACGTGCGCAAGCTTGCACAAGTCTCGGACGCGGTCGTCGTCAACGGCTACATCCGCATTGCGGCGTACAAGGGATCGATCGCTCTGACGCCTGCGGAACTTCGTCTGATCCAGGATCTGATCGCGATGAAGAAGCCGCTGGTCTTCACAATCTTCGGCAGCCCATACCTGCTGACGCAGATTCCCGAGCTGCCGAGTTACGTGGTGGCGTACGACACAAACGCGACGGCGGAGCTGGCGGCGATTCGCGTGATCACCGGGGAGGTTCCGTTCCGCGGACACCTGCCGATCAATCTACCGGGTCTGTACAAGATCGGCGACGGCATCACGAACAACTGAAGAGGGGGCGGGCCGAAGCCCGCCCCCCAATCCAGTTCACTTCGGTTGATTCTTCGGCACGCTCACCGTTGCCGACTTCGTCGCGTGATTCCCGGACTTGTCGGCACAATCGACGGTGATCGTGTAGATCCGACCCGGGCCCTTGCCGGCGCGTTCGGCGCGAAGCTGGAACGAGAGACCGTTCCCGATGTCCCAGTCGGGCCAGGTATCGCCGTCGCCGAGCCCGTTGATGACTTCACTACTCTTGATCGATGCGATGGTGCAAACCGGCGACGGGTCGACGCGGTCGGAAGCGGAGACTGCAACCGTCATCGACACGAGGCGGTGATCCGGCGGCCAGAGCGTCGACTGGCTTGGCGTGACCGACGCGATTGCAGGGGCGGTCGCGTCTTTCACGGTGATCTTGAACGATGCGGATGCTGCGTTGCCGGCGACGTCGCGTGCCGTGCATGTGACGGTCGTGGTGCCGATTGCGAACGTTGAGCCCGATGCCGGACTGCACACCGGCGCAATGTTGCCGTTGACGATGTCGGAAGCGGTCGCAACATAGGCGCCGATCGCGCCATCTTTGTTGCTCGCTTCGAGCGTCATGTCTTTCGGAACGGTGACGACCGGTGCGGTCGTGTCACGAACGATGACGGAGAAGCGCCCTGTGCCGCGGTTGCCCGCTGCGTCGGTTGCCGTGCATGTCACGACCGTGTCCCCGATCGCGAAGGTCGCGCCCGAGGCGGGGGAGCAGGACGCGGGCACGACGCCGCTGACGATGTCGCTACCGGACGCCGCAAACGTCGCCGCGGCTCCGCGGCTGCTGATTGCCTCGAGAGTCAAATTGCTCGGCACGGTGACCGCCGGCGCGATCGTATCGACGACTTTGACGTCAAACGAACGAGTGGCCTTGTTGCCGGCGGCATCCGTTGCCGTGCAGGTGACTGAGGTGGTGCCGACGGCGAACGTCGCGCCCGAGGCTGGAGTGCACGTCGCCGCGATCGCACCGTCCACGAGATCTTTCGCTGTCGCTGTGAAGGTTGCGGCCGCGCCGTTCGATGCCGTCGCTTCCTTCGAGATGCTCGACGGCACGTTGAGGCATGGTTTAGTGGTGTCCTTCACGACGACACTGAATGAAGTGCTGCCGCTGTTGCCGGCTGCGTCGCTCGCGGAGCATGTGACCGTGGTGCTGCCGACACCGAACTGCGTGCCTGAAGCCGGCGAGCAAGTGACCGCGACGGCTCCGTCGACATTGTCCGTACCGCCGGCGGTGTAGTTGATGGTTGTCGCAGCGCCGGTCGCTTCCGCCGAGACGTCGGCAGCAGTGATCTGCGGCGCGGTCCTGTCGACGATCACGGTTGACGGATCGGATGACGCCGTGTGTCCGGCGCTGTCCGTCGCACGGATCGTGTACGTGTAAGAACCTTCGCCCGTGCCGGAGTCGCCGTAGGTCGTCGCCGAGGCAGGTAGCGTGGCGATGACGGCGCCGTTGCGGATGACTTCGTACTGCGCCACGGCGACATCATCTGTAGAAGCGCCCCACGTGATCGTGAAGGACTGCGCGTTCGTCACGCGCGGAGCGGTGATCGGTCCCGGTGCCGTCGGTGCCTGATCGACATGGTTCGTTCCCGTTGTGAAGCTTGCTTCGGCGCTGGTGGAAGTGTTGTTCGACGCGTCGGTCGAGCTGACCGTGAAGAAGTAGGTGCTGCTCTCGGCCAGTCCTGTCAACGTGATCTGGTGCTGGACAACGCTCGTAACGTCGGCGGTGGAGTTGTCTGCGGCGCCTGCCGTCGTGCCATAACGCGCGCGGCTGTTCGACGGTTCGTCCGTCGTCCAGGAGATCACTGCTGAAGAAGGCGTGACACCAGTGACGCTCACACCGGAGATGACCGGAGCAGTGGTGTCGGGAGTCGCCGCGGTCGTTGCCGAGATGGTTCCGCTCAACGTCGGACCGTTGCCGTTTGCATCCGTGGAAGCGACGCGGATGTAGTACGTCGTCGAAGGCGTGAGACCTGACAGCGTGAGCTGGTGTGTGCGCGTCAGCGTCGAGTCGCTTGCGAGATCGAAGTGTGTGCCGTCGTTGTACGACACGCCGCTGTTCGCAGGTTCGTCGGTCGTCCAGCTGACGGTCATCTTCGTGTCGGTGATGGACGTGATCGTCGGTCCATCGAGGATGGCGGGTGCCGACGTGTCGGGCACACTCAGAGTCGTGAGGCTGAAGAGGCTGCTCGTGGCCGTATTCGCGTCGGGATCTGACGAGGAGACCTGCACGAAGTACGTGGTCTGCGCCGTGAGGTCCGTCAGGCGGACGGAATGCGCTAGCGTGAAGCGGTTGGCACTTCCGTTGACCACCGTTCCCAGCGATTGACCGAGGCCATAGTTGAGGCTCGTCGTTGCAGGCTCGTCGGTCGTCCACTGAATGATCGCGCTGGTCTGATCGACGGCGGTCACCGTGGGACCGTCGGTGATGCGAGGTGCGGTCGAATCAGCGATTGCCTGCGTCGCGAACGTGTCGACCGCGCTGAACGTCGGACCGTTGCCGACAGCGTCCGTGGAGCCGACGCGGAACTGGTAGAGCGACGCGAGTGCGAGATCACGCAGCGTGACTTCGTGCTTCGTGGTCATCGAGGAATCGCTCGAGGTGGAGCTGAGTCCACCGATGCCGTACTGCACCTGCGATGTCGACGCTTCGTTCGTGGTCCAGGAAATAGAAACCGAAGTAGCGCTGAGATGCACGACGACCGGACCCGCGACAATCTGCGGCGGAGCGAGATCGGGGTGTTGAAGGATGATGCGTTGATTGATGTCGTTGCTCAGAGACAGCGGAAGGGATGCGGACTTGAAACCGCTCTGCTGGGGTGGGGAGATTCCGAAGCCGCCCGAGCCGTTGGTTAGCCACATCGAGTACGTTCCGTCGGCAGCGGTCGTCGCGTACGACTGGGAGTCGAAATACGTCGAGGTCGCCGCATCGTACGACGACGTCGATCCATTGACGGAGACATTCGGAACGCCAACGCCGTTCGAGTCCGTGGCGATCCCTCTTACGTGCGCCAGCGGGAGGTCGACGTCGAGCGTCATCGGCCCGTTGAGCTGAACGTTGTAGCGCTGGAAGTCCCAGTAGTACGGTGCGTTCGCTGCGTTGCTCCAGTTATTGGTGATGTAGAGCCGGATCGTGCCGTTCGCCGCGGCGAGCTGGTAGTACCCGTTTGCGTCCGTGGACGTCTGTCCCAGATATTGATTCGTCGACTGAACGTAGGCATAGATCGTAGTGTTCGGAAGCGGATTGCTTCCGGCGCCGCGAATCGTGCCGGAGATCGTCGAGTTGTGGCGCGCCGCCAGGACCAGGTCGTGGGTCACGTCAGCGCTGAACACGAATGACTCATTCATCGGCCAGTAATCGGTGTTAGGAGGCGACGCGCTGAGACCGCCACTTCCGGCCGTAACGAGCAGCGAGTAGCTGGCGTCAGCTGCGGATGTTCCATAGCTCTGGCTGTCGAAGTAAGACGACGTGGCGGAATCATAGGCCGATGACGAAGCGCTCACCGGTGCACCCGGCAGGGTCGTGCCATCTTCGCCCTTGACGACACCAGTAACGCGTACGAGAGGGAGCGTCACGTCGAGAGTCATCGAACCGGTGAGATTCACGTTGTAACGCTGGTAATCCCAGTAGTAGGGCGCGTTCGGCACGTTGTTCCAGTTGTTCGTGTAGTACAGCCGGATCGTTCCGGTCGCGGCGCTGAGCTGGTAAACACCGTTCGCATCAGTCTGCGTCTGTCCCAGATACTGATTGGTGGCCTGGACGTACGCGTAGACAGTGATGTTCGGCAGAGGGGCGTTGCCGGCGCCGCGAATCGTGCCCGAGATCGTGCCGTTCTCGCGCACATCGAGGAGAAGATCGTGAGACAGGTTGCCGGTGAAGGCCACGGATTCGCTCATCGGCCAGTAGTTGTTGTTCGGAGGCGATGCGCTGAGACCGCCGTTCCCCGACGTGAGCAGCAACGAGTAGGAGCCGTCAGCGGCCGCGGTCGCGTAGCTCTGACTGTCGAAGTAAGTCGAAGTCGCCGGGTCGTACGAAGAAGACGCCCCGCTGACGGGGGCTCCGCCGAGAAGCACGCCGTCCTTCCCTTTCACGATGCCGGAGACCTGCACAAGCGGAAGGTTTACGTCGACGATTGTCGGGTTCGAGACCGCGATGTTGTATCGCTGAAAATCCCAGTAATACGGAGCGTTCGGAGCATTGCTCCAGTTGTTTGTGATGTAAACACGGATTGTGGACGCGGTCACGGTCATCGCATAGTGGCCGCTGGCATCCGTTTGTGTTTGTCCTAAATATTCGTTTGTCTGTTGCGCGTATGCGTAGACGGTGACGTTCGGCAACACAGTGCCGTTCGCTGTACGCACGACGCCGGACAGTGCCCCGCCGCCTGACGCAGGCGCGAGAAGGATGACATCCGATGTCTGATCAGCGCCATTCATCGTGATGGGCGTCGTTGCCTCGACAAATCCGCTGCCGGATGGGGGCACGACGTGAAGGTTGTACTGCGCATCGGTCAGCACGAGCGAGTACTTTCCACCGCTGTCGGTCGTCACCGACGCGGCAACATGCGTGGTCCCGGCGTTCAGCGCTTCGACCAACGTATTCGGCAGGACGGCGTTGCCTCCGTACACCGTTCCGCTCAGGGTGTGACCATCGGCAAACGCCGCCGGTGCCACCGCGACCAGACACAGAATGAGCATCGCGAACAGGCGATTGCGTTTCGACAGGACACACGTAGAACGGAGCATGGACATGCGGAACCCTCCCTCGATTGTTTTGAAGCGGACCCGTGGCGTGGATTGACACGCCGGACAATTCACTTTTTCGTGAGGCCCACGAAAACTACACTTCCGAAAATGGAAAAACAATGACCCGAACGGGTGATCTACATCACGATTCCTGTGAAGGGTGAGAGGGACGCGATCAGCGAATTCTCTGCGCGCCGCAATAGATGTTGAAGCGGCCGTCGCGCAGGAAGCCGGCGAGCGTCACGTTGTACTCGCGCGCCAGCTCCACCGCGAGCGAGGACGGTGCGCCGACGGCGGCGATGACCGGCACGCGTGCGACGACGCACTTCTGCACCACCTCGAACGAGGCACGCCCGCTGATGAGCAGGACGTCCGCACGCTCGCCGGCGCGAAGAAGAGAGCCGAGGACTTTGTCGACGGCGTTGTGGCGGCCGATGTCTTCTCGCACGCGCAGGACCGCGCCTTCCGCGTTGAACGCGCCTGCGCCATGAATCGCTCCCGTGGCGTCGAACGACTTCTGTTGCAGGCGGAGCGACGCAGCCATCTCGCTCAGGTCGCCCACTCGAACATCGGACTCGACCGGCGTGGTGAAAACGCGCAGCGCGTCGATCGACGACTTGCCGCAAATCCCGCACGACGAGGTTGCGTAGAAGTTCCGCTGCAGGCGCGCGTAATCGAGCCGCACTCCTTCTCGCAGCGAGACCCGAACGACGTTCGGCGATCCCCAATGGCGAATGGACTCGATGTCGCTCGCAGTCTGGATGATGCCTTCGGTGAGAAGAAATCCGGCGGCGAGATCTTCATCGTCGCCAGGCGTGCGCATCGTGACGGCGACCGGTTTGTCGGCGACGCGAATCTCCAGCGGCTCTTCCACGGCGACGACGTCATCCGCCGCGCCTCCTGGCACACGCACGATCGGGACGCGGCTCGTCGGCTCCACCAAGCGATTTTTGCATACACTGCACCCATGCTCGCCGAGCTTCTGCTCCGATGGCCCCTCATCCGCCAGTTGAAGACGCGCACCGATGGCTCCGGCTCGGAGTCCATGAGCGAGCGCACAAAGCAGTTGCGACCGAAGAATGAAGGTGCCAAGGTCGCGCGATCGATCTGCCCGTATTGCGCCGTCGGATGCGGTCAACTTGTTTACCATCGGGACGGGGAGGTCGTCAGCATCGAGGGCGATCCGCAGTCGCCGATCTCGCGCGGCCGCCTCTGCCCCAAGGGCGCGGACTCGTTTCAACTCGTCACGCACGATGGCCGTGCGACGCGCGTGAAGTACCGCGCGCCCTTCGCCCGCCAATGGAGCGAGATCTCGCTGGAGCGCGCCATGGAGATGGTCGCCGAGCGCATGTGGGACACACGCGAGCGCACGTTCGACGACTCCGTCATGCACACCACCGGCATGGCTCACCTCGGCGGTGCCACGCTGGACGACGAAGAAAACTACGTCATCAAGAAACTCTTCACCGCCGGCCTCGGCATGGTCTGCATCAGCAACCAGGCCAGGATATGACACAGCTCCACGGTGCCCGGTCTGGGCACCTCGCTCGGGCGCGGAGGGGCAACGACTGCCCAGCAGGATCTCGCCAACGCTGACGCCATTCTGATCATGGGCTCGTCGATGGCCGAGAATCATCCGGTCGGATTTCAATGGGTGATCGAAGCGCGCGAGAAGAATGGCGCGAAGATCATTCACGTCGATCCGCGTTTCAATCGCACGTCCGCGATGTCGGACTACTGGGTCCCGCTCCGGGCCGGGAGCGACATCGTCTTTCTCGGCGCTCTCATTCGATACACGCTGGAGAACGAGCGGGACTTCCGCGAGTACGTCGTGCATTACACGAACGCGCCGACGATTCTTCGTTCCGACTTTCAGGACACCGAGGACTTGGGCGGACTCTTCTCGGGGTGGGACGCGGAGAAGAAGCAATACGATCCGGAGACCTGGCTCTACGAAGGGCAGACGGAGAAGAGCGAGGGCGCGCCGGGCATGCGCGCCGAGGGTGGCGGCCACGAGAAGGATCGCGCCGGCGAGGCGCAGAACACGGATGACCCGCATCAGGACCGTACGCTCCAGCATCCGCGTTGTGTGTTCCAGGTACTGAAACGTCACTTCGCTCGCTACACGCCGGAGATGGTGGAAGAGGCGTGCGGCGTGCCGAAGGAGAAGTTCCTCGAGATCGCGGACGTCTTCACCAGCGCCTCCGGTCGCGACAAGACGGCGGCCATCTGCTACGCCGTCGGCTGGACGCAGCATTCGACGGGCGTGCAGATCATCCGAGCGGCGGCGATCCTTCAACTGTTGTTAGGCAACATCGGGCGGCCGGGCGGCGGAATCATGGCGCTGCGCGGACACGCGTCGATTCAGGGCTCGACCGACATCCCGACGCTCTACGACATCCTTCCGGGCTATCTGCCGATGCCATCCGACAAAGAAACAAGCCTCGACAAATACATCGAGAAGAACAAGTCGCCCAAGGGGTGGTGGTCCAACTTCGACAAGTACATCGTCAGCCTGCTGAAGGCGTACTACGGCGACGCGGCGACGAAGGCGAACGACTTCGGATTCAACTGGCTCCCGCGGCTCACCGGCGATCATTCTCACTTCGGTTACTGGCTCGATATGGCGGACGGCAAAGTGGAAGGCCTCGTTGTGATGGGACAGAACCCCGCCGTCGGCGCACCGAACGCGAAACTGGAGCGCAACGCGATGCGCAAGCTGAAGTGGCTCGTCGTGCGCGACATGGTGGAGACGGAGACGGCAACATTCTGGCGCGACGCGCCGGAGGCCACCGATCCGACGGAGATCGGCACCGAGGTGTTCTTCTTTCCCGCGGCGTCCCATGTGGAGAAGGCGGGGACGTTCACGAATACGCAGCGCCTGCTCCAGTGGCGGGAGAAAGCCGTGGAACCGCCGGGCGATGCGCGCAGCGAGCTGGAGTTCGTCGTTGCGTTAGGCCGAAAACTGAAGGCCCGGGCCACGGATCGTGCGCGCGATGCGGGTCTTCGGGGGTTGGCGTGGGATTACGGCGACGATGATGCGGACGAAGTGCTGCGCGAGATTCATGGGAGCAGCACCACAGGCCCCATCAGGCACTTCGGCGACCTGAAAAATGACGGCTCCACCTCCTGCGGATGCTGGATCTACTCCGGCGTCTATGACGGCGAGAACAAGGCGCTCAAGCGCGAGGCGCACGGCCGCTATGCGCACGGTTGGGGCTACGCGTGGCCGATGGATCGGCGCATTCTCTACAACCGCTGCTCCGCCGATCCGGCGGGCAAGCCGTGGAGCGAGCGGAAAGCGCTCGTGTGGTGGGATGAAGGAAAGCGCGAGTGGACCGGTCACGACAACGTGGACTTTACGCGCACCAAACCGCCCGACGCGCCGGCCCAGAAAGACAAAGGCGGTGACGAAGCGCTCGCCGGAGACGCACCGTTCATCATGCATCCCGACGGCGTCGGCTGGCTGTGGGTGCCATCGGGACTGAAGGACGGACCGCTGCCCGCGCACTACGAGCCGCTGGAATCGAACCTCGACAACGCGTTGTATCCCCACCAGGCGAAGAACCCAGCCGCGAATGCGATGGAGCGTCCTGACAATGTCTACGCTACGTCGCCCGACGCACGCTTTCCGCACGTACTGACAACCTATCGCCTTACCGAACATCACACGGCAGGCGGCATGAGCCGGACGCTCTCGCATCTCGCCGAGCTGCAGCCGGAGCTCTTCGCCGAGATCTCGCCGGAGCTCGCCGGCGAGACCGGCGTTGTGAACGGCGACATGATCACGGTGTCGACCGCACGTGGCTCGATCAACGCACGCGCGCTCGTGACGGCGCGCATGCCGTCGCTCAACGTGCAGGGCCGCCGCATTCATCAGGTCGGACTTCCGTACCACTGGGGCTACAACGGCAAGGTGCGGGGCGACGTCGTCAACGACCTGCTGGCGATTTCCGAGGAGCCGAACGTGAGGATCTTCGAGGCGAAGGGTCTGAGCTGCAGTGTGGAAAAGGCAGGTCGCCAGTCGCAGGTCGGAGGTCGGGAGTGAGCGCCGACCTGAGACCCGCGACCACCGATCCGCGCATCAAAGGCTTCTTTACAGACTCCACTCTCTGCACCGGTTGCAAGGCTTGCGAAGTCGCGTGCAAGGAATGGAACGACGTGCCCGACGACGGCTTCGTGTTCAGCGGGCTCTCCTACGACAACACGGTTGCCCTCGGACACTCCACGTGGCGTCACGTGAAGTTCGTCGAGCACGAGCCGCAGATCGGATCGGGCGGCAACGCGCCCGGTCTTGTGACATGGGCCTTCTCGTCGGATGTCTGCAAGCACTGCGCGAACGCCGGTTGTCTCGAAGCCTGTCCCACCGGATCGATCGTGCGGACCGAGTTCGGAAGTGTCTATGTCCAGCCCGACATCTGCAATGGTTGCGGCTACTGCGTCGTCAGTTGTCCGTTCGGCGTGATCGATAAGAAACCGGACGACGGGCGGGCGTTCAAGTGCACGTTCTGCTACGACCGGCAGAAGGACGGACTCACTCCTGCATGCGCGAAGGCGTGCCCCACGGGCTCGATCATGTTTGGTGACCTCGATGAGCTCGAGCGCGCCGCCGATCGGCGCATCGCGGAACTGCACAGCGCTGGAATGACGGATGCCAACCTCTGGAACCCGAAGCACACCAGCGTGGGCGGCACGAATGCGTTTTTTCTCGTCCGCGGCGATGCCGCCGACTACAACCTTCCGCAGAATCCCGAGGTGCCGACGACACTGTTGCCGCAGGCGTGGAAGAGCGCGGCGATCGGCGCAAGTGCGCTTTTCCTCGGATCCCTTCTGGCGTTCGCGTTGTCCAGAACCGAATGAACGACGACGGCTACTACGGACTGCCGTTGCTGAAGAAACCCGTGTGGACGTGGGAGGTGCCGGTCTACTTCTTCGATGGCGGCACCGCCGGCGCTTCCGCGGTGATCGCGTTGACGGCGCAGATCGCACGGGCGGATCGCGACCTCGTGCGTCACGCGCGCCGGATCGCCGCCGGGGGCGCCGTCCTCTCCGCGCCGCTCCTCATCATGGATCTCGGCCGCCCCGAACGCTTCCTCTACATGCTGCGGATCTTCAAGCCGCAGAGCGCGATGTCGGTCGGCGCGTGGACACTCTCGGCGTTCGGCGCGGCAACGGCGGGGGCCGCGCTCTTCGACGAGTCGATCATCGGCAACATCGCCGCGGTCTTCGCCGGCGCGACCGGACTGGTGATGGCCACGTACACCGGTGTCTTGTTAGGCGCAACGTCGATCCCGGTGTGGGCGAAGAACGCGTCGACGCTTCCGATGCTCTTCGCTGCATCGGCGGCCAGTTCGGCGACTTCGGTCCTGCAGCTCGCGGGTCATGATGACCGCGCGCTGAACGCTATCGGAATCGCCGCCGCGGCAGCGGAGTCGTTCCTGAATCCGAAAGCAGAGCGCTCCCCGATGCTGCAGGCGGCGGCTGCGCTTTCCGGTCCGATCCCTCTCGTTCTGCGACTCCTCGGCTCGAAACGGGCGCGCAAAGTTGCGGCCGCCTCCGCCATTGCCGGCTCGCTGCTCACCCGTTTGGCGTGGGTGGAGGCCGGGCGCAAATCGGCGGCTAAATATCAACCTGTCAACAAGATAAAGGAGGGCTAAACC
>JBBRMQ010000005.1:0-44049 GCA_038230775.1 Thermoanaerobaculia bacterium
ACACACCCTCTCCCCGCAAGCGGGGCGAGGGGCAATGCAGGCCTTCTCCCCGTAAGCTGGGCGAGGGTTATGTAGTCATTCTCCCCGCGAGCGGAGCGAGGGGTTCTGTAGGCCTTCTCCCCGCGTGCGGGGAAAAGGTGCGCGAAGCGCGGATGAGGGGCGCTACACCACGGGCGCGAAGAGCACCGTATCGACCATCTCGCCGGCGTCGATGCGTGTGATGCCTGTCTCCGCGATCGCCAGTCCGTTGGCCTGCACCATCGACGTCGATACGCCCGAGCCTTGCGACGACATTGGATGCGACACGAGCTCGCCCTTCTCCGCCACCACGCGCACGCGAAGATAGTTGCGACGATCGCCGCGGGATTTCAGCGGCGCGGCCAGTCGCGTGCGAACCGTCGGCGGGACAAGATTCGCTGTCTGTCCCATCGCTTTGCGCAGCGATGGCGCGACGAACAGATGAAACGACACAATGCACGAGACGGGATTGCCGGGGAGACCGAAGTACAGCCGCTCGCGAATGCGCGACAGGACGACCGGTTTTCCCGGCTTCATCGCCACCTGCCAGAACTTCGTCTCCGCGCCTAACGCATCGAGCGCGTCCTTGACGTAGTCATACGCGCCGACCGAAACGCCACCGGTCGAGATGATGAAATCCGCCTCGCACGCGCTCTCAATCGCCGCCATCGTGGCTTCGAGCGTGTCCTCCACGATGCCGATCATCCGAGGAAGCGCTCCCGTTTCCCGCACCAGAACAGCGAGGGAGTACGAATTGGAGTTCACGACCTTGCCGAATGCCCGCGGCTGATCGACGTCGACGATCTCGTCTCCGGTGGAAATGATCGCGACGGTCGGCCGGCGTCCGACGCGCACGACCGTCTTCTGCACGCTGGCGAGCACGCCGATCTCCGCCGCGCCGATCGGCATCCCGGCGCGGAGGACGACGTCGCCCTGATGCATGTCCTCGCCGCGATCACGAACGTTGGTTCCCGCTTTCAGCGACTGATGCACGGTGACGACATCCGATTTTCCGTCGGTGATCTCGACGTGTGCGACGGTGTCGCAGCCTTCGGGCAGGAGCGCTCCGGTCATAATGCGGATCGCCGTTCCCGGCTCGAGTTTCTTCGTGGCGACTTTTCCGGCTGGCAGATCCTCGATCACGCGCAGCTGTACCGGTGGATTCGCGATGTCCGCCGCGCGCACCGCGTAGCCATCCATCGCCGTGTTGTCGCCCTGCGGCACGTCGTACGACGCGGTGACGTCCTCGCGAAGGATGCGGCCGGCGGCCTCGAGAAACCCCACCTGCTCGGTGCCGAGGACGCGGATTTCGGCGAGGACGCGTTCCTGCGCTTCTTCGACGGCGAGCATCCGCTCGCCAGCACGCGGTGTCTGAAATGACGCGGTCACAATCCCTTGGAGTATAGCTTTGCGACATTGTCATCCGGAGCGTGGCGAGGAACCGGTGTGGGAGGGCGGCTCGACGAACCACCCACCCACACCGGTTCCTCTACGCGCGGAATGACAGACGATACGATTAGCTCATGATGATGTGGGTTTTATGACGCGACGGACCGCGGTGCTCGTCGCGCTGCTGCTCGTTGCATGTCGCGGCGCCGAAAAGCACTCGTTCCGCGGCGCGCCGGTGATTCTGATCTCCGTCGATACGCTGCGCTCCGACCATTTGCCTGCGTACGGATATCGCGCCGGGTCGACGCCGCACCTCGATGCGTTTCGCCGCGATGCGATCCTGTTTCAGCGCGCGTACAGCCACTGTCCCATGACGCTGCCGTCGCACGCGACGATTCTCACCGGCCTTCTTCCGACCGAGCACGGCGTACGCAACAACATCGGCTACAAGTTCGACGGCGCGAAGTTCCGCACGCTGGCCAAGGCACTGGGCTCGAACGGCTACAAAACCGGAGCCGCGGTCTCGTCGTACGTGCTGCGCTCGGACACCGGCATCAACGCCGGATTCGACTTCTACGACGACAGCATTCCGATCGCAGCGGCCGGAGCGGCGAGTGAGCATCAGCGTTCAGGCTTCGAGACGCTGAAGTACGCGAAGCCCTGGATCGCGCAGAACGCCGGCAGGCCGTTCTTCTTTTTGTTTCACATCTACGAACCGCACGCGCCGTATGAGCCGACGTACGACGCGGACATTGCGAAGGCGGATGCGATCGTCGGCGACCTGCTGCAGCATCTCAAAGCGCTCGGCATTTACGATCGCGCGCTCATCGTCTTCCTGTCCGATCATGGCGAAGGCCTCTGGCAGCACGGCGAAGACCAGCACGGCATCCTCTTGTATCGCGAGTCGCTGCAGGTGCCGCTCATGGTCAAGCTCCCGAAGTCCGGGCGCGGCGGAACGAGTGTCGAGCACGTGGTGCAGCTCGCGGATGTCTTTCCGACCGTTCTATCGTTGTCCGGCGTGGAGGAGTCGAAGCGATCGCTCTTCACGCCGCCGCAATCGATCTACTCCGAGACTCTCTACCCCCGCATTCATCTTGGCTGGAGCGAGCTTCGATCGCTCATCGACAACCGCTTTCATTACATCGACGGGCCTCGTCCGGAGTTGTACGACCTCACGCGCGATGCGGCCGAAACGAAGGATGTGATCGCCGACGAGCGCCGGGCAGCGGCGTCCTTCCGCCGGCAAATGCAGACCTATCCTGCCGCGGTGGAGGCGCTGGGCCTCGTCAGCGCGGAAGAGGCGGCCAAACTTGCGGCGCTCGGGTACATCGGCATGGCGAAGAATCGCACCGGCCCATTGCCGAATCCGCGCGACATGATCGGCAATCTCGCGCTGATCAAGTCCGCGTTTCATCTGGCTGATGAACATCGCAACGACGAAGCGGCGATCGCGCTCCGGAAGCTCGTCGATCAGAATCCGCAG
Organism: Thermoanaerobaculia bacterium; assembly: GCA_038230775.1. Lineage (GTDB taxonomy): Bacteria > Acidobacteriota > Thermoanaerobaculia > Gp7-AA8 > Gp7-AA8 > JBBRMQ01. The sequence goes on from JBBRMQ010000005.1 coordinate 2,891, forward strand.
CTCGCCGACGCCTGGTCGAAGTTAGGCGAGGTGCTCGTCGACTCCGCGCGATACGACGAGGCGACTGCGACGTACAAGGAAGCGATCGCGCACTCCGAACGCTTCTCGCCCGACCTCGCCCTCTCTCTTGGTGCGGCGTACCTGAAAGCGGGGCACCCGCAGGAGGCGCTGCAGCACGCGAGTCTGGCGGCCGCGATGAATCCGCGCGAGGCGCACGAGCTCTCCGCTCGAGCGCTGGTCGAGCTGAAGCGCTTCCGCGACGCGGAGGAAAACGCGCAGCTGGCGATCGGTGAGGGCGACCGGCAGCCATCGTCCATCCTGTTGCTCGCCGAGGTGCAGCGCGCCGAAGGGAATCTGCCGGGTGCCCTGCTGACGATCGGCGAGGCCGAGCGGCGCGCAAACGATCTCGAGGTGCGCCACCTCTACGGCCTCGACTATCTGCGCGGCGACGTGCTGGCACGACTCGATCGGCCGGAGGACGCGGTCGCCGCGTATCAGCGCGAGATTCAATTCTCGCCGCAGCATTTGCAGTCGTACGCAAACCTCGCGGTGATCTACCGGATCGAGGGGAAGAACGCCGAGGCGGCGAAAACGCTCGACGCGATGGTGAAGGCCAACCCGCATCGCGGCGCGCGCTCTCTTGCTCAGAAGACGCGCGCCGCGTTGGGGATGTAGCCCTCACCCGGCCTTCGGCCACCCTCTCCCCCACTTCGCGGGGAGAGGGCCAACATGACCCTTCTCCCCGAGAGGGCCTAATTGCCTACGTGACCCTTCTCCCCGCGTGCGGGGAGAAGGTGCGCGAAGCGCGGATGAGGGGCGTTGCCACTCAGAACTTCACTCCAACCGAGAATCGGTACGTCCGCGGAAGCTGATACGCACTCTGCGACGTCGGCTTTCCGAACGTAGGTCCGAGCTGCCAGTTGACACCCTTCACTGGCGTCGTGGTGAACGGATTGAACGCCGTGCATCGAGAAGTCGAGTTGCTCTGGATGCAGGTGCTTTGCCGGCGCGTCAACACCGTCTGATTGACGAAGTCGGGATCCTCGACGCCCTGCCGGTTGAAGATGTTGATGAGGTCCGTCTCGATGAACGGACGGAATCCGCGGATGGTGCCGAGGTACCAGTTGACGCCGAGGTCGGTGGCGTAGATCGGATCGACGCGGAAGGCGCCGCGGTCCGTGAAGTAGTACGCGACGTTCGTCGGAGCCGTGGCGTAACCCGGGTTCACGACGCCGACTGCCGGGCCGTTCGACGTTCCCTGTCGCACATCGATCGTGCCGACGGCCGAATATCCGAGCGCGGAGTGGTAGTGCTCGAGCAGCGACAGATTGAACGTTCCGAGCGATGTGAGGAAGTCGTACTGCGCCCAGATGTTTCCGCGATGCCGCATGTCGGGCGCGAGGAATCCGACCGGGCTATTCTGCGCGAAGCTGATGTATTCGGGATAGCTCTGCGGGCTGGTGAAGCCTGTCGCGCCGCTGGCCGACTCACCTTCGACGTTGCCGCGCAGTTTCGAATACGTGTAATTGCCGCCGATGGTGAGCGGCTTCATCACACGATAGTTACCTTGCAGCTGCACCGCGTTGTAACGGCGACTCAGCCCGCTCGACTCGTTCTCGATGATGCCCTGGTCGAACGTGGTGCCGTTGGGATCGACGGCTTTGCCGGTCGCGATGGTGCGGCGCACCGAATAGAAGTCTGCCCACTTGCGATGGACGAAGTCGATGCGCGCGTAGCCGCGGCTGCTGAACGACGATCCGTAGCCGAGCGTGACCTCGTCCATGTGCGGAGCCTTGAGCGAGTGTTCGAAGCGGTTCGTGGTGCCGGGCACGAATGCATCGGTGAGGAAGGTCGTGTTCTTGGTGCCGCCGACGGAGTTGAACCAGTCGAATACCTGCTTGATGACCTGATCGGTGGTGAGCAGGCTGCTGATCGGCGTGCCGGCCTTGTTGAGCTCCGGTCCGGCATAGTCCCAGTAGTACGACGCGTAACGGCCGGCGGTCGCGGTCTGGTCCGCCGGTCCCTGGTCAACTTTCGAAACGTAGCGGCCGTACGTAGCGCTGAAGCGGTGGCGGCCGCTTCCGCTCGGATCGAAATTTACAGCGAGACGCGGGCTCATGGCGCTGTCGTCAACAGTCTTGTGGCCGGCCTGATCTTTGCCGAACGCCTTGTCGTAACGCGCGCCGACGTTGAAGCTGAAGTTGCGATTGAGGTCCCACTTGTCGTTGACGAAGAACGAGCGCACGGCGAAGTCGGACGTGTGCGACAGCGCCGGCACGGGGTCGTACTCGATCTGTCCGGAGCTGACGTCGGTGCCGAAGTAGATGTCCTTCGAGCTCAGTTGCGACGACGAGATCGACGAGCAAGGCACGGCGATTCCCGCCTTGTTGCAGAGGATGATCCCGTGGATGCGGAAGTCGCTGCCGGATTGGAAATTGTTCTCGTTGCGGATCTGGTGGAACTCGTCATACCCGCCGACGACGCTGTGGTTTCCGGCGGATTTCGTGCTGAGGTAGTACGAGCCCTTGCCGAGCCATTCCTTGTTGTTGCGCTGCTTCGCCGGACACGGCGAGCCGCAGAACGTGGAGGACCACGCGCGATTGCCCGACGACGTGTCGAGCAGGAGTGTGCCCTGGATCAGGTCGCGGTTCTCGGCGCCCTGCGTGAAGCGATCGCGCATGCGGCTGAACTGTCCTTCGAAGAGGAAGTCCTTGGCGAAGACGCCGTTGTAGTTCAACGAGAGGAGTGACCGCGGCTGATCGTACGGAGCCAGGCCGCGAAGGTCCATGACGCGGCTCGTCCGGCCCGCGACCGTGTTCGTCGCGCGGTCGTGTTCGTCCGTGTAGGCGCCGACGATCGAGTGACTGGGCGTGAGCTGCGCCGTTAGCTTCGCCTCGTAGCGGCGGTCTTTGTCCGCGTACGGATACCCGATGTTGGTGAAGGATGTCTGGCGTGTCTCGTCGAGCTTGCGATGACGTCCGGCGGCGAAGAACCACAGCCGGTCGCGAACGATGCGTCCACCGAGGGTTCCTTCGTACTGGCTGTTGAGGTTATCGAGCGGCTCGACCTGGCCTGCGTAGTCGGTCTTGCTCGTCCACTTCGGATTGGTGAGGCTGTCGCGGAGCGATCCGGAGAATTCGTTGCCGCCGGACTTGGTGATCGTGCTGACCACGCCGCCGGTGAAGCGTCCGAATTCCGCGGAGACGCCGCCGGTCATGACCGTCGTCTCCTGGACCGCGTCTTCGATGTAGAGCGGATTGGGCTGGCCGCGAAGGTTGTCGTTGATGATGACGCCGTCGACCATGAAGTGGCTGTCGAAGGAGTTCGCGCCCGAGATCGTGATCTGGTTATTCGGCCCCGCCTCGGTCACGCCGGGCGAGAGCAGCGTGATGGCGTCGATGGTGCGATTCATCGGCAGCTCGTTGACCTGCTCGATCTTGAAGTTGGTGGCGACGGTGGGCGTCTCGACGGCCGGCGACGTCGCCGCGGTCACCGTAATCGCCTCCGCCACTGCTGTGACTTTCATGGCGGTGTCCACGCGGCTGGTCTGCGCGACGTTGACGTCCACGCGTTTGCTCAGACCCTGCATCCCGGAGAGCTCGAACGTGACGGTGTATTCGCCGGGAGGCAGCGAAGCGAAGTTGTATCCGCCGGCGTCGCCGCTGACGGTGGTCTTCGTTCCCTGCATCGATGGAGATGTCACCGTTACGGTGACACCGGGAAGAGATTTGCCTTCGGTCGTCACGGTGCCGGTTAGGCTTCCCGAGACACCTTGAGCGACTGCCTGGGTGATGGGGAGAATCGCGACCAGGGACAAGAGCGCAACACGGCCGATGGCCTTCATCAACACCTCCGTTAGATTGTGAACTGCAAGTTGGATGATTCCGGGGCGTCGATATTCTATTGCGCGCTTTCGCGGTTTGTCATCCCGCGCGCGAAGCGCCAGCGGCCGTCCGTTCCGCGATGCAGGATCATGAATGCGCGTTGCAGAACATTCACGGGTTCGCCACCGCGAGGGGTGACGATGTTGTGCTCGATGCCGCGGATGAATGCGTAGTCGCCGGCGACGATGCGCTCCGTTTCCTCGAATTCCTGCTCGATCTTGAACGCGCCGATGAACCGCTCGTACATCGTGCGGATCGCTTCGCGGCCTTTGACCGCGGGTGTGCCCGGCATCCAGAACTCCGCGTCTTCGGTGACGAGACTGAGGAGCGTCGCGACGTCGCCGCGGCTCGTTGCTTCTCTCCAGGACGCGAAGAGCGCGTCGATCTCGTTCATCCGCCCGAGAATGCTACGACGATTTCGACTTCGTCGCCGCTCTGGAGCCGCACGTTCTTCTCGCCGTGCACGATGAGCTCACCGTTGACGGCGAAGTTGAACAGCTCGTCGCGGTCGTTCTCGATGCCGAGGGTCTCGATGATCTGCGCGAGCGAAGAGGCGTCCATGGTGACGATCGCGCCGTGATGCTCGCGCAAAGGCTCGGGAAGGCGGACGGTGATCACGACCCCTCACCCGGCCTTCGGCCACCCTCTCCCCGCTGCGCGGGGCGAGGGGCAACGAATCGCGATCTCCGTTGAAGGAGCGATCGCCCATGTACACCTTCTCCCCGCAGCGCGGGGCGAAGGTGCGCGAAGCGCGGATGAGGGGCCGCGATCATGACGCGAGTACCTCTTCCAATTCCGCGCGCCACTCCGGCAGCGGCATGCCCTCCTCATCGAGATTGGAGATCGAGTAGAAGCGCGAGAGCATCCGGTCGAACTCGCCGCGATCGATCTTCTCGCCCTTGAACGGTCCGACGCCGATCGACTCTTCGAACCAGCGCTTCGGCAGCGTGTCGTCCTTGCGCGTGATGCCGAGCTTCGCGTTGATCATGCGCTCGACGCCCATGATGTTGAGTCCGATTCGATCGAGCGCTTCCACCGTCATCTCGATGCCGGTGACGTTCGCGACCTGATCGAGAAATTCTTCGTAGCCAGGCAGCGAGGGTGAGTTGAAGAGCTTCGTGGTGAAGCGGCACATGCCGACCGAGTCGCCGACCGCGAAGATGTTCTCGCAGCGGCGCACGGCGACTTCCTTGCCGGCGTAGCTGTTCGGCTCCCCGGAGACGTCGCCGCCGTACAGTTCGCGCTTGAAGTCCGGATCGTCGTTGATCTTCGCATTGATCTCGAGCGTGACGCGGTTGCGCAGGTGATCCATGCCTCGCGTCGCAACGGCGAGGCCGAGCGCGAACGCTTTCAGAATGCGCGCGTCGTGCGGATCGCTTTGCGTCAGCCCCTTCACCGCCATCAGATACTCCAGCGCCTCGGCCGGATAGTGACCGTTGGCCACGGCCTGCGACGAATCGGCTACGACGTCGCCGAATCCCTCGCGCTTCGCGACCATGAACAGCAATCGCTCGATCACGTCGTAGTTGCCCCACGTGAGATCGAGATCGGACTTGATGATGCCGCGCTGATAGAGCTCCATGGCCCAGGCGATCGCGCTGCCGGTCGACGCGGTGTCGAGACCGAGGTCGTTACAGATGTTGTTCAGGCGGAGGACCTGTTCGACCTCGGTGATGCCGATGTTCGGTCCGAACTTGCCGACGGTGACGTACTCCGGGCCATCGCCTTTGACGTAGCGATCCTGCGGCGTGTGCTCGCAGCCGGTCATGTCGTTGAGCGGCCGGCAATTCACCGGACAGGCGAAACAGCCTTCCATGCCGGGACGATACGGATCGATATTCTCCGCATCGAGCTTGTCGGTCCACGTCGTTTCCTGATTGTTCTTCGTTCCCATCGCGCCTAACATCCGCGATGGCTTGTACAGGAACGGTGTGCCGCGTTTCTTCAGCGCGTTCTTTACGACCGACGTCGCCAGCAGCTTCTGCGCGACGTCGCGATTGCGGACCTTGTGTGGATGCGCGGTGGTGAGATCGGCGGTGCGGCCCTGAATGAGTACGGCCTTCAATCTCAGCGATCCCATCTTCGCGCCGGGGCCGCCACGCGCGTAGATCGCTTTGGGCCCAGCCATGATTCCTGATGTGAGCACGAGGTTCTCGCCGGCGGTGGTGATCGCCGCCAGTCCGTAGTCTTTCCCTTCGACCGCGTTGAAGTCCTGCGCGATCTTCTCGCGAAGGTCGATGTTGTCGAGGCCCACGAACGGAGAGGCGTCGACGAACTTTGGCTCGCTTCCCTGGAAGTGCAGCAGCGTCCATTGTCTTGCGCGACCGTAGAGCACGAGATGGTCGATGGCATTGAGCTTCATGAACGACGGGAAGTAATCGCCCGCGTTCGAGTCGAGGATCACCCTGCTCTCCGGCGACCACGACGTCACGTTTCCGCGCGACGCCGACGGCACCATCGAAGTGAGGATGCCGGTACCGAAAATGAGAGGAACGTCAGGATGCAGAGGCTCGAGCGCCGGATCGAGCAGATTGTGCAGCAGATACATGTTGACGCCGCGGCCGCCGAGGAAGGTCTCCACGACGTTGCGCGGGATGTAGGCGCGGCGTATTTCCTGCCGCTCGAGGTCGACGAACATGGTTTCGCCCTGCGTCGGAAACTGACGTTCCGAAGCGAGACGTGGGATCAATGCGTCGACGAGCGTGTGCATGTGGATGCAGTCTAGCAACAGGCGTGCGACGAGATGTCATCCCGAGCGTAGCGAGGAGTGTGGGGCCAGCCCTCCGGCTGGCCGGCCAGCCAGAGGGCTGGCCCCACACCGCGCCTACCGGCGACCCAGAAACTCGCGCACTACCTCGGCTACGTCGCGATGCTTGCCGTCGACTTCGAAGTTCAACCGTCGCATCGCCGCATCGTCGATCGCACCGGCGAGAGATTGCAGCCCGGCAGAGCACGGCATCCCATTCCGATACACGATCGCCGCGTCGTACGGCGGGAAGTAGTGTCGATCGTCGTCGAGCGCCCGGAGGCCGAGCGAGTCGATGAGGCCGTCCGTTGAGTTGCCGGCGATGAGATCGACCTGCTTCGACGCCACCGCCTTGTACGTCAGCCCGAGGTCCATTGTCTTCGGCGGCCTGGCGAAGTGGAGGTCGTAGCATTGCACAAGGCCGTTCCATCCATCCGGCCGCGAGGCAAACTCGTATCCGAACCCCGGTTGATACGTCGCTTCGACGCGCTTCAGATCGGAGATCGTTCGCAGTCCGGCATCGCGACGCACGATCATGGCGAACGTGTCGTTGAATCCGAGGTTCGGACCCCAATGCAGGTTGCGCTTCGTGTACGCGCGCGTCACCGCTTCGTTGACAGCGTCGCGCGACTGCAGCAGCGGCTGATGCAGAATCGCAGTCAGCGCGGTGCCCGAGTACTCGACATAGGCATCGAGCGATCCCGAGGCGATCGCTGAATCGCACACCATCGAGCCGCCGAGGTTGAACCGTCGATCGACCTTGCAGCCGGCGTGTTCGAGTTTCTGCGCAACGATCTCGCCGAGGATGATCGATTCAGTGAAGTTCTTCGATCCGACGACGACGGCCTTCTGCTTTGCGCACGCGGCGAGCAGCACGATGGCGAGGAGTTTTTTCACGGTTTCACCAGCCGATTCTCGACCAGGGTCAGAATCACGTCCGCTCCAATCGCGAGCAACGCCGCCGGAATTGCGCCCTGAAGGATCAGTCGCGTGTCCACCATCGCCACGCCGCGAAAAATCAGGTCGCCAAGTCCGCCGCCGCCGATCGCAGCGGCAATCGTCGCCACCCCGATCGCGACCACCGTTGCGATGCGGATCCCGGCGACGATCGTGGGCATCGCCAGCGGCAGCTCGAGCTCGAAGAGAAGTTGACGCTGCGTGAATCCCATCGCGACGCCGGCCTCGCGCGTGTTGGCGTCGACGCCGCGGATGCCGGTGACCGTATTGCGCACGATCGGGAGCAATGAATAGAGGATGAGCGCCACGATCGCCGTGCGCGTGCCGATGCCGCCGATGAACGGAATCGGAATCAGAAATCCGAACAGGGCCAGCGACGGAATCGTCTGGATGATGTCGACGATGCGCATCGCCACCCGGCCTGCCCGCGCGCGGCGCGTGCACCAGATGCCGAGCGGCACACCGATCACGATCGCGGCACCGACGGCGATCGACACGATGAAGAGATGTTGCGCGGTGGCTGCGAGAATCGGATTCATAAGCTCGCCGCCGCCACGAATTGCTGCGCCAGCGGCAGCGATTGGGTCGTGAAGTCGCGCGAGGGCGTATCGCTCACGATGCGGCCGGCATCCATCAACACCACCCGATCGCACACCCGCATCGCCTCGGACAGATCGTGCGTGACGAACACGATCGTCACTCCGGTTCGCAGGTCGCGAAACACCTGCTGCAGCTCGCGCCGCACGATCGGATCGAGCGCGCCGAACGGCTCGTCGCAGAGCAGCAGGCCCGGTGTGGCGATGAGCGCGCGGGCGATGCCTACGCGCTGCTGCTCGCCGCCCGAAAGCGAGGCGGGATAGCGTGACGCAAAGCGATCGAACGGCATGCCGAGGCGTTGCATCATCTCCTTCGCAGCATCGAGCGTCTGTTCTTCCGGCCAGCCGAGGAGGCGAGGGATCGTGGAGATGTTGCGGAGGACGGTGCGGTGCGGGAACAAGCCTGCACTCTGAATGATGTAGCCCGTGCGCCGGCGCAGCGCGATGAGATCCGTCGTCGCCAGCGGTTGTCCGTCGATGAACACTTCGCCGCCCGTGGGCCGCACCAGCCCGTTGATCGTGCGCAGCGCGGTCGTTTTTCCGGCGCCGCTGCGGCCGATCAACGCGACCGCCTCGCCGGCGCCGATCGTGAGATTCACATCGTAGAGGATGCCCTCGACGCTCACGCTTCGGAGATCGACCGAGGAGGACATCGCGCGATTGTCGCCTAGAATCAGGGCAATCGATGATCGGCCGCACCATTTCCCACTATCGCGTCGTCGAGCGGCTCGGCGCCGGCGGCATGGGCGTCGTCTACAAGGCCGAAGACACGCGCCTCGGCCGCTTCGTGGCCCTGAAGTTCCTCTCCGACGACTCGCTCAGGGATCCGAGCGCGCTGGAGCGATTCCGTCGCGAGGCGCGATCGGCGTCAGCGCTCAATCATCCGAACATCTGCACGATCTACGACGTGGGTGAAGTGGATGGTGTGCCGTTCCTGGCGATGGAGCTTCTGGAAGGAATGACGCTCAAGGAGCGCCTCGAGCACGGACCGCTCTCTGATGAGCAGTTGATCGACGTCTCAATCGAGTTCGCCGACGCGCTGGCAGCGGCGCACGCGGAGCGGATCATCCATCGTGACCTCAAGCCCGCCAATCTGTTCCTCACGCGCCTCGGTCATCTGAAGATTCTCGACTTCGGGCTGGCGAAGCTGACGAGCGACCGACGCGACGATTCGTCGCGCATGGCGACCGTAGGCCGTGATCTGACCGCGAGCGACACGACGCTGGGAACGATCTCCTACATGTCGCCCGAGCAGGCGCGAGGTGAGGACCTCGATGCGCGGACCGACCTCTTCTCGTTCGGCGCCGTTCTGTACGAGATGACGACCGGAACGCGGGCATTCAGCGGGTCGACGTCGGCGAACATCTTTGATGCGATCCTGCATCAGGATCCGCCGCCCATCGGCGGCAATCACGCGCCATTGCAACCGATGATCACAAAGGCGCTGCAGAAGGATCGCGAGCTGCGATACCAGAGTGCGGCGGACATTCGAGCGGATCTGAAGAGGCTCAAACATGATTCGGCGCCGACGCAAATCACGACGCCGGTGAGCCGCAAGCGCGTCGCGGGGGTGCTTCTCGGCGCGGCGATCCCGGCGATTCTCGCGGGAGTGTTCCTGTTGCGGTCGCGTTCCGGCGCTCACGCGAGTGCGAAACAAACGACGATCGCCGTGCTGCCGTTCGCGAACCTCAGCGGAAACCAGAAGCACGACTACCTGAAGCTCGCGGTTCCCGACGAGCTGATCACGATTCTGAGCCATAGCAATTCGCTCGCTGTGCGCCCTTTCGCGATGACGCGAAAGTACAGCGGCGACGTCGACCCGCAGCAGACGGGTCGCGTGCTGAATGTTGCGCAAGTCATCACCGGCGATTTTCGCGAGAACGCCGGACGTATAGGCCTGACGGTCGAGGCGATCGACGTGGAGGCCAACAACGTCGTGTGGCGTGATTCGGTCGATGTCGCAGGCGAGGATCTCATTTCGCTGCGCAACGAGTTGGCCGATCGCGTGCGGACCGGCCTGTTGCCGAAGCTCAATGCGCGCTTCGATACCAGCGAGGCTTCGCGGCCTCAGAACGACGAGGCGTACCGGCTCTTCCTCGAAGCCGCGGCGCTGAATACCGATCCTGCGCCGAACCAGCAGGCGCTTCTGATCCTGGAGCGCGCCGTTCAGATTGATCCTTCGTACGCGCCGGCGTGGACGGCACTGGCCGGTCGTTCGTACAACGCGTATCAGTATGCCGGCGCCGGAAAGGCGGCCCTGGATCGTGCCGAGGCAGCCAATCTGAAGGCGCTGTCGATCGATCCGAATGCCTACCTCTCGGTGCGCGGCCTCATCGTGCAGCGCACCGAGCGTGGTGACCTGACGGCGGCATACAAGCAGGCGCGGGGGTTCGTCGCCCGTCAGCCGAACAGCGGCGACGCTCACTTCGCACTCAGCTACGTGCTTCGATATGCCGGTCTGCTCAATGAAGCAGCCCGCGAATGCGACACGGCGCTGTCGCTGGACCCCACGAATCCGCGGTTCCGATCGTGCGCGATCGTCTTCATCAACCGCGGCGAGTTTTCGCGAATCGACGATTTCATTCGATACGATCGGAACTCGGTCTGGGCTCGCAGCACGCGCGGGGCGGTGCCGCTCATGCAAGGCAAGCTTGCAGAGGGATTGCGAGTCGCGGGCGAGGGGATGGGCCCGCACACGGAATGGAGTGTGGCCCAGGCAGTCATCGATCATCGTCCGCAATCGGAAATCGACGCGCTCGCCCGTGGGGCCGCGGACATTGTGCTCGCGATCAACGATGGCGAGCCGTCATTCTTCACCTCGCAGGAACTGGCCGGATTGAAGCAGAACCGCATTGCGCTCGAGTTGCTGCGACACGCGGTCTCGAAGAACTACTGCGCCTATCAGGCGATGGATGCCAGTCCTGCCTTCGCAGGGCTGCGAGGCAACCCGGAATACGAATCGATCCGCCGGGACGCCCAGCAGTGTCAGCAGCGCTTTCTCGACTGGCGGGCGAAAAACGCGCCTTAGAATTGCAAGGGAGCTCATCCGATGAGCGACACGTTGACCGCGCCCAGTGAGGCGCACGCCGCCACGCCGCCAGCGAAGCGGATTCCCGTCGCCGTTCTCGGCGCCACCGGATCGGTGGGGCAGCGTTTCGTGCAGATGCTCGAAGGGCACCCCTGGTTCCGGCTGCACGAGGTCGTCGCTTCAGAGCGCAGCGCGGGCAAACCATACGCGGAGGCGGCGGACTGGCGGCTCGATACCTTGCTGCCGAACGAAGCCGCTGGCCTATCGGTCAAACTGCTCGGCGCGAACCTCGAATCGAAGCTCGTTTTCTCCGGACTCGATTCGTCGGTCGCCGGTGAGGCCGAGGATCTGTATGCGAACGCGGGGTGCGCGGTGGTGTCGAATGCAAAGAACCATCGCATGGACGCCGACGTGCCGCTGCTCATCCCGGAACTGAACGCCGATCACGTCGACGCGATCGAGCGGCAGCGCAAACGGCGCGGCGGCCGCGGATACATCGCGACCAATCCGAATTGCTCGACGATCGGCCTGGCGATGGCGATCGCGCCGCTCGAGAGGCTGTACGGGATCGAGCAGCTTCATGTCACCACGATGCAGGCGATCTCTGGCGCGGGCTATGCCGGCGTGGCGTCGTACGCGATCCTCGACAACGTGATTCCGTGGATCGCCGGCGAAGAAGTCAAAATCGAATCGGAGCCGCGCAAGATCCTCGGCCGTTGGGACGGCGAGATGTTCGTCAACGCTCCGTTCCGCATCTCGGCGCAGGTGAACCGTGTTCCGACGATCGATGGCCATCTGATGTCGATCTCGCTCAAGGTCCGCGGGAACGTCGTCAACTTCGACGCCATCCGCAAGGCCATCGAGAACTTCACTGGCGTTCCGCAGCAGTTGCAACTGCCGACCGCACCGAAACATCCGCTGCATTACGTGGATGGCGAAGACCGCCCGCAGCCGCGCCTCGATCGCGATCGCGAGGGCGGCATGAGCGTATCGATCGGCCGCTTGCGTCCCTGCCCTTTGCTCGACATCCGCATGGTGGCGCTGGTCCACAACACGATCCGCGGCGCGGCCGGCGCAGCGCTCCTGAACGCGGAACTGCTGCACGCAAAGGGACTCTTGTGAATGGCTGATACCCCTCATCCGCGCTTCGCGCACCTTCTCCCCGCACGCGGGGAGAAGGGTTACGGTGGGGGTCGCCCTGCGCAGCGGTTCGCATGTGGGAAGAGTTCCTGTGGCCCTCGCCCCGCGCAGCGGGGAGAGGGTGGCCGAAGGCCGGGTGAGGGGCGATGATCGTCATCAAGTTCGGCGGCACCTCAGTCGGCGATGCCGATCGCGTGTCGACCGCCATCGACATCGTGGATGGACGCCGCGCGCAGAAGCCGATCGTCGTCGTTTCCGCACTTTCTGGCGTCACGAACGAGCTGGTGGCGGCGAGCGAGGCGGCGAAGGCCTGCGACATCGATCGCGTGAATCAGATCATCGCCGCCGTCCGTCAGAGGCATGAAGACGTGGCGATGCGTCTCGTGCAGCAGAAGTTCGATTTCTTCGAGGCCTTCATCAAGCAGCTCGACAAGCAGATCGATCAGATCCACACGATCCTGCGCGGCATCGCATTGTTAGGCGAGATCACGCCGCGCGCAAAGGACAAAGTGGTGGCCATCGGCGAGAAGCTGTCGTCGGTGCTCTTTGCGTATTCGATGATGATGCGCGCGCTGCCCGGCGAGCACGTCGACTCCGAAGACGTGGTCATCACCGACAACCGTTTCGGCGAAGCGGCTCCGCTGATGGACGAGACGCGCGAGGCCGCGCGGCGCGTGCTGCTCCCGCTTCTCGAGCGCAATCTGATCCCGGTGATGGGTGGATTCATCGGCCGCACCCGCGAGGGCGCGACCACGACGTTAGGCCGCGGCGGTTCGGACTACAGCGCGGCGATCGTCGGTGCGGCGGCAGGCGCGGACGAGATCCAGATCTGGACGGACGTCGACGGCATGATGACGTGCGATCCGCGCCTGATTCCGAACGCGCGCGTCATCGAGCGCATCTCGTACGTCGAAGCCGCCGAGCTGGCGTGGTTCGGCGCAAAGGTCCTGCATCCGAAGACCATCGCCCCCGCCGTCGCGGAGCGGATTCCGGTTCGCGTGCTGAACACGCACAACGTCTCCAGCGCCGGAACGCTGGTCACCGAACAGGGCGACGAGCGCGAGGGCGGCCCGCGCGCGGTTGCGGTGAAGCGCGGCATCACGGTCGTTCACATGACGTCGAACACGATGCTCGGCGCTCACGGCTTCCTGGCGCGGCTCTTCGCCATCTTCGAGCAGCTCGAGATCTCCGTCGATCTCATCACGACGTCGGAAGTCTCCGTGTCGGTGACGATCGACGAAAGGCACAACCTGCAGCAGCTCATCGAACGCCTCGGCCCCGTGGCCGAGGTGAGCGTGATCGACAATCAGTCGATTGTGGCGGTGGTGGGGCGCAACCTCATGCAGGATTCGACGGCGGCGGCGCGGGTCTTCGAATCGCTGCGCGGGATTCGGGTCTCGATGTTCTCCCTCGGCACCTCCGGGTTGAATCTCAGCATCGTCGTCGACAACGCCGACGCTGATCGGGCGGTGCGATCGATTCACGCCGCGCTTTTCGAGACCACCATACCGCCCGCCCACACCGGTTCCTCCCCTTCACTTCGCTCAGGGGCGGAATGACATGCGAATCGCGCTTCACGGCTACGGAAAAATGGGGAAGGCGGTCGAGAAGATCGCCAGGGAGCGCGGTCACGAGATCGTCGCGATCTGCCACCGCGATTCGAAGCTCAACGGGGCCGAGGCGATCATCGATTTCTCGCAGGCGGCGCTCGTGGGTCACGCGGTGAAACTCGCGTGCGACAACGGCGTCAACCTCGTGATCGGAACGACCGGCTGGAAGGACGATCTGCAGCCGCAGATCGAAAATGCGAAGATCGGCTGCGTCTACGCATCGAACTTTTCTCCCGGCGCGAACGTCGTGTTCGCACTCGCGCGGCGCGCCGGCGAGCTGTTCGCTCGATTTCCGGAATACGCCGCGGGGATCGAGGAGCGGCATCACGCGCAAAAGAAGGACGCGCCGAGCGGCACGGCGCTGCGGATCGCGGCGGAAGTGGGGGAGATGAAGCCGCCGATCGTCTCCTCGCGCGTCGGCAGCGAGTTTGGCCTGCACAGACTGTTCTTCGATTCGCCGGATGACCTCATCGAAATTACGCATCGCGCCCGCAGCCGCGACGGATTCGCGCGCGGCGCCGTTCTCGCAGCGGAGATGATTCGAGGCAGGAAAGGGCTCATGAGGTTCGATGAGCTGGTGATGTCATGAAGACACGCGAACAGTTTCGTGGGACCGGCGTTGCGCTCGTGACGCCATTCAAGACCGACGGCGCGCTCGACGAGACGGCGCTGCAGCGCCTGATCGACTGGCAGATCGAGAAGGGGACGAACTTCCTCGTGCCGTGCGGAACGACGGGAGAAAACCCCACGCTCACGGCGGAGGAGCACCGGCGCGTGGTCGAGATCACCATCCGTCAGTCCAACGGCCGCGTGCCTGTACTTGCCGGCGCGGGAAGCAACTCGACGCAGCGAGCGATCGAGCTCGCGCAGATCGCCATCGAGCTCGGCGCCGACGGCGCGCTCACCATCACGCCGTACTACAACAAGCCAACGCCTGACGGGCTGCGGCGGCACTTCGGAATGCAGGCCGAGGCGATCGAGAAGGTGCGGAGCGGCTTTCCGATGATCATGTACAACGTTCCCGGCCGCACCGGCGTGAACATGACCGCGGCGACGACGCTGCAGATCGCGCGCGAGATTCCAAACGTCATCGGCGTGAAGGAAGCGTCGGGCAACATGGAGCAGATCCTGAGCATTCTTCGCGACCGCGCGGACGGTTTCCTGGTCCTCAGCGGCGACGACGCGTGGACGTTGCCGCTGGTGGCGGCCGGCGGCGATGGGATCATCTCGGTCGCGGCGAACGAGATTCCCGATCTGATGAGTGAGATGACGCGGTTCGCGCTGGCCGGCGATTTTGCGCGCGCGCGCCAGATCCACAACCGCATCCTGCCCCTGATGACAGGCAACTTCATCGAGTCGAATCCGATCCCGGTCAAGACAGCGATGAAAATGCTCGGTATCCTTGCGAACGATACGGTTCGGCCGCCGCTTGCACCAATCACCGAAGCGAATCGAAAGAGGCTGGAGGAGATCCTGCGAGAATGCGGGCTGACCAGCATGAAGGCGAGGGTGGCATAACGTGCCGACCACAGAAGAACGCGTTTCTGCACTGAAGACGACCACCGACCGCGGTGAAGCCGTGAAGACGATCGGACTCTTCCTTACCGATCTCGAGAAAGGCGCCACGCGCGCGGCCAGTCGCGACGCGGATGGGCTCTGGAAGGCGCATGCCTGGGTGAAGGAAGGGATACTCGCCGCGTTCAAGTTCGGCGTTCTCTCGGAATTCGCTTCCAGAGCGCTCTCCTTCATCGACAAGGACACGATTCCGCCGCGGCGATTCAAGACCGCGGACAACGTGCGCGTGGTGCCCGGCGGTTCGTCGATCCGTCGCGGCGCGTTCGTTGGGAAGGGCGTCGTGATGATGCCGCCGGCGTTCGTCAACGTCGGCGCGTACGTCGACGAAGAAACGATGATCGACTCGCACGCGCTCGTCGGCTCGTGCGCGCAGATCGGCAAACGCGTGCACCTCAGCGCCGGGGCGCAGATCGGCGGCGTACTCGAACCGGTCGGCAATCTGCCGGTGATCATCGAGGACGACGTCGTCGTCGGCGGCAACTGCGGCATCTATGAAGGCACGATTGTCCGCGGCCGGGCCGTCATCGGAGCGGGCGTCATCCTCACCGGATCGACTCCGGTGTACGACACGGTGCGCGGGCAGATCTACCGGCGCACCGCGGAGCGGCCACTGGAGATTCCGTTCGGAGCGGTCGTCGTCCCCGGCGCGCGCACGATCAAAGGTGCGTTCGCTGAAAAGCACGAGCTGCAGATCGCCACGCCCGTCATCGTGAAGTATCGCGACGAGCGAACGAACGCGTCGACCGCGCTGGAAGAGGCACTTAGATAGGACTGAGGACTGAGGACTGAGGACTGAGGACTGAGGACTGAGGACTGAGAATTTCAGGAAAGCTCTGCGCAAGTGCGAGAAACCCCTCACCCGAAGGGCGGATGAGCGCTTTGTGCAGAGCCTCTTACGACTGAGGACTGAGGTGAGGAACGGATGGTGAAAGAGCCCTCGCAACACCTCAGGCCTCAGTCCTCAGTCCTCAGTCCTTCAGTCAGTCCTGCTAGACGACTCCAGGGCATCGAGCTCTCGCTCATCCGCCAGATCAGCGCCCTGGCCACGAGCGACTCCATCAACCTCGGCATCGGCGAACCGAACATCGAGCCGGACGAGACGCTGCGCGAGCTCGCGCGGCGCGCGACGGAGACGTCGTGGCGCTACACGCCAAACGCCGGTGCGATGTCGCTGCGCAAACGGCTCGCGTTGCGGCCGGAAGAAGCGTGCATCACCGCGGGAACCGAGGAAGCGCTCTACTCGATCTTCCAGGCGTATGTCGACGATGGCGACGAAGTGCTGATCCCCGATCCGGGATTCGTGTCGTATGCCACGCTGGCCAGACTGGCGGGTGCGACTCCGGTTCCCTATCCGCTGGAGTCACCCGATTGGCAGATCGACGTCGACGCGCTGCTGAAGAAGATCACGCCGCGGACGAAGCTGATCGTGGTCAACTCGCCGTCCAATCCTCTCGGCTCCGTCGTCGATCGCGAGCCGCTGCAGCGCATCGCGAACGCGGGGCCGCTCGTCGTGAGCGACGAGGTCTATCGCGAGATCTGGTACGACGCATCGCCGGCGTCGATGCTCGGGATGAGCAAGAACGCGATCGTCGTCGGCGGCATGTCGAAGAGTCACTCGATGACCGGCGTGCGACTGGGTTGGATTCTCGCGGGCGAGACGGTGATGAAGCCGATCATCACGGCGCATCAGTATGTCGCCACGTGTGCGTCCGTATTCGCGCAAGCACTGGCGGAGCTGATTCTCACCAACGAGAGCTGGAACGCGTCATGGCTCGAGCGCGTGCGGACGGAGTTCCGCGCGCAGCGCGACGCGGCGCTCTTCTCGATCGAGCGCGATCTGGAGGCGAAGATCCCGCCGCCGGCCGGCGCGTTCTACGCGTTCGTGCCGGTTCCAATGTGCGAGTCGATTCCATTTGCGAAATCGCTGGCCACTGACGCCGGAGTGCTCGTGATTCCGGGCGCCGCGTTCGGCAAGCGAGGCGAGGGATTCGTGCGCATCTCGTACGCTGCGTCGCCGCAGCAGATCGGCGTCGGCATCGAGCGGATGGGTCGCTATCTCCGCGAGCGCAATCGCTGAAAACAAAAAAGGCCGGTCGATCGACCGGCCTTTCATCGTGATGTGAGTTTGATTACTGGGCGAAGGTGTCGAAACCGCCGCAGGCGCTCGCGTTGGCGTCGCTGGTCGTCGGCGTTCCGCGCTTCAGATAGGTCTTGGAAGTTCCCTTGACCGTGTCGGTGAATTTGATCCGGTATTCGAAGCTCGTGAGACCGCCGTAGAAGTTGATGTAGCCGATTCCCGGCAGGGGTCCGACGACTTTGGCAAACGCTTCGAGGTTGTTCGCGTTGCCCGTGATCACCGAGAAGTTGAAGAAGCCGAACGTGTCGTTGTGCGCCACGCTGTTGCCTGTAACCGGCTGCTTGGTGTTCGGATCGGTGGGCTGGATCGAGACGCGGAAGCGATTGTTGTTCAGGCAAAGCACCGTCGCGCTCGGAGAGCAGGTGCTCGGTGCCTCGGTTGTCGTCGATGAGGGTGTTCCCGCGCTGGCGCACGATTCCACCGGCAGCTGGCCGGAGTCGCCGAGTGCGAAGCCGCCATTCGTTACGCCCGGATCCTTGTGCAGACGGTACACCGCTTTGGTCTGCGTATCGATCACGTTGATGAA
Organism: Thermoanaerobaculia bacterium; assembly: GCA_038230775.1. Classification (GTDB taxonomy): domain Bacteria; phylum Acidobacteriota; class Thermoanaerobaculia; order Gp7-AA8; family Gp7-AA8; genus JBBRMQ01. The sequence continues at coordinate 21,090 of JBBRMQ010000005.1, forward strand.
GACTTCGGTATCCGTCAGCGCGCCGTAGAACATCAGCGGCTTTCCGCCCAGGTCGAGAACTTTGACGACGACCTGGATGTCGCTTGCATCGGCGAGGGACGGAAGGGTGAAGAAGCCGGTGTCCGCCGTCTTGACCGTGGCAGAGCCGAGGGACGTCTTGTTCGAGCGGGTCGGGTTGTCCGCCGCGTCCACCGTCACCATGTAGCGATTGCTGACGTAGCAGAGCGTATTGCTGCCCGCCACACACGAGGTGCCAACCGAAGGCGGAACATCAACGGTGGTCCCTTTGACGCCGCCCGTGGCGAAGCTGTTCGCGACGCTGAGACGAACAGTGCGGACGCTGTTCCCCGTGAACTGGCGCGTGATGCTCGGCCACAGGGTCGTGGCGGTCGTGCCGTCGCCGAACGCCCATGTGAAGGTGTCGCACACGGCGAAGGCGTAGTTCGATGACGAGGCGGTGAACTCGATGACTTCACCGGCCTGGCACGCGACGTTGTTCGTGTCAGTACAGCCCGATACGCCACCGCGATAATGAATGACGACATTCGTCGGGGCCTTGGTGCAAGGACCGGGATAGAAGTCGGTTGAAGCGGCTGCGATCGTCGCGGTCGAGATCGCGGGACGTCCCGCGAACACGGCAAACGCCATGGCGAGCAGACCAGCGAAAACGAGCACTTTGGGCGTACGGGACCACCAACGGCTAAGCATTCGAGCCTCCAGAGTTATGTCGATTCCGTCGAGTATAGGTATTCAACTAAGCTTCCGCAACAGACTGATTTGAAATTCACTTCCGTGTTGACAAGACTTCGTGAACGTTGACATCTGGCTTTGCGCAGCGGGGATTCTATGGCTTCCGGGCGCTGCGATCGTGCGTCTGGTTCGCGCTCCGGCGATTGCCGACCGCGCGACGAGAATCGCGATTCAACTGGGGGCAGGACTCGCGTTCTGGCCCATTCTTCTTCTCTGGACCGCGGATACGCCGCTGCGGTGGTCTTCGATCGCGGTCTGGGGCATCGTGGGCGTGGCGGCGGCGGTCGCATTTTTTCCATTCAGCCGGCCGCGATTTGTGCGCCGGGTCACAATTCATGAGTTTCTCCTCGCGGCCGTCGTAGCCGTCACAGGATGGACACGGTTGCGCGCCGTGACAGGACTCGCGCTGCCGCCCTGGGTGGATTCGGTGCACCACACGATGCTGGTGCGGCTCTTTCTCATGCGCGGCACAGTTCCGCAAACCTATGACCCCTTCATACCGGGCGCGACAGCGTTCTATCACTGGGGTTTCCACGCGGTCGCCGCCGTCCTCATCTGGTTTGTAGGACGGACCGATCCGTTTTCCGTTGCGGGCATCATTCTTTCCTTCGGTCAATTCTTGAACGCGGTCGCGCCGCTCTTCGTCTACGCGGCCGCCCGTTCGCTCCTCCGCAGCCGCACGGCTGCGGTCGTTGCCGCCGCGCTCGCTGGTCTCGTCTCGTTCTATCCCGCGTACTACGTTTCGTGGGGACGCTTCACGCATCTGGCCGGCGTGCTCCTTCTTCTGGCGTGGATCGCTCTTGCTGGGGCGGCGGTCTCTCAGCCCGCCGTCGGCGGGTTGGGGGCCCGCCGCCCCAGATCCGCACGAATCCGTAGTGCGGTTCTGATGTCGATCGTTGCGTCGGGTCTGGCGCTGGTGCACGTCCGGCTTGCGTTTTTCGCGGTCACGTTCACAGTCGTACTGATCGGAGCAACCCTGCTGCGACGGCGACGGCCCGTGGCGATCCTCATCGCCGGTGCCCTCGCATGCCTGATCGTAGTGCCGTGGTTCGTGGCGATGCGCCACGTCGCCCCGACCGCTCTCGCGCCGTCGGACGCCGATCCACGCTGGACTTCGCCGGCCGACGTTCGCGCCAATCTGCTGTGGGTGCCGCACGCCGCGGAGTTGTTGAGCCTGGCGACGGCGGGGCTGACCGGAATCGCGAACATCGGACCGCTGCCTGTGGTCGCGCGCGTGGTCTCCGGCGTCTGGTGGCTCGCGATTCTCGCTGTGGCGACCAAACGCCGCCGGACGCGCCCGCTGCTGTTCGTCTTCTCGGTCCTTGCCACGTGGTGCGCCGTCACGCTTCTGCTCGTGAACACGACCCATCTGCAATTCGCGACCAACACGTCGGCGGCGATCACCGCGTTCGTCCCGGTTTGCATTGCCGCGGGAGCGTTGATCGCCTGGGTGACCGCCCGCATGCATCGCGTCGCGCTGCCGGTCATCGTCCTTGTGTGTTGTGTGATCGGAGTGATGACGCTGAGCGACGTGATCAATCCGGCGACGATCATCGCGAACGATGCCGATGTCGCCGCGTTGCGCTGGTTGAGCACTTCGACCCCCGCATCGTCGGCGATCGCGGGCCGCGTGCAGCCGTGGTATGGCGGCGCGTTCATCGGCGTCGACGGCGCGTACTGGAGCTCGGTCCTCGCCGATCGCCGATCGATGCCTCCGCCGAGCCTCTACGGATGGAGCGGGTCCTACGGAAGAATGGAGCTGTTTCTCGCGCGATGGCGCGATGAGTATCCGTTCATGACCCGCGCCACGCTTACGGAGGCGAAACGGCTCGGGATGACGCATGTGTATTTCGGGCGTGGCGTCCCGCTAGAAGCGCCCGCGAAGACCGGCAGCGTGGTCTACGCGCGCGACGGCATCACGATCGTCGCGATCCCGTAGTGTGGTGGCGCACCACATCGCGAGGGCTGTTGTTTCTGTGTGAGGACCGGCTACAGCCGGTCACGACCGACCGGCTGAAGCCGGTCCTCACACTGAGGCTGCTTGGACCAAATTAGCGTGCATGGTCCAAGAAAAACTAGTGCCTCACCGCGCGGGCGCGAAGTGGCGCGCCCTCATATCGATCGAGGCGCGGCCGCACGAGCCACCACTCCTTGCCCAGTTCGACGTAGACGGCGAAACGGCCGTCGTTGATGAACACCGTGCGGAAAAGCGCCGGATCGAACTCATCGAAGCGATACGGCTCCTCATTCGGCGCGTTGTGGAAAAGGCGCTCGTACAACGTGCGCACCGGAAACATCCGCGGCAGATAATCGGCATCCGCGCACGGCGAGTCGGATTTCAATTCGAGGCCGGCCACGCGATAGCAATCGGATCGGAAAGCGGAGCCGTCCGTGAGTGTTCGTCGCTGCCCTTCGCGGAAAAGACCCCATGCGATCCGCGACTCGTCTTCGGTCGGCATCAGCGGAGATCCTGCTTCGTCGAGCGCGATCGCCGCGCTGGAGATCGACGTCATCAGGCCGAGGCCGTAGGCGACATTCTCGAAGCCGTGATTGAAGCTGATGACCTCATCCGACATCGCGAGATCGCATCGCTGCGGCATCGCATCGACGAGCGTCTTGCACACGTGATGTTCCGGCGCGAGCGCATCGTGAATTGCTGCGCGTGCTACGGCCGCGAGCGCAGGATCGCGGGTGTACGCCGCCGACCACGCATACGCGACGGCCGCCTGCGTGAAGTCGTCCATGCACTCGTTGAGGAGATTCGTTCCGCACGCCGGATCGATGTTGAATCGGTACACAGCGATTGTGGCGCGGACGGCCTGATCGAGCTGCGCGTCGCCGATCGCCGCTCCGTTGAGCTGCATGACCGTCGGAATCGCCAGGCCGATGTTGGCGCCTGCCAGCCATCGTTCGAATGTGCGTACGCGCCGCCCGAGAACCGGATCGAGACGCGCCGTTTCGCCGAGGGAAAGGCGTAGTTTGCGCAGGAGCTGGTCGCGGACGACGGTCTGGCACTCGGGCAGCGATGCCTCGCGAAACATCGTCCCGTATTCGCCGAGCTCCAGCGACATGTCGCGCGTCGTGAAGTCGAGCGCGGCGCTCCTGCAGGCGGCGGTTGCATCCATCGCGGAGCCCAGAACGAGGGCAAGGCCCCACACTTGCAACAAAGGCGCTCCGGGATTCAGTACCATTCTTCGACCAATGAAAGCCACGGCTGCTCGCGAGAAACTTCCGGTTGCGCCGGCGAACGAATCCGTCGCCGCGGCGGAAGTGTCCCTGTATCGTAACGTCCTCAAAATCAAAAAAGAGCACGATCTCGAAAACCTCGGCATCGCCTTCTTCGATGCGGAGACGACCATCCAGTGGTCGTTCAACGGCGATCACTATTTCCACGCCGCCTCCACCATGAAGCTCGCCGTTCTCCTCGGCGTCTTCCGCCAGATCGAACGCCATGAGCTGACGCTCGACGCGGCGGTCCACGTGCGCAACCGGTTCACTTCCATCGTCAACCAGGAGCCGTTCATGCTGGACCTCGGCCGCGACGCCGACCCCGACGTCTACGGTCACCTCGGCAAGACGCTGAGCGTGCGCGAGCTGGCGTACTGGATGATTACGAAGTCGAGCAATCTGGCGACGAATCTTCTCGTCGATGTGGTCGGCATCCAGACCGTGCAGGCCGCACTCGATGAGCTCGAGATCGACGGCATGCGCGTGCTGCGCGGTGTCGAAGATCAGGCCGCGTTCGGCGCGGGATTGAACAACGAAGTGACCGCAAACGGACTGTTGAAACTGCTCCGGCTCATCGCCGACGGGCGCGCGTATTCGAAGGAATCGAGCGACGAGATGTTGAAGATCATGCTCGAGCAGCAGTACCGCAGCGGCATTCCAGCGGGATTGCCGAAGGCCACGCGGGTGGCGCACAAGACGGGGAACATCTCGACCGTGCACCACGATGCGGGTATCGTGTTTCTCGAGGGTCGCAAACCGTACGTGCTGGTCATTCTCACGCAATTTCCCGCGGAAGCGGGGAGAGGAACCGCGGTCGCGGACGTGTCGCGCGATATCTACGCGACGCTCGCCGGAATGATCTATGAGTAGTGAGAAGCAGACCATCAAAGTCGTCGATGCCTTCGACCTCGACGACGAGTTGCGATCGTTGTTGAAGCCGGGTGAGATGGTGAAGGACGCTCTCGGGCGGCGGCATCGTCTGCCGCGCTATTTCTACGAGGTTCCCTCGCACGAGGAGGCCAGGAAGATTCGCCTCACGCAGCACTTCGGCCTCAACGAGTTCATTCTCGTCGATCTGCGCGAGGCGGCGCGGCTGCAGCAGTTTCCGCTGTACCTACCGTGCGCCGTGCGCCTCCTGGCGTTTTTCCTCGAGGAGTTCCGGTCCGCCGCCGGGGCCTCCGTTCACATCGCGGTCAACGGCGGATATCGATCTCCTTCACACAAGATGGGTCTCAACGGAACGCCACACATGTGGGGCACGGCTGCCGACATCTACCGGATCGGGAACAACATCCTCAAGACGAAGGACGCGATCGACAAGTACAACGACCTGGCCGAGGATCTGAGCGACGACGTGGGGACCATGCCGTACGGTCACGTCACAGGCGAGAGCGTGGATGATCACGTTCACATCGACTTGGGCTACGTCACGGTGGTCCCGCGCGAGATCAGCGAAGACCGGATGGAAGTTCCGCAGGAAAACCGTCCCCGTTTCGCCTTCGAAGAACGGCGCCGCCGGGAGCGGAGACTGCAGACTCCGCTGGCCGCGACCGGAACCGACAAATCCGAATAAAAACTGTTCCCAATAGCACTTTTCCGGACATTTTCGTCGGGCCTGCCATTTGCTTAGGGTGACTCTGCAGTTCAGATCCATCCGGTCGCCGGTATCAGCAAATGCCGTATTCAAAACACAGCCCGTTTTACAGAGAGCTTGGACGCCCGAGGGCCACGCTCGACATGCCGGTAATCGGCATGGAGTCGGAGTTCAACGTGTGGCTGGACGAGGTCGAGATCGACCCGAAGCCGTTCTGGAAACACCCCAGCGCCTTCATCGATCGCCCGCTCCTGCCGCGCGAGAAATCATCCCTCCAGCTTCCGACCGGCGGGGCCGTGTATTTCGATCGCGGCGTCATCGAGGTCGTGACACCGGTCATCGAGCTCGCGCCGAACAGCACGGCCAGGATGGTTCGCAACCTGTGGGAACAGATCGGCTTCGTACGCGAACAGCTCACGAAATGGGGCCACGAAAACGATCACACGGTCCGGCTGAAGGCGTACAGCACGCACTACAACATTTCCTACGAGATGCCGCGCTCGCAGCAAACGAAGACTCGCAACGAAAAAACGTTAGCGCTGCTGCTCGCGTATCTGCTGCCCGTTCCGGTGATGGTGGTCGCGTCCAACCGGCGGTCGACGGGTGTCGGCGTCCGGCCGCGTGGCCAGCGGATCGAGATCACCGTCGACTTCACGCCTGATCCGGGGCTCATGGTCGCGGCCGCTACACTCATTGTGGGGATCGTTCGGGAAGTGATTTCCTGGCCCACGTACGACCTGTCCATTCTGCAGAAGCTGCCGATTCCGGTGATCGCCGGCGTCGTTCCAGGAAAACACACCACCCGCAAGGGATGGCTGACCAAAGACTTCCACTATCAGCAGAGCCCGTACACTTCGGACATCAACCTGCCGATCTGGCGAACGCAGCATGGCGACATGATGTCGCTGCGGCAGATGGCGAGAGAAACTGCATGGTATTTCCGGCGCACGATCCGGAAGTACTCCGATCCATTCAGCTTCCGTCTGCTCTTCGCTGTACTGGAAGGGCGTGCCGCGTCGCTGCTGGAACTGATCGACCGGCCGACCGCATACGAAGACGTGGGCAATCTCTGCCGCTGGGGCACCGTGATTCATGAGCTGAAGAACTACGACACGGAGATGGGTCTTCTGCGGCCGGGTCATGATGCCTTCCATGTGGCGACGATCGATCAATACGTGATCGACCGTCGGACCGCGCGCCGGCGGCACCTCAACGAGCTCGGGTCGGTGAGCACGCCGAAGGCCGTGGATCCGAAAGATCTCTCTCTCCTTCCCGACCCCACCGCTCGCCCGATCGCTCGGCGGCGTGGCGATCGACCGGGTGCGCTGATACCGGCGAGGCCGGAGGACTACATCGAGCGCCGGACCCCTGCGCTCTTGCCGAAGGCGAAGGCATCCAATCGGCGCAAACGAAACGAGCGCCGCAGGAATCACTACGCGATTCCGTTCCCGGATCGACGCCTCACGCGCTCCGCTTACGAGCAGGTATTTCTGAAGCTCGTTTCCGGCGGAAGGCTGAGGTTTGGGAACGAGATCTACCGCCCGATCGGGATGAAGGGCTGGTACCACGCGATCTTTCGTCGCGACTCCGATGGCACCGAGAGGTTGCTGTCCATCGATCAGTTGCTGACGAAGATGAACGACTGGATCTAGCTTCCGAACCGTGCCCCGACAAGCAGCAGATCTGCATTTCGGGCGGGCCGCGTTGCGAAGCAGGCCGTTCCGCGTTGCCCCGTGAATGTCATCCCGACGTGAAGCCCTGTCAGTGCCTTGCAAAGTTACTTGCGCAGAGCTTCCCCAACGGGGCGTCGACTACAGGCCCGGAGCGGGGCTGGCGTCCGCGATGTGACTCACCAGTCGCGCGCCGAGATCCTGTTGGAAGCTCGAGACTCGCTGCACGTACTGGCGCGTTTCCTTGAAAGGCGGCACACCGCCGAAGCGGCGGACGTTGCCTTCGCCGGCGTTGTACGCCGCGATTGCCTTCTGCGTATCGCCGCCGAAACGGTTGGTCAGGTAGCGGAGATACTTTGCTCCGGCCTGGATGTTCTGCGTCGGGTTGGTGAGATCTTTCGCGCCGAGCCAGTGGCCCGTTTTCGGAACCAGCTGCATCAGGCCGACGGCGCCCGCCTGCGAGCGCGCGGTGGGGATGAACTTCGATTCGGTATGAACGACCGCTGCCACGAGCTCGGGCGGCAAATCATTCTTCCGCGCCTCGCTGTAGATGATCGAGCCGAACGGAACTTCTTTCTGGAAGAACGCTTCCCGAACCGTTTCTGCGGCCTTCACCACTGTGGACGGCGCCTGGACCATATCGTTCGCCATCCGTTGAGCAACCTGAGCGGGTGCGGTAGCGGCCGTCGTCGCGACGGTCTTCACCGCGCCGGTAACGCCGCCAGCGACCTGATCCGCAATGTTCTTCGCGGTCTGGATGTCGCCTGCGATGTCGGTCGTGTCTGCCGGTTCGCGACGCGCGTCGGCGGAGTGGAGCATGTTCCCGACCTTGAGAGGAACGCCGATGCCGCCGAGCGCGAGTGCGCCACCGAGGGCCCAGGAGGCGTATTTTCGGCGGAGCGAGCTCGACCACTTCGAGGGGTTCACTTTCAGGACTTCCTGGCGCAGCTGCGACCGGTCGAACCCATCAAGGAATCTCTCTTGGAAGGGTCTGCTAGTTTTCAGCTCAGCCATTGTGTTCCTCCCTCGTGACACAGTGATTTTGCAAGGGAAGGACCAACATCGACGTTTTCGAAATTATTGAAGAGATTTAACTTAGCCTCATTCGCCCGGGGTGGCGGGCTGGAAGCCGGCGTTCGCCGAAGAAAGCCGCTAGCCTGGTAGCGTCATGCAGAACGTGCTGCCCTGGTTGAGCGCCGTTTCGACGTTGATCGCGCCGCCGTAGCTTTCCGCGACGCGCTTCGCCAGATAGAGACCGTACCCCGGTCCGCCACCGCGTGACTTGTCCAGCTTGAGACCGAGATCGAAGATCTGTGCCGCGTAGCGTGGATCGATTCCGATGCCGTTGTCGCGCACGCAGAGGCGATACCCGAGAGGATCAGGGTTGATCGCGATGGAGATCATGCGTTCGCCCTTCGGCCGGTCGTTGAAGAAGAGCGCATTGGAAACGAGCGCGCCGATCGCCTCTCGCGTCTTTTCCGGATCGACGTTGACCGTCGGCAACTCCGCAGGGACCTCGACCTTCACGCCGCCGTCTTCGACCAGGTAGTTGTATTTGAGCAGCACTTCCTCGATGACTTCGCGCAACGGTGTCGGCCGCGCGGCATTGGGACGGGCCAGCAGCTTCACCATGCGCGACATCTCGTCGAGCACCTTCTTCATCTGCTGCGCGCTCGAGCGGATGCGGCGGAGGAAGTCCTGTCCATCTTCGTCGAGCTTGTCGCTGTAGTCGCCGAGGAGAAGGTCGGAGAAGCCGTCGATGGAGAAGATCGGCGATTTGAGGTCGTGCGACAGCACGCCAAAAAGGCGGATCAACTCGTCGATCGTGACGTCTTTCTCAACGGTTGATTTCTCGTCTACGGTTGCGATGGAAGGCCTCCGGGCGAAGGAAAGATAGCAACTTACAGGCCCGTCGGTTTCCGGAAGACCGCGATCCGGCCGTCTCCGGCGATTTCGGTGGTTCCGTCGCCGCGAATCGTGAGCGCGGTGCCGGGCGGAATGCCGATGCCGAGGTTCACGTCGGGCATCGACATCAGCCGGCGCAAGGGCTCGTCGTCGTTGGCGTCGAATCCCGCCTCGACCACCGTCTCCGTGAGCCAGCCGAGGCCGCGGGCGCCGAACGCAGAAGCGGAAGCGCCGATCGCGGCGATCACCACTCCGTTCGCCGCCGCCTCGCGCAGCGCCGCCTCGGTCGGCGACTCCCGCACCGTGTCGAGGAGGTTATGCGCCACTCCGCCGCCGATGTAGACCATCCCCGCGGCGAGGATCGCGTTGAGGCTCTTCTGTCGACGGGTGTCGCGTCCGCGATAGATCGGCACGTTCACCGTCTCGACCGAGGGATCGATCTTCTTGAAGTAGGCGCCGATGTGCGTCGCGTACTCCGCCGAACCGGAAGCGGTGGGGAGAAACGCGATTGTGCGGCGGTCGGGCGGCATGTGCGCGATCAGGAACTCATCGACCGCACGCGTCTCGCCGAACGAGAACTCGCCGCCGCCGATCAGAACGAGCAACTGCACCGGCGTGGCGAGCGTGAGGTGGAACGGTTTCATGGTCGGTCAGGTTCATCGAGCCACCCGCCCACACCGGTCCCCGCTCGGGATGACAACGAGGTCTTGAGTGTCATTCCGAGCGTAGCGAGGAACCGGTGTGGGCGGGCGGCTCGTAAAGTTAGCGTTTCCAGACCTCTTCGAGCTTGGATCCCATGTCGGCAGGCGACTTCACGACGTGAATGCCCGCGGCCTGCAGCGCTTTCATTTTCTCTTCGGCCGGTCCGGGTCCGCCGCTGATGATCGCGCCGGCGTGCCCCATGCGGCGTCCCGGCGGCGCGGTCTGTCCGGCAATGAATGCGACGACGGGCTTCTTCACGTTCGCCTTGACGAACGCTGCCGCCTCTTCTTCCGCCGTCCCGCCGATCTCGCCGATCATGATGATCGCCTCGGTCTGCGGATCCTTCTCGAACGCAGCGAGGCAGTCGATGTGGCTGGTGCCCGGCAGCGGGTCGCCGCCGATGCCGACGGCGGTCGACTGACCGATGCCGCGTTTCGAAAGCTGGCCGACCGCTTCGTAGGTGAGCGTTCCCGATCGCGAGACGATGCCGATCGGCCCCGGCTTGTGAATATGTCCCGGCATGATGCCGATCTTCGCCTGACCGGGCGTGATGATGCCCGGACAATTCGGTCCGATGAGTCGCGAGCGCGTGCCGTGCTTCTTGAGGAAGTCGTGCGCCTTCGTCATGTCATTCACCGGAATGCCCTCGGTGATGCAGATGATCAGCTCGATGCCGGCGTCGGCGGATTCCATGATTGCGTCCGCGGCGAACGGCGGCGGCACGAAGATCAGCGAACAGTTCGCCTGCTCTTTCTCGCGCGCTTCGGCGACGGTGTTGAAGACGGCGAAGCCTTCGTGCGTCGTTCCGCCTTTGCCGGGAGTGACGCCGCCGACGACTTTCGTCCCGTAGTCGCGGCACTGGATCGCGTGGAACGATCCTTCTTTTCCGGTGATGCCCTGCACGATGACGCGCGTGTTCTTGTCAGCCCAGATTGCCATTACGCGCGCCCCTTCACTGCCGCCACGACTTTTTCAGCCGCATCAGCCATCCCATCCGCTGTAATTAGAGGAAGGCCGGACTTCGCCAGGATTTCCTTCCCCAGCTCGACGTTCGTGCCTTCCAGCCGGACGACGACGGGCACCGGAAGCCCGATCTCACGCGCGGCGCTCACCACCCCCTCGGCGATGCGATCGCCGCGCATGATTCCGCCGAAAATATTGATGAGAATAGCTTTCACATTCTTGTCACTTAAAATGATACGAAAAGCGTTTTTGACCTGCTCGGCGCTGGCGCCGCCGCCCACGTCCAGGAAGTTCGCCGGCTGTCCGCCTGCGAGCTTGATGATGTCCATCGTGGCCATGGCCAGTCCGGCGCCGTTCACCATGCAGCCGACATTGCCATCGAGCTTGATGTAGTTGAGGCCGAACTTCGAGGCCTCGACTTCGAGCGGATCCTCCTCGTTGAGGTCGCGCATGGCCGCGAAGTCCTTGTGGCGAAACATGGCGTTGTCGTCGAACGTCATCTTGCAGTCGAGCGCCAGGACGTCGCCTTCCTTTGTCACCAGCAGCGGATTGATCTCGATGAGCGAGGCATCGGTCTCGACGTACGCGCGCATCAGCTTCTGGACGAAGCTCACGCATTTCTTGTACGCGTCGCCTTCCAGGCCGAGCGCGTACGCCACCGCGCGCGCCTGGAACGGCTGCACGCCGAGAACGGCGTCGATCGCCTGGCGGTGAATCGCTTTCGAATCCTTCGCCGCCACTTCCTCGATTTCCATGCCGCCCTGCTTCGACGCCATGATGACGGGCATGCCGAGGCGGCGGTCGAGGGTGATGCCGAGGTAGAGCTCGCGGTCGATGTTGAGGGCTTCTTCGATGAGAACCTTGTGCACCACGCGTCCATCGGGACCCGTCTGATGCGTAACCAGCGTCATGCCGATCATCTTCTTCGTCAGATCGACGGCTTCGTCCGCGTTCCTGGCCAGCTTGACGCCGCCGCCTTTGCCGCGGCCGCCAGCGTGGATCTGCGACTTGACGACGACGCGGCCGCCTAACTCGTTCGCCGCCTTCTTGGCATCCTCTGATTTTTCGACGACGATGCCGCGCGGTGTGGGAACTCCGTAGCGGCGGAGAATCTCTTTTGCTTGATACTCATGGACCTTCATGGGGGGCGAATTTGTACCAGATCGGGGATGAAATCACCATTGCGCCCGCCGAGCTCGTCGCGGGCGGCGCAGCGATCGCGAAGATCGACGGCTTCCCGATCTTCGCGGCGAACGTGTACCCCGGCGACGTGGCGATCGTTCGCATCACCGAAGCGAAGAAGGGATTCGCGCGTGCCGATCTGGTTCGCGTCGTGACGCCGAGTGCGCTGCGGCGCGCGATGCCGTGTCCCATTGCCGAAGAGTGCGGAGGGTGCGACTGGACGGCGCTGCGACTCGACGCCCAGCTCGACGCGAAGCAGCGCATTCTGAGTGAATCGTTGCGGCGCATCGGGAAGATTCGCGAGCATCCGCCAATCGCGATTCATCCGTCGCCGCTCAACTACCGGTTGCGAAGCCGCCTGCACCGCGACGGCGACGCGATCGGTTTCTACGCCATGCGATCCAATCGAGTGGTCCCGCTTGCCCGCGAGTGCGAAGTCGTCGGCCTGGAGACCGCGAGAGTGTTCGGTGCGCCAGTTGCGGAGCAAGGTGTGGGGCCAGCCCTCCGGCTGGCCGGCCAGCCAGAGGGCTGGCCCCACACTTCCTCGCCAGAAAACTGGCCTTCGACTTCGATCTGGGAAGTGAATGGCCGTCTCATCGAAAGCGGCGAGATGGTCATCGACGGCTACGACGTCACGACCGACGCGTTTTTCCAGGTCAATCGCCACATGCTGCAGACGATGTTGCGGCTCGTGCGCGGACATGCGGCGCGAACGAAAAAGAAAGAACTGGCGATCGATCTTTACGCCGGCGTTGGTTACTTCACGGTGCCGCTGGCGTCGATCTTCTCGCGCGTGATCGCCGTCGAAGGCTCCCGGGCCTCGCTCGAGTGTGCGGTGCGCAACGTGCCGCCGAACGTCGATCTCTTCAACGCCGCGGTCGAAGAATTGGAGATCGCCGAGGCCGACTTCATCTTCCTCGATCCGCCGCGCGCGGGCGTGCGGCGCGGCGTCATCGACGCCATCGCCCTGAAAGCGCGCGAGATGATTTGTTTCCTGGCCTGCGATCCGGTAACCTTTTCCCGGGACGCGAGCCGGCTGATCGCGTCGGGCTGGCGCCTCGCCACGCTGGACCTCCTCGACCTTTTCCCCAACACGCATCACGTAGAGACGCTCGCTACGTTCGAGCGTGCAGAGTGACGCACCCGCCGCATTTCCACTGATCGCGCTGGTGACCGGACTGCTTTTCGCGTCGTCGTGGCGCGACGCGGCCGGCTTCGCGCTGGTGGCGATTCTTCTCCTCATGCTGCGACGCACCCGCGTCGCGATCGTCTCGTTCGCACTCGCTACCGGGATCGTATGCGCGGTTCACGCACGATCCGTTGCGCTCGCGGATGCGCGTGTCATTGCCGCCATCGCCAACGAACGCTTCGTGGTGGTGAACGCGGCAATCGATCGCGACTGGATGCGTCGCGGTGCCGTCTCCACCCTCCGCGTCGCTCGCTTTCGACTCGGCGAGCGCGTCGTCGAGCAACCGTTGATGATCATCACGCGTTTCGTTCCCCGCACCATCGATCTTCAGGATCGCGTGGTCGCGGAGGGATTTCTGCGCGCGAACGAGCGCGACGAGCTGACACTGATCGTCAAGTCGCCGCGACTGCTGCGATATGTGGGTCGGGCGTCACTCCTCGCGCCCTCGACATGGAACCGCGCCCTGGCCAATCGTTTGCGGCCGTTCGCGACGGCGTATCCCACCGAAGTCGCGCTGGTGGAGGCGCTGGCGCTCGGTCGCGGAGAACGGTTGGAAAGCGACGTGCGCGATGGATACAAACGCGCAGGGACGTATCACCTCCTGGTTTTCTCCGGTTTGCAGATCGCGCTCGCCGCCGGCGCTCTTGCAGCGCTGCTTCGATGGTTTCACTCGCCCAGGGCATCGGACTGGTCGCTGCTGATCTTCTCCATCGCCGCGCCGCTGTTCATCGGGGGCAACGCATCGGTGGCGCGCGCGTCGATCGGCATCGGGCTCTATGCGACCTCGCGGCTGCTGCATCGGCCGACGACGCTCGAGAATCTCTGGTGCGTGGCGGCGCTCTTGCGCCTGATCATCGCGCCGCACGACGTAACCGATGCCGCGTTCCAGCTCACGTATGGCGGCGCCGGCGCTCTTCTCTTCGTGGCGAAGCCGCTTTCAATGCGGCGCGCGCGCTGGGTGGTGTACGCGATCTGTGTGGAGTGCGTCGTCACCGGGATGACGCTCTTTCACTTTCATCAGGTTGCGTTGGGCGGTTCGATCGCGACGCTGATCCTCACGCCGGTGATCTCGGCGATGCTCTTCGTGTCCGCGTTGACGTGCGCATTCCCGTGCGCCGCCCTCCTGCGTTGCATCGGTCTCCTTCACGCGATCTCGATGCGTCTCAACGACGGAAGCGCGCGCTTTGCAGGCTCCTTCGCCGCGCCGTCTCCGGTCTTTTTCGCGCTCGGTCTACTCGGGTGCCTCGCGACGATCGCACTCCTTCGCGGTCGAACGCGCGCTCTGGCAATCCTCGGCTTTTCATCGGCGATCATTTGCTCCGCGGTCGCCATCGGCATGCACGACGTCGACCGGCCGACGATCACGATTCTCGACGTCGGTCAGGGCGACGCGATTCTTCTGCGCACGCCGGGACACGCGATTCTGATCGACGGCGGCCCGTCGCCCTCGCGGCTGATTCCGCTGCTGGCCGATCGCGGCGTTCACCGCCTCGACGCGGTCATCCTGACGCACGCGCATCCCGATCACTGCGGAGGTTTGTCCGCCGTGCTTTCACGACTCGACGCGCGCGAGCTCTGGATCTCCCCGCGTCGCTTCACCGGCGATTGCGCCATCGATCTTCTCGAGACCGCAGCCGCGGAGAGAGTGCCGGTTCATCTCGTTCGCGACGGAGATCGAATGGCGGCTGGCACGCTCGGAATCCAGGCGTTCACCGCGGATCGAACGTTTCGGCGCGCTCCGGAGAACAACAGCTCGGTCGTTCTGCGAGTGAAGATCGGAAAGCGCGTCGCGCTGCTGACCGGTGACATCGAGCGCGACGCTGAGTCGGAGCTCGCGGGGCGGGTCAGCTGCGTCGATGTCCTCAAGGTCGCGCACCACGGAAGCCGGACGTCGTCGACGCCGCTCCTGCTCGATGCGATCGCGCCACGGCTGGCGTTCATCTCATGCGGCAGGCACAACCTGTTCGGTCATCCGCATCCCGAAGTGTTGAGAGCATTCCGCGACCGGTTGGTGCCAGTCTCCCGAACCGATCTCAACGGTACGATCGATATCGAGTTCGAACGCGATCATCTATTTGTGCATCGGGAAGTGACGTACTAGGATCGCGGACGGGCCCACGCGATAGCCCCTTTCCCCCGGCGGCTAGGACTGAGCTCGAATCGGACAGCCCCACTCGATCGTCGAGTGGGGTCTTTCGTGCGCAGCGTCCTGAGCGGCGTTCGGCCGTCGAACTCGACGTCCTCAGAAATTGACACCTCCTGACCTCGCGCTTACCCTATGTTTCCAATCGACTATGTCGTCAACTCTGCTGCGTGTCGGGCTTTGGATCATCCTCATCGTCGTAGCGCTCTACGTTCTCCACGAGACGTATGAAGGGCTGCCGATCGCGGAGTACTTCGCCACAGCCATGCTGCAGAAGGCGCTGGTCCTCGGCATTCTCATGGTCGGCGCCGGATTCGCGACGAGGCTCCTGGAGAAGGGCCACAAGGTCGTGACGCAGAACCGCTGCATCGTCTGCAGGACGGTCATTCCGAAGGGAGCGATCTACTGCCGCGAGCATCTGCGCGGTGTCCTGCAGCGCGAGGACGATCGCTCGCACATGACCCGAACGCGGTCGTAGGTGAAGCCGGTCGTCATCGCCGGCCCAACCGGCGCCGGCAAGAGCGAGATCGCGGAGAGGATCGCCGATCGCTTCGGTGGCGAGATCATCAATTACGACTCGCTGCAAATCTACCGCGGGTTCGATATCGGCACCGCCAAACCGTCGCCGGAGACTCGCCGCCGCATCCCGCACCATCTGTTCGACATCGTCGACGCGAGCGAGGACTTCACCGCCGCGGACTACGCGCGCGTCGCCCGCCCGCTCTGCGACGCGATCCGCACTCCGATCCTCGCCGGCGGCACGTTCTTCTACCTCCGCGCGCTCCTCGGCGGCCTTCCGGCGATGCCGGCCCGCGACGCGGCAATCCGCGCGCGGATCCGGAAGATCAGCGAGAAGCGACATGGCAACGCGCGGCTTCACCGATGGCTCGCGCACGTCGACGCGACGAGCGCGGCTCGCATTGCGGCGACGGACCGCCATCGGATCGAGCGCGCTCTTGAAGTCTGGCTGATCGCCGGCCGGCCGATCTCATCGTTCGAGCGGGAAACCAGTCACGAGCTGACGGCGTTGAGGATCGCGCTGTCGATCGACCGCGCGGAGCTTGTCCGCAGGCTCGACGAACGTGTCGACTCGATGTACCGTGCCGGGCTCGTCGAGGAGACCCGCGACCTTCTCCAGAAGTTTCCGCGATCGGCCCGCCCATTCGGGTCGATCGGCTATCGGGAGGCGGCCGCGGTCTTGGCCGGCGAGATGAGCGAGGACGAAGCTGGTGCCGAAACCCGACGGCGGACCCGCGCGTATGCGAAACGGCAAATGACGTGGCTCCGCTCGGAGCGAAACATGCATTGGATCGATGCGGCAGATGGAGAGAAGGCTTTCGCCGCTGCAGTTCAGTTGATCGAGGAAAACGCTTGATTCGAGTTCGAATGTTGTTTCCGGCCGCGGTCGCGTTCCTGATCGCGGCTTGCGCTGCGCCGCCGCCCCCCGTGGTCGTTCCGCAGGGCGATGCCCGATTTCTCATCGATCCTCGCACCGGATGGACCGCTGCTACGACACCGGCGATCGACCGGACGTTTGAAGGCGCCTGGCGCTACGTTCTCGCCGGCGACTACACCACGGCGCGCGAACGCATCGACGCGGTGCTCTCGAAGAACGGCGACTTCGCGCCCGCGCATCTCGCGACCGCGGCGATCGCGATCCGCGAGAAGCGGCTCGACGAGGCCCGAGCCATCGTCGTGGCGCTCGTCGACCGATACCCGCAATACACCGCGGCGAACGTGTACCTGGCGGAGATCGACCTCGCGCAGAACCAGGTGCGGAGCGCTTACGACCGCTACCGCGCGATCGCCGCGCAACCGAACGCTCCACCGACTGCGGCCGAGCGCGCCGCCGAATTACAGACTCGCGTCTTCGATCAGCTCTACAGCGCCGCGCTTACGGCGCGCGACGCGGACGCCATCCGCCTTCTTCGGGAAGCGCTCGTCATCAATCCCACGGCGAGCGCCGCGCGCGTCCTCCTCGCGCAGAAACTCGTCGCGCAGCAGCACTACGACGAAGCGCGCCGCGAGCTCGATCCCCTGGTCAATTCGACGGACGCCGATCGTCCGGAAGTGCAGGAGTCGCTCGCGGAGATCGACGTGGGCAAAGGCCGCTATCAACAAGCCATCAACCGTTACGAGCGGCTCACGCGTCGCGATCCCGACGGCCACTTCGCGCGCCGTCTCTCGGAGATCAAGCAGCAGTTCGCCGAGGCGAATATGCCTTCGCAGTATGTGCGAGCGGTGGAGTCGGAGACGATCACCCGCGCCGATCTCGCCGTGCTGCTCTACTGGAAGGTGACGGCCATTCGCTTCGCGCAGGACGTTCCGGCACCTCCGATCGCGACCGACATCGGCGAGGTGCCCGGACGCGACGAACTCATTCGCGCCATCGCCCTCGGCATCTTCCCGGTCGATCCGATCACGCGCCGGGTCAATCCGTTCACCACCGTGAACGCCTCGTCGCTCGCGCGCACTGCGTCACGTGTGCTCGCGATCCGCGGCGCATCCTGCGCTCACGGAAACGATGCGGCGAAAATCCTGGCCGCATGCGGAATCGATGATCCAGCCACCATCGGTGAAGAAGTGTCCGTGAGCGGACGGACGGCCTCGGCGTTGCTCGATCAGGTCGATCGGGCCTTGCATTAGAAAAGAGTAAGGCTGTAAGGCCGTAGAGACGGGTAGCACGAAACCCATCTACGGTTTCTACGGCCTTTGCCGCCTTACTTCGCGGGCGAACGCTCACGCGAACAGCGTCAAGCGCGGCAGGCCGTAACGCTCGCGGATCAGACGCCGGAGATTGGCTTCTTCCGTTCGTGCCCGCGTCTTCTCGTCGAGCTTCGAGGTGTCGCCGAGGCCAGACGCGACTTCGTGTCGAAGGTCGGCCACGTTGCCGGCGATCGCCTCGAACATCTCGCGTTCCAGCTCGATGAGCCGCTCCTCGATTTTCGGAACGCTCTTTTCCGAGATGAGCGTGCGAACACGATCGCCGAACGGCGCGGCGACGCTGATCGCCTCCAGCTTCCCGGCCAGCGATTCGAGTATGGCGGCCGGCGAAGTCTCCGGCGTCGTTCCCGTTTCGCCGCCGACGAACAAGTCCTTCCGCTCGTCCCACAGTTCCTTCACCGCGTGGCGGCAGTACGACAGGCTTGAGATCACTTTCCGTCGGCCGCTGGTCTCGTTTTTCTCAAAAACGGAGTCGATGGCTTCGATGACGATCGGCAGGGGTACGCCGTCGTCGCGCCACTTTTTCATGAGGATCCAATCCTTTGCGGAGAGGATGAACAGTGTGTTGCGGCGCACAGAAAAGTGCGCCTCGATCTCGAGAAAATAGGGGTCGGAGTCCACTACACTAAGCGTAATCCAATGCTCCCCAAGGCCGAGGTCACGATTCAATCGCCTTCGATTCAGGCGTTCCGGCAACCGCTGACCGGCGATGCCGTCTCGATCGGCCGGGCGTCGGAATGCACGATCCCGATCAAGGATCGATATCTCTCGCGCAAACACGCGGAGATCGTTGTGGCGAAGGGGGATTGGGTCCTTCGTGACTGCGGGAGCGCGAACGGCACGTTTCTGAACGGTGTGCGGCTCGATCACGACCGCGTGCTGCGATCGGGAGACCGCATCCGCATCGGCGACACCGAGATCCTCTTCGAGACCTCGGAGCACAACACCGATCGGGTGATGGCGATCGCCGAGACCGCGCCGCGCATGACGATCTCGCTTCCCATGAACGAGCTCGCGCGGCGCGGCTACGACACGGGCGACCTCGAGAAACTGCAGACCCT
Organism: Thermoanaerobaculia bacterium; assembly: GCA_038230775.1. Classification (GTDB taxonomy): domain Bacteria; phylum Acidobacteriota; class Thermoanaerobaculia; order Gp7-AA8; family Gp7-AA8; genus JBBRMQ01. The sequence goes on from JBBRMQ010000005.1 coordinate 40,201, forward strand.
CAATCAGCTGGCGGCAGAGTTGATCGAGGACAAGCCGATGGATGAGCTGTTCGGCTTCATCGCCGAGCGCGTGCTGCTGCACACCAAAGCGTCGCGGGCCGCGATCGGCATTCTCGCCGCCGACGGCGAGTCGTTTGGTACGGTCGAAGTACGGCGTCAGGACAGGAGCGACACGTCCGAGGTGCGGATCAGCCGCACGGTGCTGGCGAATGTGGTGCACGAGAAACGTGCGCTGGCATTCATGGACGTCGGTGCGGACGAAAAGCTGAGCCAGCAGGCGTCGATCATGACGCAGGGCATTCGATCCATCCTGTGCGCACCGATGCTGATCGGCGATGCAGTGGTCGGAGTGTTGTACGTCGACTATCGGCTGAGCGCGCGCGCGATCTCCGAAGAAGACGTGCGACTCGTTGCGCAGATCGCGCGCTTCGCCGCCATCAAGCTGGAGACGACGCGACTGCGCGAAGACGCGATCCAGAAGCGCATCCTCGACGAGGAGCTGAAGACCGCTTCGGTCATTCAGCGAAGGCTCCTGCCGCCGCCGCCGGAGGGGATTGCGGGATTCACGTTTGCCAGCGCGAACCATCCGTGCCGGACCGTGAGCGGCGACTACTACGACTTCGTCTCGCGGCCTGATGGGCGGATCTACTTCACGATCGCCGACGTCAGCGGCAAGGGCGTGACAGCCGGACTGATGATGGCGGGCCTGCAGGCATCCTTCCGGATCTTCTGCAAGAGCGATCTGCCGCCCGCACAACTGCTCGAGCTGCTCAACGAAGCGCTGAAGGAAACGCTCCCGCAGTCGAAGTTCGTGACGCTTTTTCTCGGGCGGCTCGACACGAAGACGGGCGTCGTCGAATATGCGAACGCGGGACACACGCCGCCGCTCTGGGTGCGCAACACCACCGTCGACGAGCTCGCCGAGACCGACCTTCTCCTCGGCGTCGTCCATCGCGCGGAGTACACGAATCGCACGTTGACCCTGGAGCCGGGTGATTCACTCGTGCTGTTCACCGACGGATTGTCGGAAGCGGAGAACATGTACGGCGAGGAGCTTGTCGGCGCCCGTTTCGCGCAGCGCCTCTCGCAGCTCCACGGCGCGTCTGCCGATGACCTCACGAAGACGATCGATGACGTGGTGCAGGAACACGTGGGCGACACGCCGCTGTCGGATGACGTGACGCTCGTCGTCGTGAGCCGCTCGCTCACCGCGGTCGCGCCTCCGAAAGCCTTGGACGACGCGACGCTGGTGGCTCGCTAGCTTCGGTTGCCGGGAGAGAACGGTTGACGGTTGACAGTGGCCGGCGCCCCGACTCCCGATTCACGATCTAGGCCGAGTACCGCTCCAGAAACTCGAACACCACCGGCTCGATGGTCTCGCGGGCGACCGAGAAAATCCGGTCCGCGTGATAGTTGCCCGGGATGTCGAACACGTGCAGCTCCTTCGGCTCGTTCGCCGATTCGTATAGCGCGATCGAGTGCGAGTGGCCGATCAGCCAGTCGTTCTTCACGTGGACGAAGCAGAGCGGCGCGTGAACGTCGCGCACGTCCTCCAGGGCGCTGAGTTTCGCGCTCCTGCGCATGCGCCACTCGAATCGCGGACGGCGGAATGCCTGTGAGAACGCGATGTGGCGAAGGATCGTGAACGGGTTGATCTGCGGCGCGATCATCTTGAAATCAGCGACCGGAGAAACCAGAAGGACGGATGCGATCGGAAGATTGTCTCGGGCCGCCGTCGAGATCGCGACGGCGCCCCCGTACGAGAATCCGACGAGCGTAATGGTATCGATGGGAAGCCGTTGCAGAAGGTGCTCGGCCACCGCGGCGGTGTCGTAGTGCTCCTTCAGATTGAAGCCGTAGACGCCCTCGCTTTCGCCGTGGCCGCGCGGATCCATGACGGCCACGCGATAGCCGCGGCCGTTCAGCGATGCGGCCAGGGCGACCATCGAGGCATGCCGCCTGTCGCGCCAGAAGCCGGGAACCACGAGCACCGCCGATCGGGAGGTGCCGTCGTACAGATCGTAGGTAATTCTCGTGGTATCAGAGGATTCGACGGTCGCGCTCGCCGGCGGACGAAGGATGTCTGGAATCTTTGCGGGGTGGCTTGACATAAAGTTGCCGCGTCCGAGACTATAGCGCCCTCGCAAGCGCACGCGGCTTGCATTCCCGCCCCGTCGTACAACAACGCTTAGGAGATGAAATGAAAAAGTCTTTCGCGACGACTGTGGTTGCTCTTCTGGCCGTTGCGCTCTTCGCCTTCGGTTGCAAGAAAGAAGAGAACGCCAATACCGACACGGCGTCGACGGACACGGGAATCACTGCGAGCGATACGGCGACCTCGGGTACCACGGGCACTTCATCGATGACCGCCACCTCGGCGATGACGTCCGGAACCTCGACCGATACATCGGGAACGATGATCACACAGACGACCGCAACGTCGACATCCGGAACCACCGCGACAACCACGTCCGGAACGACCGCGACATCGACGATGAGCTCAACGAAAACCAAGAAACACTGATTCGAAAAATTCAACATGCGAAGGAGGTGGGGCAGGCACTAACTAGAAACGACATTCAAAACCCCATTTCGCAAATCACAAGATTTCAAGAGAGGAAATGAACCAATGAAGAAGACTCTGGCAATTCTGACGGTCGTCGCCGTCGCAACCTTCGGCTTCGCCTGCAAGAACGAGCAGAACACCACCGATACGGCCGCCACGACGGACACCGGTACCACCAGCTCGACGATGTCGACGACCGACACGGCAGCCACCGGCACCACGGGCACGATGTCGACCACCGACACGTCCGCCATGATGGGCGGCACCACCACCTCGGCCATGCCGAGCGGCACGTCCACCGACACATCCGGCACGATGATGACGCAGACCACCGCGACGTCCACGTCCGGAACGACCTCCACCACGACCTCCGGCACGACCGGTACCACGGTGATGGGCTCGACGAAGACCACGAAGACGACGAAGACCACCACCAAAAAGCACTAACGTCACGAAGCGCGAGCGCTCCATCGGCAAGGATGGAGCGCTCTTTTTTCCTCCTGCGCAGAGCCGTGCGGATCTCCTCGGTCACCTCGGCGACAGCTACATCGACCCACTAGCGCAACTGGCACTCCCGTTGCTACCCCGCTTACGGACCCTCGAAAATGGATTGCGCGGCAACTGCCTCGCCTTGATTGACCGAGTAACCGCAAACAGACCACGTAAAAGAGAGGAAATTTCATGAAGAAGCACGCATTGGTACTTTTCACCGTCGTCGCGCTCGCATTCTTTGGAACCGCCTGCAAGAACGAGCAGAACACCGCCGCCACTGATACGGGCGCAGCCGTTACCGATACCGGCTCTACGAGCTCAACGATGTCCTCCAGCGACACCTCGATGACCGGCACCACCGGCACGATGTCCTCGACCGACACGACCGGTACGATGAGCACCACGATGTCCTCGACGGACACCACCGGCACCGGCGGCACGATGGGAACCATGGCTACGTCCAGCACCGCCGCGACCTCGACCCACACCAGCACCAAGACGAAGGTCACCACCAAAAAGCACTAACCAGATTTTCAGATATGGAAGAGTGCCGGCCTTCGGGCCGGCATTTTTTTTTGCCGCCGCGTATGAACGGAGTGTCATCCAGAGCGTAACTCGTTGATCTTGCGCGGGGGGATTCCTCGCCGTCTTCGCGGCTCGGAATGACACATGGGTCGCGACACCCTACGCGCGTATCTGGCGACTACTTTTTCGCAGCGAGATCGGCGCGCAGCTTCGCGTACACCTCGTGCGTTTCCACCTCGAGTTCGCGCGCGTCTCCGTCGTTTTTG
>JBBRMQ010000006.1:0-42168 GCA_038230775.1 Thermoanaerobaculia bacterium
ACTGAGGACTGGGGACTGAGGACTGAGGACTGAGGACTGAGGACTGAGGACTGAGGACTGAGGACTGAGGACTGAGGGAGGGTGGCTCAGTCCTCAGTCCTCAGTCCTACATCTTGTACTTGCCCAGATCCTCGGAATCGAGCTGCTCGAAGAGCTTCTTGACCTTGTCGTCGCCGTCTTCTTCGACGTCGGGCGAGATGGTCTGGGCCTGATCGAGCACCGTCTGCGCGACGAAGATCGGTGCCTCGGTTCGCAGCGCCAGAGCGATCGCATCGCTGGGACGCGCGTCGAGCTCGAGGGTCCGCGTGCCGGCGGTGACGCGGATCTGAGCGAAGAAGGTCGAGTCGCGAAGATCGTTGATCACGACGCGTGTGACGCGACCGTCGAGCTCCGAGATCATGTTGCGCAGGAGGTCGTGGGTCATCGGACGCGGCGTGGTGACGTTCTCCAGTTGCAGCGCGATGGCGTTCGCTTCGAAGATACCGACCCAGATCGGGAGGAAGAACTTCTCCGCGTCGTCTTTGAGCACGACGATCGGCGAGTTCGACACAGGGTCGAGCATCAGGCCTTTGATCGTCATGGCTACGAGCTCCGTCATGCAACCGCCTCCCCGCGGAGGGTGTGATGTTGCGCTTGATCGATCCGCACCCCCAGCATACTCCCGAGGGGCGTTGCAGGATCGGCGACAAAGTTGACGACCCAGTTGTCGTCGGTGCGGCCCGAGAGCATGGCCGGATCGTGTTTGCTCGGTCCCTCGACCAGGACGGGAAGAATGCGGCCGCGGTAGGAGTCGAGACGCTCGCGCTTCATCCGTTCGTGCAAGTCGAAGAGCCTCGTGAGCCGGTCCGTCGCGACGTCATCATCGACGGGCGGACCGATGCGTGGAGCTGGCGTGCCGGGCCGCGGCGAGTACTTGAAGGCGAACATCGAGCCGTATCGCACGGTCTCCATGAGCGACATCGTGTCCTCGAAATCCTCTTCGGTCTCGCCGGGAAAGCCGACGATGAAGTCGGTGGAGAAATGCATCTCCGGAATCGCCGCGCGGAGGCGGCCGATGATCTCGAGATATTGCTCGCGCGTGTAGAGCCGCTTCATGCGGCGAAGGACGCGAGAGGACCCGGACTGCACCGGCAGGTGAAGATAGCGCGAGATGTTCGGGTGATCGCGCATCGCCTCGATCATGCTGTCGTTCACTTCGGCCGGATGCGAGGTCACGAAGCGCAGCCGCTTCACATCCGGGACTTCGGCGACGGCGGAGAGCAGCGCGCCAAAGTTCCGGCCGGTCGCCGGACAGCGGTACGCGTTGACGGTCTGGCCTAACAGCTCGATCTCCACCCGTCCGCTCTGCACGGCGGCCGTGATTTCGCGCAGTACATCGTCGAACGGCCGCGAGACCTCTCGTCCGCGTGTGGTGGGCACGATGCAGAAGGTGCAGTTCTTGTTGCAGCCTTCGATGATCGTGACCTGCGCCTTGGTGGCCGATGGGCGATCCATGCTGATGAAGTCGTACCGGCGATCCTCGGGAAAATCGATTGCCACTGGCTTCGAGCCGGCGAGGATCTCGTCCAGGTAGCCGACATTGCCGGGACCCATGACGAAGTCGACCCACGGCGCGCGCCGGCGGATCGCCTCTCCTTCCTGCTGCGCCACGCAGCCGCAGACGCCGATCTGCACTCCGTTGGCCTGCTTCAACTCCTTGAAGCGGCCCAGGCGCGAGTAGACCTTGTGCTCGGACTTGTCGCGGATCGAGCAGGTGTTCAGCAGAATCAGGTCGGCCTGCGCTTCATCGTCAACGCGACGGTATCCGCGCAGCTTGAGGCTGCCGGAGAGCCGCTGCGTGTCGAGGTCGTTCATCTGACAACCCCATGTCTCGATGAAGAAGGTCTTGCTCATGATTTGGGTGCGACTTTCTTTAGCGCGTCACGCGCGTCCGCAAGCTCCTTGCGCGCGTCGTCGAGCTGCTGTTTCGTCTGGTCGAAGCGCGGCTTGATGGTGTTGTCTCGGTAATTAGGATCCATCGCTTCGTAATACATCTGCTCGACGCGGGCAAGCTCGCCTTCCAGGTCCTTCACCTTCGTCTCGGCAGCCGCGAGCCGCTTGGACGCCGCCGCGGTCGCGCGACGATCTTCATCCTGCTTGGTGAGGGAGCTCTTCGGCGGTTCGTTGGATGTGGCCGCTGGCGTCGCTTTGCCGCTGCCCGGCGGCAGTTGGGTCAACTTCCCACCGGACTTTTTCACGTCCGCGTTCGTGATCGCTTTCTTCGTGGTCTTCTTTTTTGCCCCGCCGCTGGCTTTCGACGCCTTCACCAACGCGGAATCTTCGGCGGCCTGAGAGGCCGCCGCCCCAGTGAGGAAAAGCAGAATGCAGAGGGTTTTCTTCATGGTGCGGATGTTCCCGCGCGTCCGTAGCGGTCTTCGAGTCTCACGACGTCGTCGAGCTCCGGCGTCGATACTTCCGCGACGTCGGTGTCCTCGATGGCTTCCATTCGGTGAATCATGCGCGGCGGAATGTGAAACGCCTGGCCGGTCCGCAGCGACAACTCGCGCCGGTCGCCATCGACCTCGATGGTCAGCTTGAGCTCCCCCGTGACAACAAACAGCGTCTCTTCTTTCATTTCGTGATACTGGAGGCTCAACGATTCGCCGCGGTTGATGTGCAGGATCTTGCCGCAATACCGGCCGGTCTTCGCGAAGATCAACTCGTAGCCCCACGGCTTCGGGACGCGCTTCGGATCGCGCTGCTGGAAGGGATCTTCGCTCATGCCGACTTGCTGAGCAGCCCTTCCGGGAATCGCGTGGCGACGCTCTCGATCACGAACTCCTCGATCTCCTGCGCGGTCTTCTTCTGCAGCGCCAGCTCCGCGATGCGGCGGCAGTCGCGGTATCGCACCGCGCGCACGATGTTCTTGATCATCGGAATCGACGACGGGTTCATCGAGAAGATCTCCAGACCGAGGCCGAGAAGGACGATGGCGTAGATGGGATCGGAGGCCATCTCGCCGCACAACGAAACTGGGATCCCGGCCTGCTTGCCGGCGTCGATGACGCCCTTGATCAGTCGCAGCAGTGCCGGATGGAGCGGCTCGTACAGGTAGCTGACGTTCTCGTTCGAGCGGTCGATGGCCAGTGAATACTGAATCAGATCGTTGGTTCCGATGGCGAAGAAGTCGGACTCCGTCGCCAGCAGGTCCGCGATCATCGCCGCCGACGGGACCTCGATCATGATGCCGATCTTCAGGTCCTTGTTGTACGCGATGCCTTCCTCGTCCAGCTCCGTTCGCATCTGGCGCAGGAGCGTCTTCACCTGCCGCAGCTCCTGAACGCCGGACACCAGCGGAAACATGATGCGGATGTCGCCGAACGCCGACGCCCGCAGAATGGCGCGCAGTTGGGTGCGGAACATGTCGCGGTGCTTCATGCAGAGCCGGAGCCCGCGCAAACCGAGGACCGGATTGTCTTCCTTGCTGCCCATCACTTCTCGCGCCAGCTTCTTGCCGCCGAGGTCGAAGGTGCGGATGACGCAGGGTTGGGGCGCGAGAGATTCCGTCAGACTCTTGTAAAGCAGGAAGTGCTCTTCTTCGCTCGGCAGCGCCGGACTCTTCGAGATGTACAGGAACTCCGACCGATACAAGCCGATCCCCTCGGCGCCGTACTTGATCGCGTCTTTTACTTCTTCGACCAGCTCGATGTTCGCCTGCAAAGCGACTCGCCGGCTGTCCTTCGTGATCGCCGGCTGCAGGCGGTTCTCGAGGAGCCGCCGGTCCGCTTCCTCGTGACGCAGAACGCGGCTCTGGTACTCGGCGATCATCGCCTGCGTCGGGTTGACGACCAGCGTTCCCTCGTATCCGTCGACGATGATCAGCTCGTCGTCGCCGATGATCTTCGTCAGCCGCGGAACTCCGATCACCGAAGGCATGAACAAAGACTTCGCGATGATCGAGGTGTGCGACGTCCGCCCGCCCGCCTCGGTCGCGAACCCGATGACGGGCTTGCGGTTGAAGTGGATCGTGTCTGACGGTGTCAGATCGTCCGCGATGATGATGACGTCGTGTGTGATCTCCGACAGATCGTGATGCGCGATGCCCTGCAGATTCGTCTGCACCCGATCGGCGACGTCTTTCACGTCAGCGACGCGCTCGCGCAGGTACTCGTCATCGAAACTCTGGAACCGCGCCTCCAGCTCTTCCTGCACTTCGGCCAGCGCCCACTCCGCGTTCACCTGTTCCGACTCGATCTTCTGCACGACCTTGTCCGCGAAGGAGGGATCGCGAACGATCATCGCGTGCGCCTCGAAGATGGAGGCGTATTCGTCGCCCATCGAGCGGCTGACCTTCTGCTTGAGCTCGAGGAGCTCGTCGCGCGTCTTTTCCAGCGCCTCGGTGAAGCGCTTGACCTCAGAACCGATCTCTTCCTCGCGGATGGGAACGCGGAAGACGGACGCCTCGCGCCTCTCGATGATCACCGCGCGACCGATCGCGATCCCGGGCGAGACTCCGATCCCTTTGTAGGTTCTGACGTCGTTGCGTTGGGGCATTTTCTCGCCGATTTTCGCGACTCGAATGACAGCTAAGTCATTCTACTTCATCGAATTTGGCGTCGATGAGCTTCTCGATCGCGTTGACGGCTTCCTTTTCGTCGGTGCCGTCGGCCTTCACGGTGATGACGGCGCCGCGGCCGGCGGCCAGCAGGAGGATGCCGAGGATGCTCTTGGCGTCGACTTCCTCGTCGCCTTTTCGGATCTTGATGTCGCTCTGGAACTTCGCCGCGCAGTGCACGAGCTTCGCGGCGGCGCGCGCGTGCAGACCAAGCTTGTTCTTGATCTCGATGTCGCGGGTGATCAACCCGCTTTCCTCTCGGCGGTGAGCAGGTCGGACGCGACGCGAATGGCCTTCGAGCCCTTCTCGCTGATCACGTGCGCGAGGGTCGAGACGTCGGTGGCTCCGCGCTGCATGGTCGCGAACTTCACGATCATCGGCAGGTTGACGCCGGTAACGATCTCGACGTGATTCTTCTCCAGAAACGAGAGACTGATGTTGCTTGGCGTGCCGCCGAACATGTCGGTGAAGATGATCACCCCGCCTGCGGTGCCGATACGCTCCAGCGCCTGGCGGATCTTCTCGCGTGCTTCGTCGACCGTGTCCGTCCACTCCAGCGGGACGGCTTCAATGACACCTGTGTGAGCTTCGATTTTCTGCGCGGCGCTCAGCAGCTCATACGCGAGCTTGCCGTGCGTCACGATTAACGCACCGACCAATGAGTTTGCCTCCCCTTGTTGTTCACTACTTGTGCACCGCCCGGTGGCGGCCAGCTCCGACTTGCAGGACGACTGCAGACGAAGACGAGGGCGTATCGTACTTGTCCCCGTTGAATGTTGCGGTGATTGAGTGCCCTCCCGAGGGCAGAATGGTCGTCAGCTCGGCCGTGCCGCCATTGGAGCGAACGGTGGCGAGGATTGCGCCGTTGTCGAAGAAGTCGACGGTGCCGCCTGTCGGAGGCGCGGCAGCAGCTCCGTTCCCGGTCACCGTCGCCCGCAACGTGACGCTCTGTCCGGACTGAAGTGTCGTCGCCGATGTGGCGAGGGAAATCGCCGTGACCATCGCGCTGCACAGACCGCGATCGGCGGTCACCGTGGAGAACGGCAGGTTCATGATGTTCGTGAAGGCGATGTCGTCCACGTCCCATCCCAGTCGCGGATTCGTCGTGTGGTCGCCGCCCGTCACGAAACGGAAGCGGACCTGCACCCGCCTTCCTGCGTACTCAGTTCCGAGATTCACCTTCGTCGTGCTGAAGAACGACGCCGACGGTAACTCCGGATTGAATCCGAAGCTGGTGCCCGTGAAGGCGCGGCGTCGCTCGATCACCGAGCGGTTCCCGGCCAGGATCGCCGTGCCGGCGTAGGCGCTGGTCGCCGGATCGATCTTGTCGCCGATGTCGGTCCAGGTGCGTCCCTCATCGGTCGTGATCTCGATGACGCCTCCGTCGATCGGCGTGACGCTCGAGCCGCTGAGGACATCGAATGCGTAGCGATGGCGGAACGAGAAGCTGAAGTTGCCGGTCAGGGCCACCATCATCGGCGGCGAGGTCAAGGATTCGTCGGTCGCCTCCCACGGTTCGGGAGCGTGCCAGCGATGATCGCGCGGCGAGACCTCGATGCGCGTCCATTGCGCGGTTCCGGTGCCCGACACCGACTGCGTCCAGGCCGTGGTTGTCGATTCGACGTCGTCGACCGCGGAGTCCTTCGGTTCATCGAAAGCATTGAGGCGCGCCTGGTACAGCGTCTTCTGGCCCCCTGCCGTCGGAATCTGCGGGTCATGGATGGCGATCGTGATGTCTGGCTTCATGACGTCGGTCGTGCTGCGTGCCAGCGATGCGTTCACAATCGCGATGACCGTTTCGCCTGGATTCGACGGAGGCATGGTCGTCGTTCCGCCCGCCGCGAATGAAAGGGTGGAATCCGACGAGCTCACGGAGATCGTCGTCGCTTCCAGCCTCACGCCACCGATGTTCTTGAGCGAAATCCGCATCGCTCCCGATTCGCCGCCGTCCAGAACGCCGTTCTGGAGGCAGGAGCTGCCCGTATCGTCGATGGCGATGCCGGTGACCACCATCCCGCCGCTTCCGTTGAAGTCCTCGGCGGCGCCTGCGTTGATGCTCGAGTAGCGCTCCGGCGCGACGGCGCCAAGGCCGGCACCGCGCTTGGCGAAGGCCTGCCAGAACTCCTGATAGTCCGTTTTGTCGCGCGCGAACGCGGCTGCAAGGATGGCATCGCGGGCTTCGAGGATCGTCGGGGTCGCCGGCGTGATCTTCAACGAAGCGACGAGGTATTCCTTCATGCGCTGCTGCGCCTGAGCGAACGTGAGACGGGGCGTGCTGCCGAGGGTGTCGCGTAGCAGGGCTGCGTACGCTTCCCAGAGCATCGTGCACCACACCTCGCCCGTGTTGTGGACTTCGGAGTTGTTCGAACCGTCGGCACCCGCGCGAATGCTCGCGCCGGTGAGGCCGATGCCGTTCGTCACGTGCTTGAGTGTGAGCGGATCTTTCGTGAGATCGGTGGAGTACGGGACGCGGCGGATGCCGTAGTAGTCACCGGTGTTGACGAAGGGGCCGTTGCCGCCGCCGGTCATGACGTACACCGCGGTGGCGTACACGCCGCCGAACGTTGCGTTCGATGCGAAGCGGGTGTCATCAGGACGGACCGTGAGCAGGAGCGCGTTGAAGTCGCTCCATCCTTCGCCCATCCCGCGCGACTGAAGATTGAAGAGGCCGTTGCCGTTGCCGACGAGGCGGTTGCTCATGTAGTGCATCCACTCATGAGCGACGATCTGGTTGTCGATGGTTCCGTCGCGATCGATCGCGGAGCCGCGATGCATCGTGACGTGGATCCCGCTCGTAAGCACACCGCGGAAGGCATTCGCGTCGCTCAGGGTCACGAGGAGGGCCGGCGGGAGGGCGTTTTCCACAGCCGTACAGACCGGTGCCGCACAGGCCATGGTGACGATCGAGTCGGGAGCCGTCGATGTCGCAACGTTTCCAACGATCACGCCCACCGCACCGGCCGTCTTTGCATTCGTCATTTTCTGCACGAACGTGCAGTTCACCCCTCCGCGGTCGATGAATGCGATCTTGCCGGTGAGCTTCGTCGTGATGGCGGCGCAACCATCGGCCGGCGTCGTTCCTACGACATCTCCGGTGAGGTCGAAGCTCTGCGGCCCGAAGCTCCCGGGACCCGTCGCGTAGGACTTGGCGAGTGAGCCGGGTGCATCGACCTGGAGGTTGCGATTGGAATTTCCATCCCAGAGATACATCTGCATGCGCGGACGGCCACCGTCCGACGGCGTGGCCATGTTCGCGTTGTTGCGTCCGCCGAAATCCTGTGCCTCGGCTTTGATGCTGTCGTTGCCCACACCGCCGCGCCCGTAGTTGTTCGTCTGCGCGTTCGCGGCCGCTTCGTTGAAGCCCGCGTCGTAGTACCAGTCGTGCAGGAAGTTGAGGTCGTAGAACAACTGGGTGACGGCGGCCATCCCCTGCTGCGTGGAGACCGCCGGGTCCTTCGTGACGTCGTACGTGCGATCGAAGATCCCCGGCGCGCTGACGCTGGCCCTAAAATCGGCGCCATTGAAACCGTCCGGCGCGGTGACATCGGCATACGCGTCGACGTTGTTCCCCACGGTCTCGCTCGCATCGTTTGCCAGCCACGGATCCTTCGTGCTGATCGGACCGTACGCGAGCGTGATGAGGTTTGGAAGGATGAACGTGGGCTGATACCCGTCCACCGTGCTGGTGGGGTTCGGCGTTCCGTCGTATCCCTGCGGGCCGGCCTGCGGAGGATGATCGCCGGTCGCGGCCGCCCAAACGCGATAGCTGAACGGCGCCGCATCATCGGCCGTCATGTTGTTGCGGAACAGCAGCGTTCCATCGATCGCGGAGACGACACAACCATACAGCTCGCTCGATGTGTGATCGTCGCCGCCGAGATACGCCTCGACGTAGTACGCGGGCTCGTAGCGGTCCGGCAAGTGAAAGTAGACGCGCTTCACGCGAACGGGCTCGCTCGTGCCGGCGTCGTAGAGCTGGAATCCGCTGTCGGCGTTCTGAAGGAAGCGCAGGCCGTTGAGGTCGATCGATCCGCCGTCCGACAGGGTCGAGATCGCGGATGAGGCGGTGAGAAGGAACGCCGGAGCCTTCGTGCTCATCGCCGCGATCCGGCTCGCGCGCGGAAGCGCCGAGATATGCCCGCTGAGCGCGACGAGCTCGTGATCGCGGTCCAGCACGACGTTCATCTCTTCGCGGAACACGTCGATGTCGCCAATCTTCTGGCGCATCTTCACGATGATCGCGCCGCGTCCCGTGTCATGTACGTTCGCGACGTAAGCTTCGGCGATGTCGGTCTCAGTCAAACCGTAAAGTGGCGCGTAGTCGCTGAGAAAGGACCGCGCGGCGGCCTCGGCCGGCTGATTCAGTCGCGCTGCGGCGACTTTCGTCGAGGCCACAGCCTTCTTCGCCGATGGCCAGACGAACGTCGGCACACCGAAGCGATCGTCCCACTGCACCCGTGCCGGAGACGTCGTGGCGAGCGCCGTCGCCATGCGAAGCGACTCCGTGGGCTGAACGCGCGGAGCGTCAGCGACGACGTCCACATTCGCGAGGTTGGCAGCCGAGGCAGCTCCGGCGAGGAGGAAGGCCGCAAGGGCCGTGATTGTCGTGCGGCGCTTCATAAAAATGGCTCCTGATTGAGGGGAATCCGCAAATGATACACAGTTATTGCCAGTATTGCATCAGCGTTTCGAGTCGCGGTGAACGATCTCAACCGTATAGCCGAGAACCTCCAGATCCTCACTCAGCCGCTGGCCGACCGCGACCGACCGGTGCTTTCCCCCGGTGCAACCGATTCCGATGGTCAGATAGCTCTTCATTTCCTTCTGATATCCCGGCAACAGGTAGGTCAGAAAGTCGAGGAGCTTCGAGTAAAAAATATCGTATTCGGGCTGCGCCTTCAGGTACGCAACAACATCGGGATCCAGCCCGGTCTTCGGCCGCAACTCGGCGACGAAATGCGGATTCGGGAGGAACCGGACGTCGAAGAGGAGATCGAGGTTGTACGGAAGGCTGTATTTGAATCCGAACGTGACGATCGTGACGAGCATCGCCGGCACGTAGTCGCCGATGCCGAAACGCCGCATGACTTCTGCCTTCAGCTCGTGAACCGAAAACTGCGAGGTATCCAGAACCATCTGGGCCAGCGACTTCACCTCGGTCAACGCCTCGCGCTCGCTCTGGATGGCCTCCAGCACGGGGAGCTCTGCTGAGAACGGGTGCGGGCGGCGCGTTTCCGAATAGCGCCGTGCGAGCACCTCGTCGCTGGCCTCGAGAAAAATGAGGACGACGTTGGGCACGAGCTTCTGGATGCGGTCGCGGTAGAACGACGGAAACACCGATGCGAAATCGTGCGTGCGAACGTCGACGACGATCGCCACCCGAGTGGCCTTCTCGTGCGAGCCGACCTCTTCGAGGAAAGGCTCGATCAGGTGAATCGGCAGGTTGTCACAGCAATAGAAGCCGAGGTCTTCGAGTGTGGACTGGACGTAGCTCTTCCCTGAGCCCGAGAGTCCGGTGATGACGACGAGATGTTCGGGCTGATTCACGGAATCGGACCTTGATTATCTCTGACGGCGCGTCCGGTCGAGAACGTCGGGATTGAAGCGGGTGCGCGTGTGGGCGCTTCGAAGTTGCGAGCTCGCCATCTCCTCGCTATTCGTCGCGGGCAGGACATCGGAGACAGCGGTCCCGGACTTTGCGATCTGCTCGTCGATGCGGCGCGTGAAATCACGGGCGGAATCGTATCCCTGGAGCTTCATGAGGTGATTGCGCGCGGCGATCTCGACCAGAAGCGCGAGGTTGCGGCCGGATGCCACGGGCAGTCGGACGTACGGCTTCGACACGCCTAACATCTCGAAGGTCTCGCCCGCGATGCCGAGGCGGTCGTACTCGGTGCCCTCGACCCACTTCTCGAGCTTCACGACGAGGTCGATCGGCTTCACGTCGCGCGTCGATGCAACGCCGAACAGATCCTTGATGTCGATGATCCCGATGCCACGCAGCTCCATGTGGTGGCGAAGCAGATCGTTCGAGTAGCCGAGGAGCACGTCGTTCGGATGGCGCTTGATGATGACCATGTCATCCGCGATCAGCCGGTGGCCGCGGTAGATCAGATCGAGAGCGCACTCGCTCTTGCCGATGCCGCTGTCGCCGAGAAGAAGGACGCCGATGCCATAGACGTCGAGCAGGCCGGAGTGCATCGTGATCTTCGGCGCCATGTTCTCTTCGAGGAAGTAGGTCGTGCGGGTGATCGTCGTCGACGACATCGCCGGCGTGGAGAAGAGCGGCACCGATCGCTTTTCGCACTCCTGCTTGAACTCATCGAGCGGCGTGATGCCTTTCGTCACGATGAAGCAGGACACGTCGAGCGCGGCGACGTCGCGCACGCGTTTCTCGCGCAGACGCGGCGGCAGCGACTGCAGGTACTTCGTCTCCGACTCGCCGATGATCTGCACGCGGAAGGGCTTGATGTATTCGTAATACCCCGCGAATGCCAGTCCGGGCTTCTGCACCCGCGGCCGCAGAATCGTCCGATCGAGACCGTCGTCGCCCGTCACGAGCTTGAGCGCGAGATCCTCGAGATCAGGCGACAGCAGCGACTGAACGTTGGTCTGGAGGAAGTCTTCCTGCTGGGTCACGACGCTATGGTACATCTGGGCCGGCGGCCTCTCAGGCCGCCGGCGAGTGTGGGGCCAGCCCTCCGGCTGGCCGGCCAGTCAGAGGACTGGCCCCACACTCGTTACTTCTTCACGCTGGCGGCCGCCACCATCTCGAACCCCTTCTCGAGATCGGCCATCTGCCTCTGGTTGTCCAGGCGGTCCTTGCCCGACGTCGGGTCCGCGAGAATGATCACGGAGAGGTCCTTGTCGAACGACGGAGGGAGCTTCTTCGCGTCGTACCCGATCGTGAACTCCCGGAGGAGTTTGCCGCTCATTCCGGAGCGATCCGCGGCGTGTCCCATGTCTTCCATGCTGGGCCCCTGATCGGCGACGTGGCCGTCATTCGAGCCGCCTCCAAATGAGAGGGTCGTGCTTCGCGAACCTTCGATCTGCCGATCCGCCGCGCGGAACGACGTCGGCGGGCCGAGGAGAATGATGATTTTTCCGCGCAGGGTTCGCGATCCGGGTGTCGACCCCACCGTCAGGTACTTGTCGGCCATCGCGGTGCGCTTGGCGATCTCTTCCACGAATTCGGGGCCGCGGCTGGCGAGGAACTGATTGACGAAGGTCTCGGCCTCGACATCGCTCCTGATCGCGGACCACTGCACGCGCTCGGCCTTCGTCATGAAGTAACCCTGGGGCGAGTTGCCCCAGTCCTTGTATTTGGTGAGGTCGGCGAGTGCGGGAAGCGCGAGCAACGAAACGATCGCGAACAGACGCAGGGCTTTCATGCAGAAAACACTACACGAACCCCACAGGGCTCTTTGTTACACCTCGGGTGCGATCAGGCCAAGATTGTTGTCGCGCCGCTTGTAGATGACCGAGACCTTGTCGGTGTCCATGTCGCGGAAGACGATGAACTCGTTCTTCGAGTCCTGGAGGCGCTGGGCTGCGTCCTCGATCGACATCGGCGAGATCGGCAGGTTGTTGGTCTTGATGATGCGCGATCCACTGGCGTCATCGCGCAGGCGTCCCGGTGCCAGGACCTGGACCGTCCAGTCCGTGACGTCGGCTTTGTCGCGCGCGCCGGCCTTGCGATGGTGATCGCGGATCGTCTTGCGGTTCTTCTGTGCCTGGCGCTTCACGTGATCGAGCGCCGCATTGATGGCGTCGGGCATCGACTCGTCCGATTCCTGGATTGATTTGACGTCGTGTTCCTTGCCGTGGATGAGGATCTCGCAGATGTGGCGGTACTTCTCCACCTGCAGCACGACGCGGGTGTCGATGACGTCGTCGAAGAGTTTGTCGACGATCTTCGCAAGCTTCTTGTCGACGAGAGAGCGGATGTCGCTGGTGACTTCGAAATTGCGGCCGATGATGCCAGTAGCCATGCAGTACCCCCTGAGACGATTAGAAGATCTGTTTGCGGTCCGTGGACGACGGGATGTTCAACTCGTCGCGGTACTTGGCCACGGTACGGCGAGCGATGTTGATGCCTTCGTCGTTGAGGATCTTCATGATCTTCGAGTCGGAGAGCGGCTTGCGCGGATCCTCCGCCTCAATGTAGCTCTGAATTTTCTTTTTGACCGTGAGGCTGGAGATGTCTTCTCCCGTGTCGGAGTCGATGCCGCTGTGGAAGAAGTACTTCATGAGGAAGAGCCCGCGCGGCGTGTGCATGTACTTGTTCGACACCACGCGCGACACGGTGGACTCGTGCATCTGGATGTCGTCGGCGACGTCGCGAAGAACGAGCGGGCGCAGGAAGTCGATGCCGCGTTCCAGGAACTCGCGCTGGTGCTTCACGATGGACTCGGCGACCTTGTAAATCGTGCGCTGCCGCTGATCGAGCGACTTGATGAGCCACACCGCCGAGCGGATCTTGTCCTTGATGTAGTTGACGGTCTCCCCGTCCGACTTGGAGTCCATCGAGTTCAGCATCGCGCGGTAGCTTCCGTTGATCCGGAGCTTCGGCATGCCATCTTCGTTGAGAACGATCACGTACTCGCCGCTGACCTTGTGGATGTAGACGTCGGGCTCGACGTAGATGGCGCGCTCATTCGAATACTTGCGGCCCGGCTTCGGATCGAGGTGCTTGATGACCTCGACGATGCCTTCCAGCGTCTTCATGTCGATGCCGAGGGTCTTCGCCAGTTGCGGGAAGTGGCGCTGCATGAACATGTCCCAGTAGTCGCGGATGATGATCTCGACCATCGGATTGTCGACTTCGAGGAAGTCGAGCTGCAGAAGCAGGCACTCGCGCAGGTCGCGCGCGCCGACGCCGATCGGATCGAGCGACTGGATCGCGCGAATCGCCGCTTCGACGTCTTCGGGAGCGTACTGCCCGGCCGCGATGATCTCGTCCGTGCTGGCGCGCAGGTAGCCGTCTTCATCGATGTTGCCGATGATGAAGCCGCCGATTTCTTTCACCCGCGGCGACGCATCGCTCATCGAGAGTTGCCACGACAGATGATCGGTGAGGTTCGGCGGGCGGGTGAGCGTGTTCTCGATCGGGAACTCGTCGTGCTCCTCCCCCATCCTCGGGTTGTAGCCGTACTCGATGTAGTCCTGGAAGTAGGCGTCGTAGTCGATCTCGTCGAAGGAGTCTTTCTCTTTGTCCTGATCTTTGGCGTCGACTTTCTTCTGCTCGTCTTCCGCTTCGGTTTTCTGGTCGGCGGTCTCCTGCTCGGTCTCTTCCGCCTTCGCTTCTTCGGCGGTCTCGTCGAGGAGCGGGTGTTCCAGCAGCTCCTGGTTGAGGACTTCCTGGAGCTCGAGTTGCGACAACTGCAGCAGCTTGATCGCCTGCTGCAGCGACGGCGTCATGATCAGTTTTTGGGATAGTTTGAGGTGGAGTTTTTGCTCTAGTGCCATGGTCCGGTTGACTGCGTACCGCCGCCTCTCGCTCAGCTCAAATTAAAGGATTCGCCCAGGTAAATTCGCCGGACCTCGGCATCCGCCGAGAGACTCTCGGGACCTCCCTGTCGGAAGATCTCCCCTTCCTTGATGATATAGGCGCGATCGGTGATCTTCAATGTTTCTCGCACGTTATGGTCCGTGATGAGAATCCCGATCCCGCGCGCGCGCAGTTGGGAGACGATGCGTTGAATTTCGAAAACGGCGATGGGATCGATTCCTGCAAAGGGCTCATCTAGCAAGATAAATGCCGGGTTGATTGCCAGCGCCCGCGCGATCTCCACGCGTCGCCGTTCCCCCCCTGAAAGCGAGTACGCCTTGTTGCGCGCGATGTGCGTGACGCCGAACTCCTCGAGCAGACTCCGCGTCCGGCGCTCGCGCTCCGCCAGCGGCAGGTTCATCGTCTCGAAGACGGCGAGCAGGTTCTCCTCCACCGTCAGCTTCCGGAAGACCGAAGCCTCCTGCGGCAGGTAGCTGATCCCGCGCTGCGCGCGCAGGTACATCGGCAGTTGGGTGATGTCCTCACTGCCCAGGGTCACGCGGCCGGAGTCTGGACGGACGAGGCCGACCGTCATGTAGAAAGTCGTGGTCTTGCCCGCGCCGTTGGGGCCGAGGAGGCCGACGATCTCACCCTGGCGGATGTCGACCGACACTCCTCGCACGACTTTGCGTCCCTTGTAGACCTTGACGAGGTTCTCCGCGGCGAGCCGCAGCGGTTCAACGGTCTCGCGGCGCTCGGTCGTGAACGGCAGGACAGTGTTTTCGTGGTCGGCCATGCGTTTGCTGGGCGGAATCTATCAGACGTTGCTTCGGTGTGTGGGCCGGCTTCAGCCGGCCATGACCGGCTGAAGCCGGCCCACACACCTATTGCTGCTTGTACGTGCCCTGAATGGGCGCGTAGGTGCTCATCACGTCCACCTTGTTCTTCACCAGGTCGATGGCGAAGTTCTCGGCGGTGAGCGGTCCCTTCGCGTCGGTCACCGTTGCCGGCGTGCCGCTCAGATAGATCATGCGTTTCGCAACGAGATAGGTCGCTTTGTCGCCGGTACCCTTGCGTGACATCGGCTGCTCGATGAGCACGACCTTCTGGTCGGCCTCGATGCGCTCGGCGCGATGGTTTGCATCGAAGAAGAACGTTGCTTTTTCCGAGCTCAGGTGCCGCTGCTCGTCGTCGATCTTCACGTTGCCGGAAAGCTCCATGCGGCGGTCGTTCTTGTGTGCCAGAAGGTGATCGCTGCGCGCCAGCACGGGCGTCTTGCGCTGATCGGCGGTGCCGGTGTTGTAGAGCGTCGTCCGCACCTCGCCGCGGGCGGCGATCTGGTCGCCTGCGCCCTGCACCTGCAGCTCCTGCGCGAACATAGTGTTCGTTTCCTGCCACGCGCGGACGTTCCCACTGAAAGTTGCAAGCTTGGTCGCCTGCTGCATCGTGACCACATCGGAGTTCACGAACACGGGCTTGTTTGCTGGAAAGACATTGGTGCCGTCGGCCGAAGGGCCGTTCTGCTTCGAGACGAGTTGTGCGATGACGCCGCCGGTGGCCTTCGCCGTGCCGGCGTGCGGCGCGAACTCGATCAGCTTCGCCTTGAGCGTGTTTCCGTCGGACGTGATCGAAGGATCGAAGCCGGGAGACGCGCTCAAGATGACCTTGTCGTTCGCCAGGTCGTAGTTGGCGTTCACGGCGCGTGCCTCGCTGCGCGGGTCGGTGTATTTGAAGTTGCCCTGCACAGCGCCGTTGGTGGCGTGATGCGTGGCCGGGTCGAAGAAGACGACGAGTTTGTCGCCCGTCATCTGCCGCGGCGCGGGTCCGAGCTCTTTCATGACGACCTGCGAGTCTGCGCGCAGCTCGCTGACCTCGCGGTTGGTCAGGCCGACGCGGAAGGTCTGCGCCACCAGGTCGCGCTTCGGCGGGCCGTCGAGGACCGCGTGCGCCAGACCCTGCTCCCCCGCCGCGTTCATGGCGTTGATCTGTCCCGCCGGCGACACCTCGCTCCAGAAACGGCCGCAAGTGACGACGTTCCGTCCGCCGCGTCCGTCGCCGAAGAACTCGATGTTGACGTTGCCCTGACCCTCGAGCGCCATGAGCGTCTTGCGATCCTTGGTGAAGCGGCCGACCGCGTGATCGGTCGTGAGGCGGTCCCGATCGCGGAGCACGACGACGTTCGTGTTGAACGTGACGTCGTTCTCTTTGCGGCGGTACACCGCTTCGCTGGCGTTGATGTGCAGCGCCGACGCCGCCTGTTCGACGGGAGTCATCGTGGAGTCGAACCGTTCGTAGAGCCGCAGTTGATCCGATTGCACGTCGAGGTCGAGCGCCCCCGCGTTGCCCCGCCAGCGGTCGATGATGAACTGCACCGGGATGTGATTCGTCAGCCGGCTGCCGTCAAAGTGGATCTCGGCGGTATCGATCTGCACGTTGTCGCTCGACGTGAGATGCACGCCGCCCTTTGCATCCGCTTCCTTCGTGCTGCTGTTGAACTGCGCCTGCGGGCACTTGAGCTCGTACGTCAGTCCAGTCGGCCGGAAGATCGTGAGGCTGACGTCCTCCAGCGTGTTCCACCCGGACTGAAACGCGACGACGCGGCCGGCCCGGATGCGCATCGCCACACGACCGGCGATGGTCTGCGTGTCCTCGAAGGTCTTTGACTCCAGCTGCGGCTTGTCGTGCGGCCGCTGCGTCGATGTGACCGCGCCCTCTTGCGTGCCGCGGGATGCGTGAGTCTTTCGCCAGCTGAGCGCGATGATCAGAACGAAGGCGATGAAAAGGATCGGAAGCGCGACGCGGAGCGTCCGGATCGTGCGCTGCACGCCAGTGGCAACTTCTTACCCTACAGCGCTATTCCGCGCGTCGACGATCGACAGCCGGGCCGCGCCGCTGCGCGACTGCGTCGCCGGCTCGATCTGGTAGAGCAGATCGACCGCGTGGCCATTGCCCCTGCCGTTGTCCACAACGTCACGAAGAGCGATGGCCGAGGGCCAGAGGACGGCGGTGGCTTCGCCGCTGGCGTCCGTGAGGATCATCTCGATGCAGTCGGTGGCGAATTCGCGGCGATGCGTCACGCGAACGCCGTGCGTGACGAAGAGCGGCTGCGGATTCGCAGCGCCGAACGGCTGCATGAGCTCGTGCCCGTTCACGAACTCCTGGTCGATGTCGGCGAACGACAGGTTCGCATCGACGGCGGCGACCCGGCGGAACGTCTCGGCCGCCATTTCTTCGAATTGCGCCGTAAGGCGGCGACGAAGCTCCGGGATGTTCGCGGCCGGCATCGCGAAGCCGCACGCGAACTCGTGCCCTCCGAAGTGCGTGAACAGATCGGCGACGCGCTCGAGCTGTTCGTGCAGATTGATCGTCGTGATGCTGCGCGCGGAACCTGCGGCGTGATCGCCCTCGATCGAGATGACCAGCGTGGGACGGTGATGCTTTTGCGCGATGCGGCCCGCGGCGAGCCCGATCACGCCGCGATGCCATCCCTCTGCGGAAAGCACGTGAACTCGCGGAGCGACGTGTGGGGCCAGCCCTCCGGCTGGCCGGCCAGCCAGAGGGCTGGCCATCACCTGCTTCTCGGCTTCCTCGCGCACCTGCAGCTCGACGGCCTGACGCTCGGCGTTCATGCGATCGAGCTCTCCGCACAGTTGCCACGCCGACTCGTCGTCCGTGGCGGCGAAGAGATCGATTGCGGTGTTTGCGGATGCGAGCCTGCCCGCGGCGTTGATGCGCGGACCGATCCGAAAGCCCACATCTACTGCTCGTAGAGGCCGTCCGAGCATGCCGAGGCGCCGGATCAAGGCTCTCAATCCGCGGTTGCGAGGATCGGAAAGGCCATTCAATCCCAACCAGGCGATCGTCCGGTTCTCGCCGATCAGCGGCGCGACATCCGCGACCGTTCCGATCGCCGCAATCTTCAGGAGCGACTCGATCGAGATCTTGCTTCCGCTGCGTTTGATCAACTGGCAGCAAAGCTTGAACGCGACGCCGACGCCCGCCAGCTCCTTGAACGGATAGTCGCATCCTGGTTGCTTCGGATTCAGCACCGCGGCCGCGGCCGGAAGAACGCCGGGTGGAAGATGATGGTCGGTGATGATGACGTCGATCCCGCGCTCGATCGCGCGCTGCACGGGCTCGACGCTCGTGATGCCGCAGTCGACCGTGATCACCAGCCGCACATCCCTCTCGACCAGGACACGTTCGAGCACTTCCAGCTTGAGCCCGTAACCATCGACGAGCCGATGCGGCACCACGTGCGCTGCATCGGCGCCGAGGGTGCGAAGGACGGTCTGGAGAAGGACGATGGAGGTCACGCCGTCAACGTCGTAGTCGCCGTAGATCAGGATCGTCTCGCGATCGCGAACCGCGCGCTCGATGCGCTCGCAGGCGCCGGCGATGCCGTGAATCCCCGCAGGGTCGTGAAGGTCATCAATGCTCGGCGCGACGAAGCGACGGTAGTCTTCGGCCGAGTTCACGCCGCGACGGGCGAGGATGTTGTTCAGGACGGGATGGCTTGTCGCGGGTCGCGGGTCGCTGGCCGGCGCGCTAAGAACCCATTCGTCGTAGATGGTCGGCACGCTGATTCAAGGTACCCGAAGTCTCGAAGTTCGTTGTGCATTCTTCAGGCGGTAGAGCGGAGCATGTGTGGGGCCAGCTCTCTGGCTGGCCGGCTAGCCGGAGGGCTGGCCCCTCACCTCGGCTGGCTCGGGCAGCCGGGGGCTGTTCAACAACTAGCCCTTTTCGAAAACCCCCATCTTCCGGAACTTCTGATAGCGCTCATCGGGCAAGGCGGCAGGCTTGATCTTCTGCACCTCGCGCAGTCCGCGCTCGAGGTATTCGCCGAGCATGGTGGCGGCAGCAACGGGATGGCCATGCGCGCCTCCCGCGGGCTCGGGAACGATTTCATCGATGATCGCGAGGCGTTTTAAGTCTGTCGCCGTAATCTTCATTGCCGCCGCCGCATCGGGGGCAGCCGCGGGGTTCTTCCACAGAATCGCGGCGCATCCTTCCGGCGAGATGACCGAGTACACCGCATGTTCGAGCATGTAGATGCGGTCGCCGACGCCGATCGCCAGCGCGCCCCCGCTTCCGCCTTCGCCGATGACAGTGACGATGATCGGCACCTTGAGCGCCGCCATCTCGAACAGGTTCGTCGCAATCGCCTCGGCCTGTCCCCTCTCTTCGGCTCCCATGCCCGGGTAGGCGCCCTGCGTGTCGATGAAGCTGAACACCGGCAGCTTGAACTTCTCCGCCAGCTTCATGACCCGCAGAGCCTTCCGGAACCCTTCGGGCCGCGGCTGTCCGAAGTTCCGCACGATCTTCTCTTTGGTGTTGCGCCCCTTCTGATGGCCGACGATCGCGCAGGGGTGCCCGCGAAAGCGCGCGAAACCGGCGACGATGGCTGGATCGTCGGCGAAGTTGCGGTCGCCGTGGATCTCGGTCCACTGGTCGAAGAGAACGCTGATGAAATCGAGCGTGTAGGGGCGCAGGGGATGCCTGGCGACCATGGTCTTCTGCCAGGGTGACAACTTCGAATAAATTTCGGTGGCGACTTTGGTAAGCTTGCCGCGCAGTTCCTCGATCCGGCCCGGATCCGCCTCAGCTGCTGTCGCCTCCTCGATCTCGCGGCGAAGCAGCAGGATCGGTTCGTCGAACTGCATCACATCGCCGTTCATGGGTCGGCACGCTAACAAATGACCAGCACAGTCGCAACTGACATTCCGCAGGCAGCGGACGCTCCAGCGAAAACGCTGATGGAGACATGGGGCCGGAACGAGCCCATGCGCCACATCCCCCCGGCATCATGGATCGTGAGGAAAGTGGACGGCGATCTGCGCCGCCGGATCGAGATCGTCTGCGAATCGTTCGACCGTCTCGAAGTCGACAACACGCGCCGGCACGAAGTGGACCACTTGCTCACTTCGCTGTGCCGCTCGCTGGAGCGGCTGGCGGAGATGGCGAAGCACGGCCGCGCTCCGTCACACCCCGGTGCCACTCTCACGATCAAAGTACGCGACGCGCTGCATCACGCGGTCACGAATCTGAACACCCTTGACGAGAGTCTCTTCGGCCGCCGTTATCCGTTCCAGACGCTGGAGCGATCGAAGGCGGAGCCGCTGGTCGGCTGCCTCCTCGCCGCGATCGACGCGCTGCATCGATGCGTGGCGGTTCTTCGCGATCTCGATCCGGGACTCGATGAGCGCTTGCTCGAAGGGCTGGTCACGCTTCAGCAACCGCTGCGGCAACAACCGATCGCGTAGACCGTGTCATCCCGAGCGTAGCGAGGGAACCCCCCAACCACAGGCAACGTGTCGTCGCGAATGCAGAATGCAGAATGCAGAAGCCGTTCTAAATTCTGCATTCTGCATTCTGCATTCAGCCTTCTACATTCAGCCTTCTACCGAGCGCTCTTTCGCGGGTCGCAAGAACGTCCTACAGAATGTTCACCGGATCCACATCGATCGCCGTCTCGACGCCGCTCCACTTGCTGCCGATCATCACCGCCTCCACGGCACGCCGAAGCGCGTTCCGCTGCGGCGAGCGCAGAAGGATCTGAAACCGGTGTACGCCCTTGATGCGCGAAAGTGGCGCGGGGGCGGGACCTTGCATGCGGGCACCCGCGAGCGGAGCGATCGCCTCCTCGAGCCGCTTGCCGGCCTCGGTCGCCGCCTTCTCGACCGCGCCGACGTTCTCGCCGCGGAAAAGCAGCGCGATCATCGACGTCGCCGGCGGGTAGTGAAACGTCTGCCGGAACTCGATCTCCGACTGATAGAACGCCTCGTAGTCGTGACGCAGCGCATGCTGAATCGCGTAATGTGTCGGAAACGCGGTCTGGATCAGAACGCGTCCCCGTCGCTCGCCCCGGCCGGCGCGCCCGGCGACCTGAGTCAGCAGATAGAAGGTCTTCTCGGCTGAACGGAAGTCGGGGTAGCCGAGGATGGAGTCGGCGTTGAGGACGGCGGTGAGGGTGACGTCGGGAAAGTGATGGCCTTTGCTCAACATCTGCGTGCCGATGAGCGCCTGCGTGCGGCCGTTGCGGAAGCGATCGAGGATTCGCACCAGCTCTCCCCGCTTGCGAGTTGAATCGCGATCGAGCACATCGACCGCGATGCCGGGAAAGTCTCGGCGGAAGCGCTCTTCCACTTTCTCGGTGCCGAACCCGATCGGCTGCAGGACTTCGCCGCCGCAGATCGGACACTTCGACGGAATCGGCCGGCGCAGTCCGCAGTAGTGGCAGATGAGCTGTCCGGCGCGTCGATGCACGGTCATCGTCACGCTGCAGTCTCGGCATCGGAAATCGTGACCGCATTCGCGGCACAGCAGATACGGAGCGTAGCCGCGGCGATTGATGAGGATGATGGCCTGCTCGCCGGCCGCAAAGACCTCGTTCATCGTGGCCTTCAACGCGGAGCTGAAGATGACGAAGCCGCGGTCTTCTTTCTCGGCGCGTTCGGTGCGCAGGTCGATGACGTCGGCATCGGGGAGCGGCCTGGCTTCGACGCGATGCGTCATGCGCAGCAGCGTGTACTTGCCGCGCGCAGCGTTCTCGCGGCTTTCGAGTGACGGAGTGGCCGATCCGAGGATCACGGGTATTTTTCGGAGCTGGGCGCGGACCACGGCGAGATCGCGCGCGTTGTAGCGCGGCGTCTCATCCTGTTTGTACGCGCCGTCGCCTTCTTCATCGACCACGATCACGCCCAGCCGCTGGAACGGTGTGAAGAGTGCGGAGCGCGGTCCGATCGCGACGTCCACCTCTCCGCGATGCGCGCGCCACCACTGGTCGTATCGCTCGCTCGCCGAGAGATTGCTGTGCAGGACGGCGATGCGATCGCCGAAACGCTCTTTCAACCGGGCGGCGAACACGGGCGTGAGCGAGATCTCCGGCACGAGGAGGATGGCCTGCTCCCCTTGCCTCACCACCTCCCTCATGACCTCGATATAAACCTCGGTCTTCCCGCTGCCGGTGACGCCTTCGAGTAGAAACGGTTGAAAGGTGCCGAACGAAGACTTGATGGCGTCGATCGCGTTCTGCTGCTCCGCCGAGTATTTGAATTCGGCGATCGTGACGGGCTCGGTGAGAAAGGCATCAAGCGTATGACGGCGCGGTCGTCGCTCGATGCTGATGACGTTGTTTCTCGCCAGCGTGTTGATGATGGATGCGCTGGCGCCGAGCGAACGGACGGGAAGGTCGCCGTGGGCCAGTTGAACCACGACCGATTGTTGTTTGGGCGTAAGCGTGTGTGGGGCCAGCCCTCCGGCTGGCCGGCCGGCCAGAGGGCTGGCCTCACGCGCTTCACGCAACGACGCGTAGCGGTCGTAGCGCACGCCGACCGCATCGCGCAGCTCGTCTCCGGGCTTCGCGCGCGCCGACATATTCGCGGGCAGCGCGACCTTGAGCATCAAACCCAACGGCGCGATGTAGTACTCGGCCGCCCATCGGCAGAGCTCCACGATTTCCGGGATCAGCGCCGAGTCTCCGGCGTCGAGCACGGCCGCGATCGGCTTCAGCTTCACGCCGGGCGGAGCGACGGCGCTGATCCCGACGACATAACCCGTGACGCGTTTCGTCGCCAGCGGCACCTCGACGCGGGTGCCGAGGCGCACTCCGGCGCGGAGGTCCTGAGGGATCGAGTACGTAAAGGTCTCGTGCACCCCGACAGGAATCGCTACAGTCGCGTATTCTTCGTTGCCGCTCAACGGCGACAGTATGCCTATGTCCGATTTCTGGGATCGAGAAGTCATCGATAAACAGCACGTCAACTGGATGGCCATTCCCGAGGTGCGCCTCTATATCAATGGCCTGATCGGGAACGGCGAGCTCTTATGGCCGATCGAGGCGTTCGAGAAGTATCTGCGCGGACGTACCTTCGATCGTGCGCTGAGCATCGGCTGCGGATCGGGGGCGCTGGAGCGTGAGCTGGTCAAGCGCGGGATGTGCCGCAGCGTGGACGCCTTCGATGGCTCCGTGGTCTCCTTGCGCGAAGCGAGGCAGCAGGCCAATCGCGAAGGCCTGGGGCCGCGCATTCGCTACTTCGCGTCCGACTTCAACCGTCCGGTTTTTCCGGAAGCGAAGTACGACATCGTGTTCTTCCATCAGTCGGCGCATCACGTCGCCAAGCTGGAAAAGCTCTACCGCGCGATCCTGCACACGCTGAAGCCGGACGGCATGATCTACATGGACGAATACGTCGGGCCGTCGCGATTCGATTGGGCAGAGCGGCCTCGCCTGCTGCGAACCCATCGCGAGATCTACAACCGCCTTCTGCCGTTGCTACGTACGGTAGACCAGCTCCTGCCACCGATTCAGGCAGACGATCCCTCGGAAGCGATCCGTTCCAGTGACATTGAGCCCCAGCTCAACATCGGCTTCAACATCCTCTTTCGTCAGCCATACGGATGCGGCATCCTGAGCGTAATCCTCCCGAACGTGCGGCTGGAGAATCTCGATCCGGCGACACTCGATGCGCTTATCGAGGAGGATCGCAAGGCACCAGCCTTCTACACACTCATCGCGGCAAAGCCGAAGCGCGGATTCGACGCGAAGATCGCGCGAGCGCGCTATTGGCTCGAGCCCAAGCTGAAGCGGATGACGAGCATCCGCCGCATCATTCGCGGCTGAGCCCGAGCTCCGTCATCACCTGCTTCATGTCAGTCCAGACGTCTTTCTTGGCGGCCGGATTGCGCAGCAGATACGCAGGGTGATAGGTCGGCATCACCTTGATGCCGTTCCACTCCAGCCACTGTCCCCGCGCGGACGACACCGCGTAGGCCTTCTCGGTAAGGCTCTGCAGCGCGAAGCGGCCTAACGTTACGATGACCTTTGGCTTGATGATCTCCACCTGCCGCCGGATGTGCGGCCGGCACTGCTCCAGCTCGTCGGGCTCCGGATTGCGATTCTCGGGCGGCCGGCACTTGATGACGTTCGCGATGTAGACATCGTCGCGCGTGAGGTTCATCGCCTTGATGATGTCGGTGAGAAGTTGTCCCGCCCGTCCGACGAACGGCTTGCCCTGCAGGTCTTCATCGCGGCCCGGCGCCTCGCCGATGAACATCAGATCCGCGTCGGGACTGCCAACGCCGTAGACGACCTGCGTGCGTGTTTTGGCCAGATCGCACTTCACGCAGGCGGTGACGATGCGCTCGAAGTCCGCAAGAAGATCTCTTTGTGTGGTGGCGGGCGCCTCGCCCGCCGGGCGGGCGGGGGCGCTCGCCACCACAGAGACCGCAGGCATCTCACTCCCACTCACGTCGAGATGCGTGAACCCCATTTCGCGTAGAAACCCCAGCTCGCGATGCAGCGCTTCGTCATCCAAGCCGCTGCACCACGAGATCGAGAATGCGGTTCGCGATGACGATCTTCGGAGCTTTGTCGAGCATGGTGGTCGAACCGTCGCGGCCGAGGACGATGACTTCGTTCTGATCGGCGTCGAAGCCGATCGAAGCATCGGCGACGTTGTTTGCCACCACGAGGTCGGCGTTCTTGCGCAGCAACTTCTCGCGGGCGTTGGCCTCGACGTTCTCGGTTTCGGCGGCGAATGCCACCACGAACGGCCGCGGCGATGCAGCGGCGATCGCGGAGAGGATGTCCGGATTCTTCTTGAACGTTAAGGTCAACTCAGTGGACGATTCCTTCTTGATCTTCTGCTCGGCCGGCGAGACCGGCGCGTAGTCGGCGACTGCCGCAGCCTTGATCACGATCTGCTGCGCCGGCAGCGTTCGCATAACCGCGTCGTGCATCTCGGACGCAGTATTGATCCGCGTGAATGCAACGCCGGCTGGCGCGATCAGCGATGTCGGACCGGAGACCAGCGTGACGGTCGCTCCCCTTCGCCGCGCCGCCTCCGCGATGGCGTATCCCATCTTGCCGGACGAACGATTGGAGATGTAGCGGACAGGATCGATGGGCTCCTGCGTCGGACCGGCCGTGACCAGCACCGTGCGCCCTTCGAGATCGCGCGATCGGAAGTGCTGCTGAACGCGTTCGACCAGGACGGGAGCATCCGGCATGCGTCCCGCACCTTCGTCGCCGCACGCCAGCAAACCTTCATCCGGCTCAATGACGTCGATTCCTCGCCGCTTCAGCGTCGCGAGATTCTGCTGCACCGTCTCGTGCTGCAGCATGAAGGTGTTCATCGCCGGTGAGACCACGATCGCACCGCGATGCGCGATGGCGTAAGTGGAGAGCGCATCGTCGGCGATGCCGACGGCGAGCTTCGCGATGATGTTCGCCGTCGCGGGCGCGATCAGCAGAAGATCCGCCCAGCGCGCCAGCTCGATGTGATCGACTCCGCCGCTGTGCGGGTCGCCCCATTGATCGGCGATCACGCCGTGCTCGGACACCGCGGCCAGCGAGAGCGGAGAAACGAACCGCGCCGCATTCGGCGTCAGAACGCAGCGCACGTCGGCACCGGCATCCCGCAGCCGCCTGACGAGATCAGGCGTCTTGTAAGCTGCGATTCCGCCGGAGATGCCGAGGACGATCTTCATCGAAGCGGCAGGTCGCTGGCCGGAGGTCGCTGGTCGGCTTTTCCGACCCGCGACCCGCGACTGGCGACCCGCGATTCTTACTCGTCGGTTTCTAAAGCCGTGGTCTCTTCGACCGGCGGCGTCAACTGCCACTTCACCTGGTTCTTGTCGATCTCTTCCATGGCGATGCGCGTCGGCTTCGCATGGCGGGACTTGGACTTCGGCTGGGATCCCTGGATCAGCTGTTCGGCGCGCTTCGAAACGAGCAGCACGTAGCGGAACTTGCTATCCACGCCCTCTGGCAATTCTTCCATTTCGTTATTCCTCTCTGAAGCGGTCGGCCATTTTGTTGATGGCCTCCAGAGCCGCCTTGGTCTTCAACTTCCTGGCGATGATCGCCGACTTGAGACACTCGGTCGCCACGTCGAGATCATCGTTGATGATGATGTAGTCGTAAAACTCTTTGCCCGCATCGATCTCGGCGATTGCTTTCCGCAGCCGCGTGTCGATCTCCGCTTCGCTGTTCAGATGCCGGTCTCGCAATCGCTGCTGCAGTGCCGCGAGCGATGGCGGGAAGATGAAAACGCTGAGAGATCGGCCGCGAAGCTGCGCATCTTCGTCGATCTGCTTCGCGCCCTGGTAATCGATGTCAACGATGACGTCTTCGCCGTTGTCGAGCCGTTTGACGACCTCGAGCTTGGAAGTCCCGTACAGCTGTTCGTGAACACGGGCACATTCGAGGAATTCCCCCGCGTCCCGCATGCGGCCGAACTCGGTCTCGTCGACAAAGTAGTAGTTCTGCCCCTCGACCTCGCCCGCACGCGGCGCGCGCGTGGTGTGCGACACCGAGAAATAGAGCCTGAGGCCGAGAGGCTCGAGTTGCGCGCGGACGCGGTTGATGAGCGTCGTCTTGCCGGCCCCTGAGGGCCCGGAGACGATGAATAGGGTGCCGTCCGCGTGAAAGTTACTCGACATTCTGTACCTGCTCGCGGATGCGCTCGACCTCGGTCTTCAATTCTACAACGAGGGTCCGCAGTGCCGCGGAGCGCGACTTCGAGCCCATCGTATTGATCTCGCGCAGCATCTCCTGCGAAAGGAAGTCCAGCTTCTTGCCGGCCGCTTCGTCCGAGCCGATGGCCTTATCCATCTGCTCCACGTGATGCGAGAGCCGCGTCAGCTCCTCGGCGATGTCTCCCTTTTCCGCCATCATCACCACTTCCTGAGCGATGCGATCCTCGGACACCTCGATGCCCGCGGAGGCGGCGATCTCCTGCACACGCTGCCGGAATGCGGTGAGCAGCTCGCTGCGGATCTCGTCGCGATGGGAGGCGAGACTCTTCTGCAGATCGCGGATGGTGACGAGCCGCGCGGCGATGTCGGTGCGCAGCGACTCCCCTTCCCGCGCGCGCATTGCCTGCGCGTCGGCGAGCGCGTCACGTACGATTTTGCTGAGCGCTTCGCGTTCCTCGTCCGTCGTCTCGGTCTCGATCGCTTCTACCTGCAGTAGATCAGGGACGCGGAGCAGATCGCTGCCGGAAAACGTGCTGCCGAGTCCAAGCTCCTCGGCGATCGCTTTCAGTCGCGGGACGACGGTGTTGGCGATCTGCGTGTTGATGCGCACGTGGTAGTCGGGCTGCGACGTCCGCTGCACGCGGATTACGATGTCGACTTTGCCGCGCGAGAACGTCTCGGCCACGATCGCGCGCACCATCGCCTCGAGCTCCCACAGGAACTCCGGCAGCCGCACTCCGGCCTCGAGAAAACGGTGGTTGACGCTCTTGATGGTGACCGCGAGCGAATAGCGCGACGACATCGCGCCCGTCGAGCGGCCAAACCCTGTCATGGAATTAATCATTCGTTCTTCACCAGTTGCTCCGCTTCATCCGCGATGAGGTCGAGGGCCTGCTCCACTTTCACGCGCCATTCTTCGACATCGCCGTCACGCGGCACGACGATCGGGTCGCCGTACAGGTAGATCGCTCGCGTGAACGGGAATGGGACGACCATCCGATCCCAGGATTGCAGCAACTTTTTTTTTTGGCCGCGAAGGCGACCGGCACGATCGGCAGGCCCGTCGCCTGCGCAGCGTACACGACTCCCTCTTTTGCGATGCGCGGCGGACCTTTGGGGCCGTCCGGCGTGAAGACGATGTTCTTGCCCTTGCGCGCGGATTTGATCATGCCGCGCAGCGCCGCCAGACCACCGCGGGTCGACGATCCTCGCACGCACTCGACGTCGTAGTGCTTGAACACGCCGGCGATGAGAGAGCCGTCCCGCGACCGGGAGCTCATGACGACGATCGGCTTCCTGAAACGGGAATGCAGCATCAGCAGAAGGTGCGCATGCCAGAACGTGAGAATGTACTGAGGAACCGCTGCCAGCTTCTCCGGTCGCACGTGTCGAACGCGTAGCGTCGCGTGGAGCGTCCGGATGAAGAGAGCGCCGAGGGCCGAGATCACGCCAGGGCTCCGGTGGTGCGTTCCTCGTCGACGAACTGCATGTCGTACAACTTTCGATAAATGCCGCGCTTCGCGAGGAGCTCTTCGTGAGGACCGCTCTCCACGATCTCCCCCGCATCGAGGACGACGATCTTGTTGGCGCGCCGCACGGTCGACAAGCGGTGGGCGATGACGAGCGTGGTCCGGCCTTTCATCAGGTTGTTGAGCGCCTGCTGCACCAACCGCTCCGATTCGGCGTCGAGCGCGGACGTCGCCTCGTCCAGGATGAGAATCGGAGGATCCTTGAACAGCGCTCGAGCGATGGCGAGGCGTTGACGCTGACCGCCGGAGAGAAGGACTCCCGATTCTCCGATCGTCGTGTCGTAACCCTGCGGCAGCGCGGCGATGAACTCGTGCGCGTTCGCCGCTGTGGCCGCGTCCACGACGTGCCTCTCGTCGGCATCCGAGCGGCCGTACGCGATGTTGTTGCGCACCGTGTCGTTGAAGAGCACCACTTCCTGCGTCACGAAGCCCATGAGCGATCGAAGCGAGTAGAGGGAGACATCGTGGACGTCAATCCCGTTCACGGTGATCCGCCCCGCCGTGACGTCGTAGAACCGCGGCAGAAGGTTGACGAGCGTGGACTTGCCGGCGCCGCTGCTGCCGACGATGGCGACGATCTCCCCCGGATCGACGTCGAGGTTCACGCCACGCAGCACCGGATCATTGCCGTAAGAAAACGAGACGCCTTCGTAGCGGATCCCACGGCCGACACCGTCGATGGCTGTCGCGCCCGGCTTCTCGACGACTTCGTTCGGGACGTCGAGCATGCGGAAGACGCGCTCCGCCGCGGAAAGCGCGGTGTTGAGCGACAGGTTCACCTTGTTGAGCTTCTTGATCGGCTGGTACATCGCCGTCAGCGCGGCGACGAAGCTGAGCAGCTGGCCCATCGTCAGCGTGCCGGCCACGATGCGTCGATGCGCGTAGACGAACAGAGCGAGGATGCAGAGCGCGGAGATGAGCTCCATCACGGGCGACGTCAGCGCCTGAATCTTCTGCGCCTTGAGATTGGACCGCAGGTGACGGCGCGTGGCTTCGCGGAAGCGGCCGATCTCGAAGCGCTCCATGGTGAAGGCCTTCACGATGCGCACGCCGCGGATCGTCTCCTCGAGAATCGTGGCCAGATCGGCCATGCGTTCCTGGGAACGGTGCGTCGTGCCGCGCAGACGCAGACCGAAGTGCACGACCGGATACACGAGGAGCGGCGCCACGATCATGCTGATGAGCGCCAGCTCCGGATTCGTGATGAAGACGTAGATCACCAGAAGGATGAGCGTGATCGATTCCTGGAACAGGTCGCCCATCCGCGTCGAGACGGCGGCCTGGATGGCGTCGGCATCCGACACGATGCGGCTGACCATCTCGCCCGTCGATCGCTCGGCGAAGAATCGATGGCTCTGGTAAATGAGGCGCTCGTACAACTGGTCGCGAAGATCGCGCACGGTCGACAGGCCGACCTTCTGGAATCCGAACTCGGAAAAGAACGACGCGAACGCGCGGATCACGAAGAGCAGCAGCGTGACCATGACGACTCTGCGCCACTTGTTCTCGCGATCGCCGTTCCACCACGTCTGCACCGGGATGGCGACGCGGTCGATGGTATTGATCACCACACCGCGCTGCCCCGGCGGCAGGTCGCGGCGAAGGATCGCATCCGCGAATTTCTGCTTCGTCGCCTGTTCGCGCGACGGATGCGAGCGGGCGATCTCCTGGCTCGGAGGCGACAGCACATCGTCGACGAGCGGCTGGATGAGTCCAACCATCGCCGTCTGCGTCGCCGCAAAAATCAGCATCGATCCGAACGCGATCAGCGCCCAGGTCTTGTAATGGCTGAGTTGGCGGTAGAGCCGCCGGAGGACATTCATGCCTTCGCCGCCCTCATTATCACCTCGGCCGCGCGGCGGCTGGCACCGGGCTCGCCGAGCTTCGCCTTCACGCCGGCGAGCTCCGTCTTGACCCGTGCGTATTCAGCAGGCTTGATCAGCTCGCGCACGACGCGCGCGATGCGCTCTCCGTTCACATCGTGCTGCACCAGCTCGGGGACGACTTTCTTCCCGGCGATGATGTTCACGAGGCTGAAGTGAGGGAGCGTCACCACGCGTTTGGCCAGCCAGTAGTTCGCCGGGGAGAGCCGGTAGACGACGACCACCGGCGTGCCGGCGATCGCGCATTCGAGGGTGGCCGTCCCCGACGACGAGAGCGCGATGTCGGCCGCGGCCAGCGACTGCCCGCGATCGTGCGGAAGGATGCGGACGAACGTGCCGCTGCGCTCCATGATCGCCAGCAGCTCCGCGGAGCTGATCGTGGGCGCCTGGATGATGAATGCGTCGACATCGCCCAGGAGCTTGATCGCATCGAGCATCGGCGGAAGGAGCACGTTGATCTCGCTGCGCCGGGAGCCGGGAAGGAGGGCGATGCGAAGCGGCCCCTCACCCGGCCTTCTGCCACCCTCTCCCCGCGTCGCGGGGCGAGGGGCTACGTGATCTCTCTCCCCGCTTGTCGGGGACATTTCGTCGATGAGTGGGTGCCCGACGTACGTCACCTTCACATCGTGATCGCGGTAGAACTCCTCTTCGAACGGAAAGATCACCAGCATGTGATCGACGTGACGCGCGATGTGCTTCACGCGTCCGCGGCGCCAGGCCCAGACCTGCGGCGAGATGTAATAGATGACCCGCAGGCCCATCGCCTTGCAGCGTTCCGCAACGCGAAGGTTGAAGCCCGGATAATCGACGAGCAGGACCGCGTCCGGCCTCTCTCGATCGATCGCCGCGATCAACTCCTTGAAGATGCGCCGGAACATCCGTAGATGGCGCAGCACGTTGAAGAAGCCGACGACGCCCATCTCGCGCGCGTGATGCAGCACCCGCATGCCTTCGGCCTGCAGCAGATCGCCGCCGATCCCGAACGTCTCCAGTGCCGGATCGAGCGTTCTCAATTCGGCGACGACTTCCGCCGCATGCAGGTCGCCGGACGCTTCGCCAGCGACAATGGCAAGTTTCATCGCAGCGGGAACGGGTACATCACCCACGCCAGCACGAGCCCGCCGACGAACAGGGAGATGAACACGCGGAAGAAGAATCGAATGCGCTCGGGCTTCGTCGTCTTCCACAGAAGCGCGAAGAAGACGCCGCAGGCGACCGCGTAGAAGAACATCAGCACGACGTGGTTCCGGAGCAGGGTCACTCTTTCCGCCCTTCCGAAATATCGAACGCGTCGAGCATCAGAAGAAGATTCATGAGTCCGGCGGTGATCGTGAACGCGGTGCCGTGCTCGTACGTGATCGACGTGATGTCGCCGTGGATTCCCATCACACCGGCGAGGAAGTACATCGCTCCCGCACCCATCGATCCGAGGCTGGCGAGGATACGCAACAGCGATCCCCCGCTGAGGCTCAGGGTGTAAAGATCGCCGTCGATCGCCAGGCCGATGACGAACATCAGCACCACGATGACGAAGAACGTGATCGCCCGCGCTCGCTTGCCGAGGTAGAGGTGACCGGCCCCGGGAACGAAGTACGCGAGGACCATGGCCGTGATCGTGCGGCGGCTCACGAAGCGAGGATGTCCTTCCGGATCTCTTTGAAATGCGGTTGCAGCTTGTCGAACGTCACGCTCAGGTCTTCGGGCACCAGGCGCGTCTGCGCGGTGACGGTCATGAAGTTCGAATCTCCCGACCAGCGCGGCACGATGTGCAGGTGGTAATGATCGGCGATCCCGGCTCCGGCGACCTGTCCGAAGTTCATGCCGACGTTGAATCCATCCGGGTGAACCACATCCGAGAGAATCCTCTGCGCCTCGGCCGTCAATCGAATGAGGGCGTGCAGAGAGTCATCGGTGCTCTCGAACAGACGCGCCTGGTGCGCGACCGGGGCGACCATCAGATGGCCGTTGGTGTAGGGATAGCGATTGAGCATGACGAGCGCGGCTTCGCTGCGGTAGAGCGTCAGAGCCTCGCGCGGATTCTTTGATTCGG
Source organism: Thermoanaerobaculia bacterium (assembly GCA_038230775.1). GTDB lineage: Bacteria > Acidobacteriota > Thermoanaerobaculia > Gp7-AA8 > Gp7-AA8 > JBBRMQ01. The sequence continues at coordinate 32,027 of JBBRMQ010000006.1, forward strand.
CCGCGTCGCAGAAGATGCAGCCGCCTTTTTGCTCGCTTTTGGGCGAGGTCAAATAGGAGTACCTCCAGGGAGTGAAGAGAATGTCCATGAATGCAGAATGCAGAATGCAGAATTAAGAAAAACCATCGCCGCCGGCGCTTCGATTCTCAATTCTGCATTCTGCATTCTGCATTCGAGATTCGTCATCTACTCGGTTCCGGTCTTCTCGCCGGAATCCGCTGTCGCGATCACTTCCGTCAGCACCCGGTTGATGAGCTCCTTCAGCTCCTTGCCGGGCTTGAAATACGGGATCTTCTTCGATGGCACTTCAACCTTCTCCCCGGTTTTCGGATTGCGTCCGGTGCGCGACTTGCGGCTGCGAAGCCGGAAGCTGCCGAATCCGCGGAGCTCGATCTTCTGGCCGGAACGGAGGGAATCGACGATCGAATCGAACACGATGTTGACGATGGTCTCGGCCTGTTTCTTCGTCAGCTGAACGACGCGCGCCACCTCGTCGACCAGTTCCGCCTTGGTCATCACGCCCGCTTTGGACTCGGTCGCTTCGGATTCCTTGAGTTCGTCCAAAGTAGCCTCCTCACTCACCAACGGTACAGAAACGCTGCGTGCCGGTTGACGACGCGATCGACGAGACTGGTTTTGCTCTCGGTCGTATCGCTCAACAGGTCCAGCAGAGTGTTTTTTCGTTTCCTGGGATAGAGCATCGACGGCTTGCCCTTGATGTGTGCCAGCTTCGCGGCGACGTTCACCGCGTCATCGAGATTGCCGAGGCGGTCGACGAGCTTGAGCGAGAGCGCTTCCTCGCCGGTGAAGACGCGGCCGTCCGCGATGTTCGTGAGATCGCCCTGCGCGATGCGGCCTTTGCGCCCCTTGAACACCGCGGCGATGAACTGCTGGTGCAGCTGGGACGTGATGCGCTGCAGGTACGCGCGCTCGCTATCGGTGATGTCGCGATAGGGCGAGCCGATGTCCTTCATCGCGCCGCTCTTGATCGTCTCCGGCTTGAGCTTGGCCCACAGCACGAGATCCTTGATCTCCATCCATTGCAGAATCACACCGATGGAGCCGGTGATCGATCCTGGATTGGAAACGATCTCGTCGCAGGCCGAGGCGATGTAGTAGCCGCCGGAAGCGGCGACGTTGTCCAATGAGGCAACGATCGGCTTCCCGCTCGATGCGCGCACTTTCCGGATTTCCTCGTAGATCTCCTGCGACGGCGCGACCGCCCCGCCCGGACTGTTGATCCGCATCACGATGGCTTTGACTGCGCCGCTCTCGGCGTAGCGGTGAAGCGTGTCGAGCGTGTCGCGCGCCTCGAAGATCTCGCCTTCGATCGGGAGCACCGCGACCTTGTTGCCGATGCCGAACTCCGCGCTGTTGTTGCGGCTGGACGCGATCAACGCCGCGAGAATCGCGAAGACGAAGAGGCCGATCAGACAGCCGCTGAATGCGCCCAGAAAAAACGTGCCGGCGCGGGAAGTCTTCTGTGGTTGCGGCTCGGTCATCCGCTAGCCCTTCGACTCCGCCGGTTCTTCCGCCGCCGGTGGTGCCGGAACGGCCTCCGCCTCAGTCACGGGTGCGACGTCGCGGGTGGACAGCCCGATCTTCCGTTCCGTCCAGTCGATCTTGATGATCTTGGCGCGCACCGGATCGCCGGCCTTGAAGATCTTGTCGAGCTTCGTCTTCATGTCGCGCTGAATCTCGGAGACGTGCGCCAGACCTTCGACGCCCTCCGACAGCTTCACGAACATGCCGAAGTCGGTGAGCTTGGAGACCGAGCCCAGGATCTCGTCGCCGACGTTGTGGGCCTTGGCGAATGCATCCCACTCGTTTGGAAGGAACTCCTTGATCGAGAGCGACAGACGCTGATTCTCGCCGTCGACGCTGATCACGCGTGCCTGCACCGAGTCGCCCTTCTTCAGCACTTCATTCGGATGCTTGAGGCGGCGGTTCCATGACATGTCGGAGATGTGGACCAGGCCGTCGATGCCTTCCTCGAGCTCGATGAACGCCCCGAAGTCGGTCAGGTTGCGGACTTTGCCCGTGACCACTGCGCCCACCGGATAGCGCTCCGACGCGGTGTGCCAGGGATTCTGCTCGAGCGCCTTGAGCGAGAGCGAGATGCGTCGGTTCGCGACGTTGACATCCGAGACCACTGCTTCCACTTCCGCTCCGATCGACAGAAGCTTGGAAGGATTGCGGACCTTGCGCGTCCACGACATTTCGGACACGTGGATCAGCCCTTCGACGCCTTCCTCGAGCTCCACGAATGCGCCGTAGTCGGTGAGCGCCGCCACCTTGCCATGCACCTTGGTTCCGAGCGGATAACGGACGACGACATCCGACCACGGATCGACGGACTTCTGCTTGTACCCGAGAGATACGCGTTCGGCCGCGGGATCGAACTTCAAAACCTGCACTTCGATCTCATCGCCTACGTTGAAGTATTCGGACGGATGGTTCACACGGCCCCAGGAGATGTCCGTGATGTGGAGCAGACCGTCGACGCCACCGAGGTCGACGAAGACGCCGTAGTCGGTGATGTTCTTGACGATGCCGTGCGTGGTCTGTCCTTCCTGTAAACGACTGAAGGTGACCGCTTTCGCCTGCTGCTGCTCTTTCTCGACGATCGCGCGGCGAGACAGAACGATGTTGTTTCGCTTCTTGTCGAACGAGACGATCTTGAACGGGTACTCCTGACCTCGGAACGTATCGAGGTTCTTGACCGGCTTCGTGTCAATGAGCGATCCCGGCAGGAACGCCTTCACACCCCCAACATCGACGGCGAGGCCGCCCTTCACGCGGTCGACGACGCGGCCGTTGATCGGCGCGTCGGCCTTGTAGGCCGCTTCGATGCGATCCCACACCAGCATGCGCTCGGCCTTCTCGCGCGACAGAACGACGTAACCGCTCGAATCTTCAAGTCTTTCGAGGAAAACGTCGATCTCGTCGCCGGGTTTGACGCGGACTTCGCCGCCATACGAGGTGACCTCACTGACCGGCAGGAGGCCTTCCGACTTGTAACCGATGTCCACGACCACTTCGCTGGGCGTCACCTTCAGTACGCGCCCTTTGACGATGTCGCCCTCGGCGAAGTGCGACATGCGCTTCTCATAGACGTTGAGAAGCTCGTCCATTCCGAGGTTTTCGAGCTCGTCGGGCTCCCCCTGTCGTTGCGGGTTTTTCGGATTCTTGGGGTCACTGGACGGCATGAAAAAGGGGAACCTCCGTACGCTCTCCGATGCACTCAATCAACGCTAAATTGTTGAAGGGCAGCTAAATCGGAGTTTAGCAGAAAAGGCGGGCGACGTTCACCGTTGACGGTTGACCGCGTCGGCGATCGCGTCCACGACCTGGTCGACCGCAAGGTCGGAGGTGTCGACGACGGTGTAGGACGAGTCGTAGCGCAGTGGTGAGTCGGCGCGGGTGGAATCCTGCTGGTCGCGCTGGATGGTGGCAGTGAGGACGGCGTCAAAGTCGGCCGTCTCACCATTGCCGATCAGCTCGTTATAGCGCCGGCGGGCTCTGACTTCCGGGCGTGCGGTCAGGAAGAACTTGTGGTGGGTGTCCGGGAAGACCTTCGTCCCGATGTCGCGCCCTTCGAGGACGCCGCCGGTCCGGCGTCCAAGCTCCTGCTGCAGCAGGACGAGCACGCGGCGAACCGCCGGCACCGACGACACATCACTCGCCGCCATGCTGACCTCCGGCGTGCGGATGATGGCCGAGACGTCTTCGCCGTTGAGCAGGACCTTCGGATGCTCACCGGGGACGAAGTCGATCTTGACGCGTGAGAGAAGTTTCTCGAGCGCAGGCTCGTCATGCGTGCCGATCTTCTCGCGCAGGGCGGCGATGGCGATGGCCCGATACATGGCGCCGGTATCGATGTGCGGGATGTGGAGTTTCTGCGCGACTCTGCGGCTGGTGGTGCTCTTGCCGACGCCGGACGGGCCATCGATGGCGACGATGAGAGGGTCAGCCACGCCGCGTCGTCGTCCGCCGCGGCTTCGCTGTCGTTGGTGGTTTCTTGCGCGACACTGGCCGCGCCGCGCGACGGGGCTTGGCCGGCTTCGGCTCTTTCATCGTCTCGAGCATTTTCACTTCGGTCTTCGTCAGCTCGCGCCAATCGCCGGCGGATAGCTTCGGATCGAAGATCGGTCCGATCGCCACGCGCTTCAGCTTCGCCACCGGATGACCGACCGCCTTGAACATCCTGCGGATCTGCTGCGTTCGCCCTTCGCGCAGACGGACTTCGAACCAGCTGTTGCCTTCGTCGTCATTCTTACCGGTGGTGCTGATGCGGGCGATCTCGCACGGCAGGGTGCGCTTGCCTTCGAGCGTGATGCCGCGGCGGAGTTTGTCGACCAGACGCTCCTCGGGAACGCCACGCACTTTGACGTTGTACGTCTTGATGGATCCGTTCGTCGGATGCGAGACCTTGAAGGCGAGGTCGCCGTCGTTGGTAAGGAGCACGAGACCTTCGGACTGGAAGTCGAGACGTCCGACGGGATAGATGCGCTCCCGAATTCCGCGAACGAGATCGATCACCGTGCGACGCCCTTGCGGGTCCTCGACGGTGGTCATCACTTCCTTCGGTTTGTACAGAAGGATGTAGCGATGCGGCTCGGCGCGCGTGATGAGCTTGCCGTCCACCTTGATGTGGTCGCGCGCGGCGTCGGCTTTGGTTCCGAGCTCGGTGACCACACTGCCGTTCAGCGTCACGCGGCCGTCGCGGATCATGGTCTCCGCTTCACGTCGCGACGCGAAGCCGGCGTGTGCGATGATTTTCTGCAGTCGCTCCAGCATCACTCGCGCGATTCGTCGATCGCACTCGATTGTACCTCGACAAGCTCCTCTTCGCTGACCGTGGACGGTGCGTCGCTGATCGACTCGATCAGATCCTCGCTGATCGTTTCGCCGACCAGGTCGCCGAATTCTTCGAGCCGCGGCAGATCGCGAATGTCGTTCAGGCCGAAGTGAATGAGGAACTCGCGCGTGGTGCGATAGAGGAACGGACTGCCGACGACGTTCTTGCGTCCCGAGACGCGAATCAGTCTTCGCTCGAGCAACGTGCGCAGCACGCCGGTGGAGTTCACGCCGCGGATGTCGGAGACTTCCGGCGCGGTGATCGGCTGCCGGTACGCGACGATGGCCAGCGTTTCCAGCGCTGCCAGGGAGAGGCGGTTCTCTCCTTTTCGCGCGAAGTACTTCTTCAGGATCGACTCATGTTCGGCTCGCGTCGCGAAACGGTAGCCGCCGGCGGTCTGCTCCAGCATGAAGCCGCCGACGTTCGCCTCGAACGAGGCCTTGATGGCGTCGAGCTGCGCCACGATTGCCTCCCGCTCGCCTCCCAGCGCCTCGGTCAGCGAGTCCAGCGACACGGGCTCGTTGCTGACGAACAGAATCGCTTCCAGTGCTGCTCGTAGTTCGTTTGGTTCCATGTTGTCCTTGGTGCAGTCTATCGAACCACCCTCCCACACCGGTCCCTCGCTACGCTCGGGATGACATCGAGGGCGGCACGTCGAGTCATCGCTGGTCGAATAGCGCGAATTGCGCGTCGTCGATCTCCTGTTCCGTTCCGGCGATCACGATCTCGCCGAACGTGCTGCTCTGCTTGAGCGAGATGCCGCCTAACCGGACCAGCTCGAGCATTCCCAGAAAAATGGCAATCAGCTCGTCGCGGTCGCGGCCTTCCAGGAACCACTGGAGCCGGATCGGCGACGGTTGCTCGCGTGCCTTTGTGTACAGCTCCTTCATCTTCTCCGAGACTTTGTGAACCATCCGCTTCAGCTCGATGGCCTGCGGGTGATTCAGTTTGTAGCGATTGAGCGCCGTGCGGAACGCGTCGATGAGATCGAACAGTCCCACCTCGCTGATGTCGATGTCTGCGCCGTCCGCTTCCGGCTTGGGCGCCGGAGGCCGCGACCACACGCCCATGCGCACGACGTCGAGCTCCGCAAACGTCTCGGCGACGGACTTGAATCGCTGGTACTCGAGCAGACGGTTGACGAGATCGGCGCGCGGATCTTCGTCATCCGCCGCATTCTCGTCGCGCGGCAGCAGCATCTTCGACTTGATGTGGATGAGCAGCGCGGCCATATAGATGTAGTCGGCCGCCACTTCGAGATTGAGCTCCTCCATCGTGTCGAGGTAGCTCGTGTACTGCTCGGTGATGATCACGATGGGGATGTCGTAGATGTCGACCTTGTGCTGCTTGATGAGGTGCAGGAGCAGGTCGAGCGGGCCGCGGAACGACGGCAGCGTGACACTGTAGCCGGCGTCCTCCGACTCTTCCTCTGCGATCCGAACGTCGTCGTCGGTCATGACAACTCTGGATACTCGATCTGCATTGCGTTGCGAACGACGTCCAGCGTGGCCGCGGCGCGTTCACGCGCGGTCTCGTTCCCCTCGCGCAGTGCCTTCCACACGACGTCCGGATTGCGATCGATCTCCTCACGGCGCTGCCGCAGGGGGCGCAGCTTCTCGATCATGATCTCGGTCATCAGCTTCTTGTCGTCGACGCAGCCGATCTGCGCGGTGCGGCACTCGTGATCGACACGCGCGACCGTTGCGGAGTCCGAAAACAGCTTGTGGAAGTGGAACAGATTGCAGATGTCGGGATTGCCGGGATCTTTCCGGCGGATGCGATTGGGGTCGGTGAACATCGCGGCCACCGAGGTGCGAATCTCGTCCTCACTGGCCGTGAGTCCGATCGTGTTGCCGTACGACTTCGACATCTTTCGCCCGTCGAGCCCGGGAACGTTCGGCGTCTCCGTGAACAAGGGCTGCGGCTCCGGAAAAACGGGCCCGTAGAAGTTGTTGAAGCGGCGCACGATCTCGCGCGACAGCTCGAGGTGCGAAGCCTGATCCTCGCCCACCGGGACGAAGTTCGCGCGATACACGATCACGTCCGCGGTCTGCAGCAGCGGATAGCCGAGGAAACCGTAGGTGTTCAGGTCCCTGTCTTCGACTTCCAGCTGCTGCGACTTGAACGTCGGCACGCGCTCCAGCCACGGCAGAGGCACGATCATCGAGAGCAGTAGATGCAGCTCGGCGTGCTCCTTGATCGCGGACTGCACGAAGATCGTGCACTTCTTCGGATCGAGGCCTGCGGCCAGCCAGTCGGCAACCGCTTCGAACGTCGATTGCTGGATCGCGGACGGATCGGCGTAGTTCGAGGTCAGCGCGTGCCAGTCGGCCACGAAGAAGAAACACTTGTGCAGATCCTGCAACCGAACCCAGTTGCGGACCGCGCCAAAATAGTTGCCGAGGTGTACGCGACCTGTAGGCCTCAGGCCGCTGAGGACGGTTTGGGATGTTTGATTCAACGGGAACTCTGCTGCGAAAAGATGGCGAATAGTAGCAGGTCGCGGGTCGCAGGTCGCGGGTCGGAAAAGCGAAACAACGACCCCTCGCTTTTCCGACCCCCGACCCCCGACCTCCGACTCGCCTACCAGCTACATCCGAACTCGTTCATGGCCTGCGAAGCGCTCGTGACAGCCGCCTTGCACTCGTCCGCGATCCGGGTCTTGTCTTCTCCACTGGTCACGGCGTTCTGCCACTTGTTGCGCTGCTCGTTCAACGTCGTCCGGAACGGCGTTCGCCGATCTTCGGGCACCTTCTGCGAGAGGCACGACTCGTAGCTGCGGACGTAGGCGTCACACTCCGGAATGCCGAGCTCCTGCAACTCGGTGCCGTTTGCGCGGGCGGAGACTGCACTCACCGCATCCTTCGCTTTCTTCAACGCTCCGAGCTCCTGGTCCGCGTGTTCCTTCGTTTCACAACTGAGCATGACGATCACCAGGAGCACTCCGATTCTTCGCATCATCAGTCCTTTGCTGCCGTCGTTTCGATTCCAAGCAGTTGGCGCGCGACCTCGTCCGCCCGGGTAAGGCCTTCGCGATCGAGAAACTCGATGGCCGTATCGCGGGCTCGCTCCATCAGATCCTGGTCGCGAAGGAAGTTTGCGAAGCGGAATCGCGGGAGGCCCGATTGGCGGGTGCCGAGGAATTCGCCGGGGCCGCGGAGCTCGAGGTCGCGCTCTGCCACTTCGAAGCCGTCCTTCGTTGCTGCGAACACGTCGAGGCGGTCGGTATCCGCATCGGAAACCAGGATGCAGTAGGACTTGCGCTCGCCGCGACCGACGCGGCCGCGAAGCTGGTGCAGTTGCGAAAGGCCAAAGCGCTCGGCGTCCATGATCAATATGATGGACGCATTCGGCACGTCGATGCCCACTTCGATCACCGTCGTGCTGACCAGGATGTCGATGTCGCCGTTCTTGAAGCGCTGCATGGTGGCTTCTTTGTCGGCGGGCGTCATGCGGCCGTGCAGCATCGCGGTGCGGTGATTGGGAAAGCGCTGCGTGATCCGCTCGTAACCCTGGTTCAGCGGCTTCAGGTTCAACTTTTCCGATTCCTCGATGATCGGGTAGACGATGTAGATCTGCGCGCGGCTGGCAATCTCGTCATCGATGAAGCTGTAGACGCGCTCGATCTGCGACATCGAGCGTACGGCGGTCCGGATCTGTTGTCGTCCCGGAGGGAGCTCGTCGATGACGGACAGTTCGAGGTCGCCGTACATCGCCAGCGCGAGCGATCGCGGGATCGGCGTGGCGGTCATGACGAGGATGTCCGGCGTATCGCCTTTGGCGAAGAGCTTCTGCCGCTGCTCCACGCCGAAGCGATGCTGCTCGTCGACGATCGCCAGACCGAGGGACTTGAAGGCGATGCGTTCTTCGAGGATGGCGTGGGTGCCGATGACGAGCTGGATGTAGCCGTCGCGCAACCCGGCGATGAGCGTGCGGCGCTCGCCGGCGCTGGCGGAGCCCGTGGCTTTAGCCACCACCACCCCATGGTCAAGTAGTTGACGAATTCGCTGGTAGTGCTGCTCGACGAGGATTTCTGTCGGCGCCAGCAGCGCTGCCTGATGCCCATTTCGGATCACGACCAGCGCCGCGATCAGCGCGACGATCGTCTTGCCGCTGCCGACGTCGCCCTGCAGCAGTCGATACATCGGCCGGTCGCTCTGCAGGTCGTCGGCGATCTCCTTCATCACGCGCTTCTGCGCTTTGGTCAGGCGGAAGGGCAGCACCGACTTCACGTCGGCGCGCAGGTCGTCGGTCACGCGGATCACGCGGCTCTTCGTCTTCACTTCTTCCGAAGCGCGGCGGACGCGCAGCGCGAGCTGGAAGGTGAAGAACTCCTGCAGGATCACTCGCCGATGCGCGGGTGAGCGGTAGCGCAGGAACTCGATCGTGAGCTCATCCGGATGGTGAATGTGCTCCATGGCCGGAGCCAGACCGCCGACGTGCAGCGTATCTCTGATGTTTGCAGGCAACGGATCCTCGAGCGACGGAAGCGCCTCGAGTGCGCTCGCCATGATCTGGCGGAACGCTTTCGGCGGAATCGTTCCCACCTTCGAGTAGATCGGAACGATGCTGCCCGCTGCCTCCTCATCGCCTTCGAATTTTTCCCAGTCGGGACTCTCGATCTGCAGCTTCCCCATCGACAGCCGCGGAATCCCGTAGATGGAGAGGCGGTCGCCGCGCGAGATCTGATCGGCGAGGAAGGCCTGATTGAACCAGACCAGCTTGATCGCGCCGCTTCCGTCTTCGATCGCGGCTTCGAAGATCTTCATCCGTTTGACCGGCGAGATCTTCGCGTGTGCCGAGATCACCTTGCCGCGCACCACGACGGGCTCGTCGACGTGATGGCCCAGTTCCGAGATCTTCGTGGGGTGCCGGCGATCTTCGTATCGGTACGGAAAGTTCCAGAGCAGGTCGCGCACGGTGACCAGGCCCTGTTCCTCGAGCGTCTTCGCGCGACTGGTGCCGACGCCCTTTAAAGTGCGCGTCGGAGTATCGGGCGTGATCACAGGTCTATTGTGAGGGATCGAGCAAGCATTCTACGTCGGGTAGCGCGAGGGTCGCCGCGCGTTCTCGGTTGTCGGTGATCGGTTGTCCCCACCCACCCCGCTTTTGACAACCGACAACTGACAACCGACAACGCATCGCGCAAGCGATGCACTTAATCGAACTGCGCCTTCATGGAGATCAAACCAATCTTGACGAGATCTCCGTCGTGCATCGTGACCGGAACGCCAGTCGGGATGCGGACGTCATTCACGAACGTCCCGTTGACGGTGCCCAC
>JBBRMQ010000007.1:0-37565 GCA_038230775.1 Thermoanaerobaculia bacterium
CGCGATCGTCCACCGCGGCAATCATGTGCGTGCCGGGGGTGAGATCGCACTCGAGGGTGTCTCCCCGACCGACGGGGCGGGCATCTACTCTCCAGGAAACGGTCGTGGTCGCTCGAAGCGGAAGGCGCTGATACGCCGCGCGAAGCGTGGGATCAATGAGGTAGGTCGCGCCGTTCGACGGATGCGCGATCAGCCTGGTGTGGGGCCAGCCCTCTGGCTGGCTAGTGTGGGGCCAGCCCTCTGGCTGGCCGGCCAGCCGGAGGGCTGGCTCCACACCAGCTTTCGCTCGAGCCCACACTCGATACTCCGCGGGCCAGTTCACGTAGCCGTCGTGGTGCCACGAACAGAACTGCGCGGGCGCGTCGACCGGCAACCACTCGCGCTCGATGTCATGGCAGTGCGTGGAAGGGTGCAGACCCGACAACGCACAAACGGGGAGTAGCGCGACATCAGCCGGCGGCTCGACGATCGAAGAATCGTCGCCGATCGGCAGCGCCCCGCGGGCCCGCTTCACGGCGTCCAGCATGACGGCGTTGAAGATCGGCGCGGCCCCGGTGACGCCGCTCGAGTTGCGCAACTGCGAACGGTCGAAGTTGCCGACCCAGACACCGACCGTGACATCGCGCGTGAAGCCCACCGTCCAGTTGTCACGATACGACTGCGACGTGCCGGTCTTCACCGCAACGCGAAACGGGAAATCGAGGCTGCTGCCGGTTCCGAAGATGAACTGGCGCGCGTTGGCGTCGGAGAGGATGTCGCTGATCCAGAACGCGGTGCGCTGCGACATGACCCGGCGACCGTCGAATCTCACACCGCCCCGGGCGAACGCCGCGTACGCGACGATCATCTGATCGAGGCGTACTTCGGCGTCGCCCAGCGTCAGGCCGAGCCCGTAGTAGTCGGCGGAATTGCCGAAGGTATCGAGCCCCGCCGTGCGCATGAAGCGCAGCAGCGACGCAGGCCCGAGCTTCGAGAGCATCGCGACGGCTGGAACGTTTTCTGAGCCCGCTAGCGATGCGCGGATCCGCAACGGGCCGCGATACTGGCCGTCGTAATTCCGCGGCTCGTACGTCACGCCGTCTTCGGCGGTGGGGAACTGCGACGGCACATCCGCGAGGACGGTGGCGGGCGTGTAGCCCTGCTCGAACGCCAGCGCGTACGTGAACGGCTTGAGCGCCGATCCTGGTTGTCGCGGCGCGATGACGCCGTCGATCGCGCCGCCAAACGGACGACACTTTGTAGGGCCGGCACACCTTCCGAAATAGTCGCCCGAGCCTTCCCACGCGAGCCACTGGCCGGTGCCGTTATCGAGCACCGCGACGGCAACGTTGCGCGCGCCGTGCGCGAGAAGGCGATCGCGATTGGCGGCGATGATGCCTTCGACGTCGCGCTGCAACCTCGCATCAATCGTGGTCCGCACGAGATTGCCGTGGGGCTGCGCGAGAACACGATCGACGAAATGTTGCGCGATCGGCGCGGCCATGTCGGGATGGAACGCGACCCGTTCCGCGAGCGCGCGCGAGCGCTCGGCGGCGCTGATCGGCATCGCTTCCAGTACGTAACGTTGTCGCGCCGCCGCCGCCGTGCGGTCGCGCAGCGGATTGAACGCGGTTGGCCTCTGCGGCAGCGACGCGAGAAACGCGGCCTGTGCCAGAGTCAGATCCTGAGGCGCGCAGCCAAAGTACGCGTGGCTGGCGCGCACGATGCCGTTGATGCCGTTGCCGTACGGCGCCACACTCAGATACGTCGCCAGAATCTCGCTCTTCGAATCGCGATGCTCGAGCCGCAGCGCGAGAACAGTCTCACGCATCTTCTGAGCGAAGGTTCGTTCGCGCGATCCAAGTAGAAGCTTCGCGGTCTGCTGCGTGATCGTCGATCCTCCTTCCACGAATGAGAGGCTCCGCACGTCGTGCGCGATGGCGCGAGCGATCGCGATCGGATCAACGCCGATGTGATGGAAGAACCGTCGATCTTCGGCTGCGATCGTGGCCAGCACGACATTCCGCGGCAGTTGATCGGCGACGATGCGCTGTCCTCGCGCACCGCTGGCCGCGAGGGGCTCGTACAGAACGACGCCGTTCCGGTCAGTCACCGTCACCGAGGCGAATCGCCCGGCGTCCGCGATGGCAGGCACCGGCCCGAGTCTCACCCCTGCCGCCAGCGCGGCGAGCACCGCGAGCGCAACACCGCCGATCGCCAGACGCAATTTCACCGCTTCACCTCGACGGTCGCCGTCGCCGTCCTCCCGAACACCTCCGGCTCATACATCTCCTCGGCATGCGCGGGCGCTATCATGAACACGCCCGCCGTCGTCGCGCGCAGCAGGTACTTGAACTCGTGATCGCCTTCGCCGAGGCGCGTCGCGAAGACGTTGACGCGATCGTCGTGTCGCTCAACGTGATCCCAGCCGCCGCGCTCCCACCAGGCCCAGGTGTGATTCATGGCGCGCTCCTGCTGCTCGACAAGCTCGCTGGCGGTGGTTGCGAAGGAAGTCTCGACCGATTCCGTACCCGCCGGCAATGGATCGGTGACCGCGACGAAACGCCGCTCTTTGGGGTTGCGAATGTGGAGCGTGACTTCGATGAGATCGCCAGCACCGAACGACGTGGCGGCGTTTTCGGAACCGTTCACGCGATACGCGCGGGTGATCGAGATGCCGCTGTCGAGCGCTGCGAGCACACCGAGCGGCGCGTAGCGCAACCGCATCAGGTAGAAGAGCGTGCCCGTGCCCTCTTTGTCGAACGTGACCGGAACCGTGGTGGCCGTTGGAGCGATCGCCTGCACCTCCGGCATCGTCAACTCCTTCGACTTCGCCGCGGTCGAGCGATCCTTGAACGACTCGGTGGCGATCGCGCGCGAGGCGATGGCGACCGTCACGGTGAAGTCGGGTGTCTCCGACTCGTACTTGCGGTAGTAGTCGACGAGCGCCTCCATGGCCCAGGCGTTCTCCTGCGTGTTGCCCCAACGCCCGCCCTTGCGAACGATCATCAGCCAGCGAACCATGCGTTTCACCAGCTCTTCGTCGGTGCCCTGGCGCACGAGGGTGTCGAGCACGATGGCGGTGGAACGCACGTTCGAGCTCCAGCACCACATCAGATACGGATCGTTGAGCTCACCGACGTGCGCCTGCCCGCCTTCCGGCAGCACCGCGTTCGTGATGCGGCGATGCAGCTCGTCGAAGCGTTCGCCTTTCTCGCCCTTCGCGCTCATCGCGTCGGCGAGGTACGCGAGCGCGAAGATCGGCATGCGGTCGCGATAGCCATAGAGGCGCGTGACGTGGCTGTCGGCGTTGCGTCCGCCTTCGGCCAGCGTTTTCACCGCGAAGGCCTGCCACGCGGTGTAGGCCGGCCACCAGCTCTCATTCACCGGCCGTTTTTCGCCGAGGCTCTTGTTGAGATAGTCGTACGCGCGTTTGAGAACATCGCGATCGACGCTGTACGAGAGTTTCTGCGCACGTTGATAGACATGAATGACGTCGCTGGTCAGGTACGGCGACTCCATCGAGCACTCGCCCGCCCAGTAGGCGAACCCGCCATCACCGCATTGGAATCGCTCGAGATCGCGCAAGGTCGACTGCGCGGTCTTCTTCGCTTCGGCCGCGTCGATGCCCTGAAGCCGGAACGCGTTGCCGAGATCCGCGGCGACCATCAGCGCGAATGCGGAGGACGCGCGCTGCTCGGCGCAGCCGTACGGATAGTCGACGAGGTACTGCGCGCCTTCGCCGAGGCCGACGAGCTGCGTCGAGGCGAGCTCGAGATTCAAGCCGCCAAAGCCCGGCATTACGTTGGCGGGAATCTCGAGCGTCTGCTGCGATTTCGGATTCGCTTCGCCGTACGCGGCGACCGTTTCGGGGCTGGCGAGGACGCGAACCGGGATGATGTCTTCGAACGCATCGCTTTCGCGGCCGAGCGTAACGCGCATCTGAATCCGCGCGATGCCCACCGATTTGGCGACGGCGTCGAAACGCGCTTCCGTCGCGGAGTTCGGTTTGACCGCAACGGTCGCGCGTTCGGTACTGAACGCGATGACGTTTGGATCGAGGCTGCGGATCGTGACGATCGCATTCCCCGAGATCTTCTGGCTGTTCACGGCTCCGCCGAAGAATGCCTTGTCGCCAACTGCCATGAATCGCGGGAACGCCGGCAACAGCATCAGCGGCTTGTTGACTCGAATCTCGTTCTGTCCCCAGCCGAAGCGCGAGCTCCGGTCGCCAGCCACGGCCATGATGCGATAGGTCGTGAGCGACTCCGGCAGCGTGACGCTGCTGCGCGCGTGGCCGTTCGCGTCGGTGACGACGGAGCCGAGCCAGAACGCGAGGACGCGGAAGTCCTTGCGGATCGTCGACGAGCCGGCATCGCGTCCGCCGCCGCCGCCCTCTCCGCTTCCTTTCGGCGTGATCACGCGGCGGCTGACGATGCGTTGCCGCGAGTCTTCGGTGAGCACCTGCAGCGCCTTGCGGATGTAGATCGAGTCGAGAACGTCAGGCGTCTGATAATTCGTCAGCGACAACACGCCGTAGTCGACCGCCCACAACGTGACTTCGGAGGCTGATGCTTTGCCGCTCGCGTCGCGTGTCGTGAGATCGATGGTGGCCTGATTGCCCGGCCGGTATTCGTCGCGGTTCGCCTTCACGTCGACCTTCAATCGCTTCGACGCATCCTCGACGTTGAGCTCGACGTAACCGAGACGGAACGCAGGCTTGCCCGGATCGCTCGAGTCCTGCGTGACCGCATCTTTCGTGCGGCCTTTGACCAGCAGGACGGACACAAAGACGTTCGGGATGTCGGCTTCGGTGATCGGAACGGTGATCGTCTGCTGCGTCGACGTGAGATCGAAGCGCTTCGTGGTGCGAACGCTCTCGCGCTCGGTCGTGAGGATCGCCGTCGCGTGCTCCCATGGCGACTTCACCATGATCCGCGCCGTGTCGCCGGGACGGTAGGTCTTCTTCTCCGGAACGAGGTCGATGCGGTTGTGGTCGTAGCGCGCCCAGGCGGTGTAGCCGGAGCCCGTCGCGTAGAACTCGACGAGTGTCGTCGTCGAGCGGCCTTCACCGTCGGCAGCCGTCGCAACGAGCCGGTATTCGCCGCCTCCCTTCAACGGCACATGCAGCGGCGCGGGCTCCGTGTTGGTCGTGACCGTCCATTCCCCCGCGGGGACAAGCTCGCGCTTCGTGTCCCATTCGTAGAAACCGTTTCCGGTCGAGCGGCGGATGCTGTTCCACTGAATCTGCGTCAGCGCGATCTTCACGTTGACGCCGGCAACTGGCTTGCCGCTCAGCGCGACGGCGAGGACACCGGTGTCGATGCCTTTCGTCGCATCCGCAAAGTACGGCGGCCTGGTCACGCCGATGTACCACGGCGCGGGATCGACTCGATACGACGCGCGGCCCGCGATGTGTTGTCGCGTGACATCCGTGACGTCGCCCTCGATCCGGTACTCGAACGGCCATCCGGCCTTGATGTCGGTGGGCAGCTTCAGGGCGAGCTCGCCTTTGGCGTCGAGCGACGCCTCTTTTGTATCGATCGTTTCCCGGCGAACCTCGCCGTGGTCGTAGTCCCAGCCGAGGAAGGTGAAGCGCTCTTCGGGATAGCGGTCGGTAATCGCGGACGGCACATCGAGCATCTGAATTTTCGAGTACGACCACGCGACCGCACGGCCGGCCATCGGTCCGCCGTGCAGATAGCGTCCGGTGACCTTCGCACCGAGCTGCGTACCGGCGAGCGTGGTCGGCGCGGTCAACGTGGCGTCGACGCGGAAATCGGGACGGCGATACGCGGCCACGAGAAACTCGCGCTCGATCGACAGCCGCTGGCCGGCGATGCTCGCGCGAACGCTGTAGTTTCCGAGCGGAGCATCGGCGGGCAACATCACTGTCCACGATGCGCTGCTCCACTCGGTGAGCTCGACGTTGCGTTTGTCGATCACCTTGGCGTGCGAGTCCGACGTCACCACGGCGAGCTTCGTGCCCGCGGGAAGCAGTTGAATGCCGAACGGCGTGTCGCTGCGCACGACCGCTTTCATGTGAATTTCCTCACCGAGTTTGTACACGCCCCGATCGGTGAAGACGGTTCCGCGCAGCAGCGGATTCGCTTCGTTGATGTTGAAGTTCGTCTCGAAGTCCCACGGACGGATGCCTTCGTTCCAGTCGCTGCCGGCGTACGCGGTATCGCCGTCCTTCTCAGCAACGACGATGAAGTGGAGCCCGTTCATCGCCTCCCACGAGTTCTCCCACTCGTCGGACGGCGCGCCTTTCTTCGCTTTCGCTTTCGCACCGCGCGTGCGAAGGTCCTTCACATCCGCAGTCACGATCCCCTGCTCGTCGGTGACGCCCGTCCAGACGACCTTGTTGTCAGTGGTGCGGATGGAGACATTCGCGCCCGCCACGGGTTTCGCGCTGTCGAGCGTCGCCACGAGGACGACCACGTTCTGGGGACTGTCCTTGACGCTGATGCCGAGGTTCGTGACCTGCACGACAGTGGCGACGGTCGAGTCGCTGTAGCGCGCCGAGCTCGGAATCGCTTCGCCCGGCTTGATCGCGGCCCACAGCAGCCCGTGATTGTTCGCGCCGACGGCTTTGCTGATGTCGAGACCGAACGATTGAATCTTGTCCGGCTTCGGATTGAATTTGCGGACCTCGCTCGCCGCTTTGGGCGCCGTCGAGAAGTTGTTCTTCTTCAACTGCAGAAGGGCCGGCATCGTCTGATCGATCGTGAGCGGCGCGACCCACTGCGTCACGCTCAGGAAGTTCCGCGCGTGAAACGGAAGGATCGATCCGCCGTCCGACTCCCACACACCCTGGCCGTCGCCGAAGCTGATGAACGCGACGCGGCGGTTGTTCTCGATCGTCCCCATCCATGTGTAGCCGAGGGTCTGACCGTCGTTCGCGGTGAGCGACGGATCGACACGCAGAAGGTATTTGTGCGCCGGCGAGAGCGAGTAGCCGAGGACGTCGAGGCTGAACGCGGCGGAAGGATAGTCGTACTCGCGGTCCGGCTCCTTTGCCTTCAGCACGACCTCGTGTGCCGGATCGGTGATGTCGGTGATCGTCACCGCCTTACGGACGTCGTCGAGCAGGAGCGAGTCGTTCGCGATGAACTTGAGGTCGTTGCTCGCGTCGGGGTCACACGCGCTCGTGCACTGCAGCCCGCGCACGAACAGCATCGGCTCGAGTTGGACGACGTAGGCCTGCGGCTCGCCGCGGCTCTGTTTCTCGGCATCGGCGAGTTTGTCGTCAAGGAGCACGTTGATCTGCGTCCCCGGCGGAATGCCCGGCTTCGTCTCGACGACGACCAGCTCGGGTCGCGCGACTCCAAGCTTCGTCGTGTCCCATTTCGTCGCAAGAAACGACAGCACCGGGTCATCGTTCGAGGCCGCCGCTGCAGCGGCTTTCGCCTTCTTTTGTTCGAACGCAGCGAGTGCCTGCGGTTCGACGGCCTTCAGCCGCTCGATCCCCGCGTCAGGAATCGTAGGCTCTTCGAACTTCCCCGTTGCGGTGTGCAGTTTCAGGTGCGCGACGATCGTCGCAGGCTGCACCGGCTGATTGAAGGTCAGGCCAATGACGACCGCGCCGTCCGGCTTGCGATACCAGTTCGTGCTGAGCAGGCGGATCGTCGGCGTCGTAAACGAGAAGTGATACGCCTGATCGAGCGTGTTGCCGGCCACCGACTTGGCCGCGGCGTCGATCGAGACCTCGTACTTCGTCGCGAACGGCAGCGCCGACGGTGTGAAGATCAACGTCGTCGGATCGGACCAGCGGAACGTTCCCTTCACGGCCGGCACGATGCGAAAGAACGGGGCGGAAACCGGTGAGGGTATGCGCCCGACGACGACCATCGGCTCCGAGAAAACGACGCGAACCTCGTTCGCCTCGGCCATCGTCCTCGCTTCACCGACCGGCCCCGCGCTGACGACGCGCAGGCTGCCGGCGGCGTGAAGGGAAGACGCAACGAAAAGGATCGGGATCCAGAATGAGCGCTTCATCACATGCACAGTCTACGTGCGGACTGTGCAACGGTCAGGGCGGCAATGTGGCGTGATTAAGGATTTCGAACCGCTTCGAGCGGATAGACCTTCACGTTCACCTCCCGCGAGTAGTGGCGCAGCGGGATCGCCTCGGAACGCTTGATGCCGGCGGCCCAGATCAGCGTCTCGTCGAGCTCGAACAGCTCGGCGCGCTGCAGCGGATACGGCTGATGGTGAACGCGGGCGCGATAGAGGCGGTGATCGGAATCCGTCGCGTAGAGGATGTAACGCTCGGCGAGGAAGTGCTCGATGGTGCCGGGCGACGCCGCGGTGACCGGCCCCTCCACTCCCTGGTAGCGGAGCCGCGAGTTCGCGGGCATGGGACCCTTGGGATCGTTGCGCTGCGACGTGAAGTCGACCTTCGGCAGCGGGTCGGTCGAGGCCGCGAACTCGATCGCCGAATGAAAATACGGCAGCTTGTACGCGGCGCGGGCGGCGGCGACGGCGATCGAGCTCGACGCGTCGAGGCTGAAGAACCACACGCCGGGATCTTTCCCCGCGCGGTGTACATAGGTCCGGACGTTGACTTCGTGAAAAGTCGAGATCCACGGCAGCGGCGGCGTCATCACCGCCCGTACTCCGGAGAGCGAGAACGGCACGATGCCGACGTAAGCCTTCCCTTCAAAGGTGTCGATCGTCAGGTCGGGCGGAATCAGGCGCTGCAGCTCAGCGACCGGAATCTCCCAATGCAGAAACAGAAGGTGATGCCAGTTCTGGTGGAGCAGAACCGGCTGCTGCGGTTCGATGGTTGCCGCGATGCGTTCGGCGAGTTCGACTTCCGGCATGGGCAATGCCTGAAGCAAGATCGTGACCTACCGAATCCGCCTTGCCGCTCGCCAGGGCGGCCAGCCAGAGGGCTGGCCCCACACCTCTGCTGTGGCAGAGGAGAGAGACGGAGTCAGGTGTGGGGCCAGCCCTCCGGCTGGCCGCCCTGGCGAGCCGTGGCCTAACAAGTCAACGCGGAAGCCGCTGCTTCAACAACCATCGCACCATGTTCGCATCGGCGTAAACAGTGTCCCAGATGTCGTGATGGCCGTTCGCGTACTCCGTGTAGCGCACGTTGCCGCCGGTTCGCTTGAGGGCAGCGAACATCGAACGCGACTCCGTCACCGGAACCGTGTCGTCGGCGGCGCCGTGAAACGCCCACACCGGCGTCGTCCCGATCGCCTCGGCCATTGCTTCGAACGGATCGCGCGCGCCGACGATGCGCTCGATGTCTGGTGGCGGATCGGTCAGGAACGGGTCACCCGGTTGTCGGGCCACTTCGCCGCAGACCGGCACCACCGCCGCGAACTTGCGGCAATGCCTCGCCATGTACCACGCGCCGGCGCCACCCATGGAGACACCGGTCAGATAGACGCGACGTCTGTCGCCGTGAAACTCACGGATGGTTTGCTCCAGGGCGGTCAGCGCCTGCGATTCCTCTTCGCCGTACCACTCCTCCCCCATCTCGCACTGCGGGAAAACGACGACGGCCTTGTACCGCTCGCCGTGGCGCTCGAGCGCCGGGCCGAGACCCGAACTGAATTGACGGAGGTTATCGCTGCCGCGTTCACCGCTTCCGTGCAGGTACAGCACGACGGGCCAGTGATGCAGCTTGTTGTAATGCGGCGGCAGCCACACTCGATAGCGATACTGATGGGCGCCGAGCGAGACGCTTCGCTCGAGAAAATGGGAACGGCTGGAGCACGAGACGGCGAGCGACAGAAGGAGTGCGGCGGCTACTCGAACAGGTCGTACTCCGCAGCCGGAATCGGTTCCGGTTCGGCGTCCGAGCGCCACATCTCGAAGAGATAGAGATCGAAGTGCAGGAGAAATACTTCGCGACTCATCTCCCAGCGGCTGGCCAATCCCGGCAGCAGGCCGCGCTTCGACTCCTTGATCAGGTGCCCAAGCCGGTAGATGACCGTCTGGCGCTGACGGAAGCCCGCGCGCGAACAGAAGAAGTTCAGCGCCGCCTCGATCTTGAAGCGCTCCTGGTAACGCAGTGGAACCGTGTCCCATACCGCGCGGCGCATGACCCGGATTCCCGAAAGGACAGGACCCACCTTCATCTGCAGGTGGAAAAAATTCTTGATCGGCCCGCGGTTGCGAACGCCGATGTTCATGTCGCACTCGTCGCGAACGACCGGCTGAAGCAGTGACGCGATGTGTTCATCGGTGACGCCGAACATGTCGCCGTCCACGAAGAACAGGATGTCGTAACGCGCGTACCGGACGCCCACGCGCATGGCGTAGCCCTTTCCGCAGTTCTCACGCAGCGCGATGGTCGTCACGCCGCTGAACGAGCGGGAGATCTCGACGGTGGCGTCGGTCGAGCCATCGCTGACCACGATCACCTCGTCGATGAGAGGATTCCGCGTCAGGACGCCAAGGACTTCGCCAATCGTCTTTTCTTCGTTATAGGCCGCGATGATGGCGGAAATCCCCAAGCGCTTCACCTCGACTGTTTTCTCGCCGGCCCAGAGTGCAACGGCCAGACCATAACATACTGGCCCACGCACGAAAGGTTGCGGTAGGCGGCGGAATTGCACAATCCCGGGTTCGTGATGAAACGT
This sequence comes from Thermoanaerobaculia bacterium, assembly GCA_038230775.1. Classification (GTDB taxonomy): domain Bacteria; phylum Acidobacteriota; class Thermoanaerobaculia; order Gp7-AA8; family Gp7-AA8; genus JBBRMQ01. Next base: position 10,581 of record JBBRMQ010000007.1, read on the forward strand.
ACCCTCGCCTTCGCCTCTCTGTTGACGATCCTCTGCGTCGTCCTGGCCGCGGCCACCTTTTCGCTCTCGGGCTGCAGCAGCCTGAACGTGATCAACCCAAGCTACTCCCTCCGCGGCGTCAGCCCCCGCATCAACCTGGGCATCCCGCCCTCGGTCGATCTCGATCTGACCGTCGGCGTCGACAATCCGAACACCGTCGCTCTGCGGCTCGACCGCTTCGATTTCGATCTGCTGATCAACAACAACATGGTCCTCAACAACGTCCGCAGCGATCAGGGTATCCAGATCCCGGCGCGCGGAATCGGCGACGTCCATCTGCTGGCGCACGTGAACTTCAGCAACATGCAGACGATCTACCGCCAGGTGATCGACATGATCCAGGGCAATCGCGCGTCGTATGAGCTGCGCGGCAACGCGTACTACAACACGCCGAGAGGGCAGATGCGGTTTCCGGTCACGGTCACGCACTAGCGGGTCGTTTTTTTCAGTTTATCCCGAGCAAAGCGAGGGATCTTCGGAGCAGTCGCGAGGAATTGCCGATGCCTCGTAAGTACCTCCGGAGATCCCTCGCTCCGCTCGGGATAAACTGAAAAAACCCTTGCAGCGCGACCGATCACGCTTCTTCGTCTACAGCTTCGCGAGCGTCCTCTACTTTTCCGAGGGGCTGCCGTACGGCATCGTGAATGAGCTGGCGCCGCTGTATCTGCGGTTCCAGCACGTCGAGCTGAAGGTCATCGGGCTCGCCACTTCGGTCCGTCTGGCGTGGACGCTGAAGTTCCTGTGGTCTCCGCTGATCGATGCCTTCGGAACGTATCGACGCTGGATCGCTGGCGCTCTCATCGGCATCACCTTGTCGCTGGCGGGACTCGCCGCCACCGCCGGACATGTCACCGTCGCGTTCTATGTCCTCCTCGGTGTCCTCACCGTGGCGTCGGCGACGCAGGACATCGCCGTCGACGCCTTCACCATTCGCGCGACGCCGAAAGACCTCCTCGGTCCCGTGAACTCGATTCGGGTGACAGCCTATCGCGTCGCGCTGATGCTCGGCGGCGGCGCGCTCGCTGCGGTGGCCGGCAAGCTGGGATGGCGCGCGGCGTTCAGTGGAGCGGCGATCGTCGCCGCGACGATCTTTCTGTTTACGTGGTCGCTGCCGGACGATCGGGGAGAGCGCACCGAACGCGCGAACCTCTTCGGCGATCTCGCGCACTGGCTCAGCCGTCCGCGATCGGGACTGTTGCTGGCGGTGGTGTTTCTGTACCGGCTGGGCGAGTTCGCGATCGTGACGATGATCAAGCCGTACTGGGTCGATCGCGGCTACTCGGCCGCCGAGATCGGGACGATCACCAGCGTCGTCGGCGTGATCGTGAGCGTCATCGGCGTGATGCTCGGAGGCTACATCGTCGCGAAGGCGGGCCTGTACCACGCACTTCTGTGGCTTGGCATCACCCAGATCATCTCCAACATCGGGTACGCGCTGGTGGCCACGTTTCACGCGGGTCGCTGGTCCATCTACGCCGCCGCCGTCTCCGAAAACCTCGGCTACGGAATGGGTGTGGCTGCATTCCTCGCCTTTCTGATGGCCATCTGCGATCGCGAGCGCGCCGCAACCGAATACGCGCTGCTGACCGCGGTGTTCGGCCTGACGGGAACGGTCGTCGGCGCGGCGAGCGGCTACATCGCGCAGTACGCTGGCTACACCGTCTACTTCTGGCTCACCGTCGCACTCGGCATCCCGGTATTGTTTCTCCTGCCGCTCATTCGCGAGGTCGTTCCGGAGAACCGATGAAGAATCGCTTCTACTTCGATGGGCCGCTCGCTGCCGGATCGGTGGTCACGCTTTCGGATGAAGAGCGGCACCACGCGCGAGTGCTGCGCGTGCGCGAGGGAGAGGACGTCGAGGTGTTCGACGGACGCGGTGCGATGTACGCGGCGGTTTTCGATTCCGCCGACGCCATCCGGCTCGGCAGCGAGATCCCCAGCCGCGAGGCGAGCGTCGCGATCCATCTTGCGATGGCAGTGATTCAGATCGAGAAATTCGAGATCGTCCTGCAGAAGGCGACCGAGCTCGGCGTGGCGTCGATCATCCCGCTCATCACCGAGCGCTGCGAGATCCGGCCGGAGCGCTACCGCGGCAAGAGCGAGCGGTGGGAGAAGATCATCTTCGAGGCCACCAAACAGTCGGGACGATCGCGCGTGCCTGCGCTGGAGGTGACCGTGCCGTTCGCGCAGCTGATCAAGCGGCCAGGCTCCAAGATCCTCTTCGACGCGGACGAGAACGCCACCAGCGGACCGGTGGAGAGTCCGACGACGGTGTTGATCGGGCCGGAGGGCGGCTGGAGCGAAAACGAGTTGCGGGCGGCGCGCGAAGCAGGTTGCGAGTTTCGCCGGCTCGGTCCGCGACGGCTGCGCGCGGAGACTGCGGCGATCGTCAGCGTGGCGATCCTCGCTGCGCAATCGGGCGACATCTGATAGATTTCGGCGCTCGATGGCGAGCGAAACCCTCACGATTACGGACAACCGAACCGGCAAGAGCTACGAGGTTCCCATCAGCGAGGGAACGATTCGCGCCACCGATCTCCGCAAGGTCAAAGTCAGCGACGACGATTTCGGTCTCATGACCTACGACCCCGCCTTCATGAACACGGCGGCGTGTCGCAGCTCGATCACGTTCATCGACGGCGACAAGGGCATTCTCGAGTATCGCGGATTCCCGATCGAAGAGCTGGCGGAGAAGAGCACGTACCTCGAGACCGCGTACCTGCTGCTCTACGGCGAGCTTCCGAATCAGAATCAGCTCGACGAGTGGGCGCACAACATCACGTACCACACGTTCATCAACGAGAACCTCAAGGGCGTTCTCGATGCCTTCCGCTACAACGCGCATCCGATGGGAATCCTCATCGCGATGATCGGCGCGATGGGAACGTTCTACCCCGAAGCGAAGAACATCTTTGACGCCGAGGTGCGGCAGCGCCAGATCTATCGCCTGGTGGCCAAGATGATCACCATCGCCGGCTTCAGCTACCGCCACATGATGGGAATGCCGAAGGTCTACCCCGACAACGACCTCTCGTATCCCGGCAACTTCCTCAACATGATGTACAAGGCGACGGAGCTGAAGTACCAGCCGAATCCGACGCTGGAGCGCGCGCTCGACGTGCTCTTCATCCTGCACGCCGATCACGAACAGAACTGCTCGACCGCCGCCATGCGCTCGGTCGGCAGCTCGCACGTCGATCCGTACTCCGCCGTCGCTGCAGCCGCGGCTGCGCTCTACGGCCCGCTGCACGGCGGCGCGAACGAGCAGGTCATCCGGATGCTCACCGAGATTGGCTCGAAGAACAACATCCCCGCGTTCATCGAAAAGGTCAAAGCGGGTGAAGGCGTGAAGCTCATGGGCTTCGGCCACCGCGTCTACAAGAACTACGACCCGCGCGCGAAGATCATCAAGAAGGTCGCGTACGAGGTGTTCGAGCTGACGGGCAAGAGTCCGCTGCTCGACATCGCGCTGGAGCTCGAGCGCATCGCCCTCGAGGACGAGTACTTCGTGAAGCGGAAGCTGTACCCCAACGTCGACTTCTATTCGGGGCTCATCTATCAGGCGATGAAGTTCCCGATGGACATGTTCCCGGTGCTCTTCGCCATCCCGCGCGTTTCCGGCTGGCTGGCGCAGTGGCAGGAGATGCTGCTCGATCCCGATCAGAAGATCGCGCGGCCGCGCCAGATCTACACCGGCGCCGAGCGTCGGGAGTTCGTCCCGATGAACAAGCGCAAGGTGTAGGTCGCGTGGGACCAGCCCTTCGGCTGGCCGCCAGCCAGAGGGCTGACGCCACACTTCGCTGCGGGTATGAAGCCACGTCACCGCAGCAGGTCATGCTGTCATCACGCGGCAGCATTGATGCCTGGCTGGAAGCATCGCGCCTCTCTGAAGAGTCGTGGCACATCCACTGCTCTGTAAGCCGCCATGAGACGACTGCTTTTCGCTGCGATCCTCTGCTGCGCGGCCACCGCGGCGGTCGCGCAGGTCAACGACACCTACGTAATTCCCGCGGCGGCCAACACGCCCGGCGCGTTCGGCACGCGATGGCAGACGGAGTTCAGTCTCTTCAACCCGCAGACGTATTCCCTGAAGTTCAGCGTCACGCTATTGCCGACAGGCGGCGGTCAGGGCACCGAAACGCTGATCACCGTGCCGGCGAATGCCGTCGCGCATTACGACAATCTTCTCGGCACGGTGTTCAAGTACCAGGGCGGCGGAGCGCTGCTCGTCGCGACGTTCCCCGAGGACAACCCGACGGTGCCGAACGACGTGCTTTCACGGGCGTTTCTCGTCACATCGCAGACTTACAACAACTCGACGACCGGAACCTACGGCCAGACGATTCCCGGCACATGGACCGGCTTGCAGGACTTCGCCACCGACGGCGTGAGCGCAGTGGCACACGGCATCCGCAACAGCAACAAGGAGGGATGGCGCACCAACGTCGGCGCCGTCAACCTCGGCCGCTCCAGCATCACGATGCGCGTCAACGTCTACGACTACGACGGCAACACGATCCTCAAGAACGCACCGTTCACCATCCCACCTCTCGGCCATTTCCAGGACCGGCTGCCGGTCGAAGTCGATCGAGGCTCGATCGAGTTTTTCATCGATGATGCATCGAAGAACGCCGTCGTGTTCCCCTACGTCTCGACGATCGATCAGCTCTCGGGCGATCCGCGCTATCAGTCGCCGGTGCTGCTGGCCAGCGCCTCGTACCTCTACGGGAAGAAAGCGATCGCGACGGTGTCGCCGGGAAAGAAGATCGGACTGGCCGAGGCGCGGATGGTGCGGAGCGCCGCCGTTTCGATCGGCGAAACGGACCTTCGAGCGGCGGCGCAGCGATAGAATGCGCGGCCATGCCGGCCGCACTTCTCGAAACAACTCTGCCTTTTCCGCTCGCCCGCCGAGGAAAAGTTCGTGACGTCTACGACCTCGGCGATTCGTTTCTATTTGTGGCTACCGATCGCATCTCGGCGTTCGACGTCGTTCTTTCGCCGGGAATCCCCGACAAGGGCCGCATCCTCAACCAGATCTCGAATTTCTGGTTCGCGCATTTTCCGGCCATCGACAATCACCTTCTGGAGGCGGACTTCGACCGCTTCCCTGCCAACGTTCGCTCGCATCGCGAGCTGCGCGGGAGGAGCGTCATCGTGCGCAAGTGCAGCGTGATCCCGATCGAGTGCGTCGCCCGCGGATATCTCGTGGGCTCGGGATGGAGCGAGTACAAGCAATCGGGCACGGTGTGCGGGATCACGCTGGAGCCGGGCCTGAAGGTCGCGAGCAAACTCCGTGAGCCGATCTTCACCCCCGCGACGAAAGAAGAAACCGGACACGACGAGAACATCTCATTCCAGAGGATGTCCGAGATCATCGGCCAAGACCTGGCGGCGAAACTGCGCGATCTCACGCTGATGCTCTACACGCGCGCGGCGGAGTACGCGTTGACGAAGGGCATCATCATCGCGGATACCAAGTTCGAGTTCGGACTCGACGACGGACGCGTTGTGTGGATCGATGAGGCGCTGACGCCCGATTCCTCGCGCTTCTGGCCAGCGGATCAGTACAAGGTCGGCGCGAATCCGCCCTCGTACGACAAGCAGTTTGTGCGCGACTGGCTGGAGACGACGGGCTGGAACAAGACGCCGCCCGCGCCGTCGCTTCCCGAAGACGTCGTGGCGAAGACACGGGAAAAGTACATCGACGCGTTCCGCCAGCTGACGGGCGCCGAGCCGCTGCTCTAGTGCCAATATGTGGTTCTGTGTGCGGACCGGCTTCAGCCGGTCATGGCCGGCTAAAGCCGGCCCACACACAGAAGCGGCTCTTGCCTAACGCATTCGGATCGCGATCGCCGTCTTCGCCGAGCCGCCGTTCCATCGGACCTCGATCTCGAGACGCGCGAACCCATTCGCGTTGTTCGGCAACCCCGCGCGCACGAGCCGGATCTCGAGGCGCCGCGAGAACGCGTACGTTTGTCCGAGCAGCACCGCACGCGCGTTCGGAAGCTCGGCGCCATCAGCGTCTGAGGCAGCAATGCGGATGCGCACCGGATCGACGGACGGAAAGTTGTCATCGCTGTCGACGGCGGCGGCGAGGAACGGCGCCCGTTGTCCGGTTCCAATCAGGGAATCGAGGAGCTGCAGAACCGGCGGTGAATCCCAGATGTGCGGATGCGCTTGCGGAATTGCGTTGCGCTCGTACGCACCGACCGGAACGTAAAACGTCTTCGGCACGTCGAGCCACGACGAGGATGCGAGCGGGACGGTGCCGTCGCCGCTCTTCTCGATGTGAAACGTGAGCTGGCCATTCGCCAGCGTGCAGGAGTCGATCGTCGACGCGCCCCAGCCGCAGATGTTGACGATCGGCGGCGCGTTCGCGATGGTTCGGCTCCGCACGCCCAAACGCGCATGGGCGTTTCGCGCGAGAGCCTGCACCGCAACATCGCTCGTCCAATCCTGCGGGGCAACCAGAGGCCCGGCGACCACGCCGTTCTTCACGAACATCGCGACTCCGCTCATGTCCGTTTCCGCGGGATCCGGTGGGCAGAGGTCGTACGCGGCCTGGCAGGTGCTCGTCATCTGTTGCACCTCGCGCGCACCGAACCCGATGACGCCGAGGAATCGTTCGGAGACGCCGTGAGTGAGGGCTTCGAAGGCGTCGAGCGTGCCGGCCCACGGAACCGCGAACGCGATGACCTGATCGATCTTCGCGGCGTACGACGGATTCGCCTCGAGAAACGCGCGGAAGACGAGGCCGCCCGTCGAATGCACGACGAGCGTTGCACGGCCGAAGGCGTCGATCGCGTTTGCGATGGCAGTCTGCACGATGGCGTCGTCGACGCCCCTCCGCCAGTCCCACCCGATCGCCCGGAAGTTCCCGCGCGCTCCGCTGTAGCCGAGCGTGTCGAGGTTGTCGTAGAGCGATGCCGCCTGCTTCGCCAGTCCGGCGACGCTGAGGATCGGCTTTCCTGCGACGACGCCGGTGCGATCGGTGATCAGACGCTGGATGATCTTCTTGCGCGAGCCGATGAGAGGAAGCGTCTGCCACCACTTCGGCGGGAAGATCGTCTTGCCGGTGGCTGCATCGATCAGCTCACTGGCCGGAAATCCGGGGATGAAAACGATCGGGCTATTTGCGATGCTCGACTTTCACTTTCGTCTTGATGCCGCCGCGGACGTAAAAATCGCCTTCCACCTCAATATATCGCGGATCGAGCGCGGAGATGAGGTCGTTCGCAATGCGGTTAGTGACCGCCTCGTGAAACGTCCCTTCATCGCGGTACGACCAGAGATAGAGCTTGAGGGATTTGAGCTCGACGCACTTCTGATCGGGGATGTAGCGGATGCGGATGGTCGCGAAGTCCGGCTGCCCGGTCATGGGACAGAGACAGGTGAACTCCGGCGCTTCGAACGAGATCTCGTAATCGCGCTCGGGGTTCGAGTTGGGGAAAGTCTCGAGTTGTCGCGAGGGTTTCGTCGTCATTGAAAAGTAAGACGGTAAGGCCGTAGGACCGGTAGCCGCGTTCTACTCGTCCTACGGCCTTACCGCCTTACTCTATCGTTTGACTCCCGGCTGCTGCCCCGACTGTCCCATCAGCTTCTGATTGAGCTCCTTGATGCGCTCCTGAAGCTGGGTGATCTTCGCCTGCGCATCGGTGCGGAGGCGGTCCATCTCGCCGCGCAGTCGTGCGATCTCCTCGTCCTTGGCGGCGAAGCCGTCCTGCTGCTCGGCGGTCTGCTGCTGGCGCAATTCGAGATCGTGCTTCATGTTCTCGAGCACTTCGTCCTTCTCGAGAACGCGCTGGCGCCACTGCACTTCCTGTTCTTCGTAGAGCCGCTTGATGTCCATCAGCTCGGTGATCTGCGAGAAATCCGAATAGCTCGGAGCCATGTCTCCCCCTTCGCGGACGCGCTCTTCGATCTGCGGGAAGAGCTTGCGCACCTTCAACGACAGATCGTCGGGATCGCTTGTCAGCTCCATCGCGTCCTGATACGAGATCTTCTGATTCACCAGCAGCGCGATGAGCGACTGATTCATCGACTGCATGCGGTACAGGCCGACGGAGCTCTCCATCGCCTCGAGAATGTCTTTGGTGTGGCCGTCTTCGATGAGCTTCATGATCTGCGGTGAGTTCTTGAAGATCTCGACCGCGGCGGTGAGCTTCCCTTCCTTCGTCTTGATCAGCTTGAGCGAGATGATGCCGCGCAGCACGAGCGCGAGCTGACTGCGGATCTGCTTATGCTGATCGGCAGGGAACGCATCGATCACGCGATCGATCGTCTGCGCCGCGTTGTTCGTGTGCAGGGTCGAGAAGACGAGGTGGCCGGTCTCCGCGGCGGTGAGCACGGTCTGCATGGTCTCGACGTCGCGCATCTCGCCGACCATGATCACGTCGGGATCCTGCCGCATCGCGTTGCGCAGCGCTTCTTTGAAGTTCGGCGTGTCGGTGCCGACCTCGCGCTGCGAGATCGCCGCGAGCTTGTCGATGAAGAGAAACTCGATCGGGTCCTCGATGGTGACGATGTGCAGAGGCTCGGTCTCCGCGATCTCGGAAATCATCGCCGCCAGGGTCGTCGACTTGCCCGATCCGGTCGGACCGGTGACGAGCACGAGACCGTCCGGAATGTGCGCGAGCTCCCGCACCGCGGTCGGCAATTCGAGCGTATCGATGCCGACGACCTGAATCGGAATGCGGCGGAACACCGCCCCGACCGTGCCGCGCTGCATGTACAGATTCGCGCGAAAGCGCGCTACGCCCGGAACTCCGTAGCCGAAGTCGACCGACATCACCGCGTCGAACTTCTCCCGCTGCGGCTTGCTGAGCAGCGGCAGGAGCATCTTCTCGAGGTCCGTGGGCTTGAGCGGATCGGTCTTGATGGCGACGAGCTTTCCCTGCACGCGCATCAGCGGCGGCCGCATCGGTTTCAGATGGAGGTCGGACGCCTGCTGCTTGCCCATGTAAATGAGCAGGTCGTTCAGTGTGAACGCCGGAGCGTGCTCCTGGGGAGCGGTTGGTGCCTGGGCTGTCACTGCCGCGATTATACGAGGAGTGACGATTCAGGACTTCTTGATGACACTATCCAGAATCATCAGAAAGGCGTCCTGCTGCCGCGAATCGGTCTTGTTGATCACGGCGATCGCCTCCCCCAGCCTGAACCGCTCATGCAGCTCTTCGGCAGAGTGCGACGAGGTCACCACGATGCGCTGCGCCGGTAGTCCCTTCTGCCGGGCGTAGTCGACGAATTTCTTGCCGTCCATGCCCGGCATCTCGAGGTCGACGATGAGGAGGTCGATCTTGTCATCGATCTTCGGCAGGGCGTCGTACGGGTGGCTGTACGTCTCCACGGTGGCCACGTCGGGGTAACGCTCGCGCAGATAGCCTGACCACAGATCGCAATAGGCGGCGGAGTCGTCCACGATGACAACGCGCTTCATCGCTTGCTCCGCTTTCGAGGTGCCGCGGCCGGCGCGCGGAGATCGTGCTTGACGACGCCTCCGACGATCGTGGCCACCACGCGACCCTGGAACGTCTCGCCGATGAACGGCGAGTTCATCGCCTTCGAGCGGAAGGTGTTCGTCACCTGCCACTTCGAGTCGACGTCGAGAATCGTGACGTCGCCGGGCGATCCGGCCCGCAGCGTTCCGCCGGGAAGGTTGAACGTGCGCGCCGGAGCCGAGGACATGAGGTCGATGAGACGAGGCAGGGGGATGATCTTCTTTCGCACCAGACGATCGAAACACACCGCGAACGCGGTTTCCAGTCCGATGATCCCGAACGGCGCGAGATCGAACTCCACATTTTTCTCGTCGAAGTGATGCGGCGCATGGTCGGTGGCAATCACGTCGATCGTGCCGTCCGCGATCGCTTCCAGCAGCGCGTCGCGATGGTCCGCGGAACGCAGCGGCGGATTCATCTTCAGATTGGTGGAGAACGATTGTACCAACTCGTCCGTGAGCGCGATGTGATGCGGCGTCACTTCACACGTGACGTGCACACCCGCGTCGCGCCCCGCGCGAATCGCCTCGATCGCGCCCGCCGTCGAGACGTGCGCGATGTGCAGGTGCGCGTTCGTCAGCCGCGCCAGAATCACATCCCGCGCCACCATCGTCTCCTCGGATGCGGCCGGCACGCCGGCCATGCCGAGGAGCGTGGAATAGAAGCCTTCGTGCATGACGCCGCCATCGGTGAGATGCGGGTCTTCCTCGTGCGCGATCACCGGCATCCCGAGCATCGTGCTGTACTCGAGCGCGCGGCGCATGAGCTGAGCGTTGTAGACCGGCTTGCCGTCGTCACTCACCGCCACGCAGCCCGCGGCGCGGAGATCGGCGAGCTCCGCCAACTCTTCTCCCTTCAGGCCGCGGCTGACCGCGCCGATGGCATACACGCGGCACGATCCGTTGCGCCGCGCCTCGGCGATGATCATCTCGGTGACCGCGCGTTCGTCGTTCGGCGGCATCGTGTTGGCCATCGCACAGACGGCCGTGTAGCCGCCCGCGACGGCGGCGCGTGTGCCGGTGGCGATCGTCTCCTTGTGCTCCTGCCCCGGCTCGCGCAGATGCGTGTGCAGATCGATGAAACCAGGCGACACCACCAGGCCCGTGGCGTCGATCCCGTCACCGGACGACTGCAGCTTCTTGCCCACCTTCGCGATGACGCCGTCCTCGATGAGGACGTCGAGCTTCGCGTCGACGGATTGCGACGGATCGATGACGCGGCCGTTGGTAATGAGGATGTTCATACGGCGACCCTGCATCGGACGAAAGAAACATCAGAGGACGAATGCAGAATGCAGAATGCAGAATGCAGAAACGCTCCGTCGCTTTCACTTTTCTGCATTCTGCATTCTGCATTCTGCATTCGACGTTGAGCCTTACTCCGCATGTGCTCCACCCAACAAATACAAAACGGCCATGCGAACGGCCACGCCATTGGTCACCTGTTCGAGAATCACGGACCACGGCCCATCAGCAACATCGGAGGCGATCTCCACGCCGCGATTCATCGGGCCGGGATGCATCACGATCACTTGTTCGCGCGCACGCTTGAGACGTTCGGGCGTGAGGCCGAAGGTGTTGTAGTACTCGCGCAGCGACGGGAAGCTGAGCTTTCCCTGACGCTCCAGCTGGATGCGCAGCATCATGATGACGTCGGCGCCCTCGATCGCCTCGTCGAGTGAATGCACGACGCGCACGCCCAGCTTCTCCACCTCGGCCGGCATCAGCGTCGGCGGCGCCGCTAATGTCACGTTGGCCTTCATCTTCGTCAGCAGGTGGATGTTCGATCGCACGACGCGCGAGTGCGCGATGTCGCCGATGATCGAGACGTTCACCCCGTGAAGGCGGCCGAGGCGTTCGCGAATGGTGAAGGCGTCGAGGAGGGCCTGGGTCGGATGCTCATGCGCGCCGTCGCCGGCGTTGATGATCGAGGCCGGCAGCCGGTCGGCGAGCATCTTCGCGCCGCCCGGATGCTTGTGGCGGATGACGATCATGTCGGGGTGCATCGCCATCAGGTTGCCGGCGGTGTCGAGCAGGGTCTCCCCTTTTTCAACCGAGGAGCCGGAGGCGCTGAAGTTGAGCGTGTCGGCGGAGAGGCGCTTCTCCGCGATCTCGAACGAGACGCGGGTGCGCGTCGACGCTTCCATGAAGAGGTTGATGACGAGCTGACCGCGAAGCGCGGGAACTTTCTTCACCGGCCGCTCGCTGACTTCCTTGAAGCCTTCGGCCGTATCGAGGATGAGGGTGATTTCGTCGGGAGAAAGATGCTCGATGCCGAGAAGGTCTTTGGAGCGGAGTGATGAGGTCTGTGCGCGCAACCTACTTTTCCATGATGAGGACTTCGTCGTCTCCGTCGAGCTCGGCCATCTTCACCTTGATGACTTCGTTCGCGTCCGTCGGAACGGTCTTGCCGATGACGTCGGCATGAATCGGCAACTCGCGATGACCGCGGTCGATCAGAACGGCCAGCATCACCGCCTTGGGACGTCCGAAGTCGATGAGCGCATCGAGCGCGGCGCGAATGGTGCGACCGGTGTAGAGCACGTCATCGACCAGGACGACGATCTTGTCGTCGATCGGCTCCGGCAGCTTGGTCGGCTTGACGACAGGCTGCGGCGCGATCGTCGTGAGGTCGTCGCGATAGAGCGTGATGTCGAGGATGCCGAATGGAACCGTATGCCCTTCCATCGCTTCGATCTCTTTGGCGATGCGTTCGGCAATCGGGACGCCGCGGCTCCGGATGCCAACGATGAGCAGGTCGCCCGTTCCCCGGTTTTTCTCCAGAATCTCGATGGCCATACGGCGGATCGCGCGGTTCATCCGCGCTGCATCGAGCAGTCGTTTCTTCACATTCATGAGCGTAAAAGGTGCCCCGGACGGAGCGGCGGGAGGATAACACGGAGAAGGGCAGGTCGCGGGTCGAAGGTCGGGGGTCGGAAAGGCCGCAGAATTCGCGTTTCCGAATTACCGATTCGGTTTTTCCGACCTCCAACCCGCGACCTGCGACCTGCGTTCCTGGCTTTCCCGACTCCGACCCCCGACCTGCAACTCGCCCGATAGTTATTTAGATCGATGCACACAAAAGTCACCCGAGAGCGTCCGAATATGTGGCTTTAGCATAATATCGAGCGCCAAGTGCTTCTTTTGCTGTGATTTAGATGCTTGACACACCCTCTCCATTACCTACAATACCCCGCACCATAGACCCAAATAGATCACGGTGTTGTGTGAGGAGCATTCATGGATAAACGCTATTCGACGATCATCTTTGTCCCGCATGCGCGGGCCAAATTTCGTAAGTTGAAGGTGTCGCATCGGCTCCTCTTCTCGGTTGTGTCCCTCGTCACGTCTTCGCTCTGTCTGTCGACGTTCTTCTCGGTCCAGTACTTCACGGCCCTGTCGCAAACCCATGAGCTGAGCAAGTTGCAGCGCGAGAACCGGGAACTGCAGACCGCAAACGAGCAGTTCAGCAAATCTGTAGAGTCTCTGCGCACTCAGCTTCATACAGTTGAGGACCGCACGCGCAAGCTGGCCATCATCGCGGGAATCAACACGCTCGACGAGACCAGCCAGGGTGGCGGCGTCGGCGGTCTCCGCCCCACCGACCTCGGCGACAACCCGTACCGGGACGACCTCGACAAGATGGCGTTCCGCTCGCACCGCCTGGAGAAGGACCTCTCGGTGGTGCAACAGAAGCTCGAGGATCAGGTCGAGATTCTGTCGTCGACTCCTTCCATTGCTCCAGTACGCGGCATCCTCACCGATGGATTTGGCGGCCGCTCCGATCCGTTCACCGGCGAACCGGGAACGCACAACGCCATCGACATCTCTTCCGCGGTCGGCCAGGCAGTGCACGCGCCGGCAGATGGAACCGTGGTCAAGGCGGAATGGGCGAACGGCTACGGCAACGTCGTCTACATCGCGCACGGCAACGGCTACTCGACGCGCTATGGCCACCTCTCGACCTTCGCGGTCAAGCCGGCCCAGCGCGTGAAGCGCGGAGACATCATCGGCTACGTCGGTTCGACCGGCCGCTCCACCGGACCGCATCTGCACTACGAGGTGCGGATGAACAACAATCCGGTGAATCCGCTCGAGTACATTCTCAACGCCTTCTGAATCTGCGCGGCTTCGCCGCGCGTTGTCGGTTGTCGGTGGTCGGTTTTCCACGGCCACCCCGCCCTGTTTTTGACAACCGACAACCGAGAACCGACAACGCGCGGCCAACGGCCGCGCAGTTTGAACTTCGAACTATCACACCCGCTCCTCTTCCCCCTTCGGCAGTCCCCACCGCTCCGTGATGCGCTCGTGCGTCAGCCAGCGCTCGACGTCCAGCGCCGCCATGCATCCCGTTCCAGCAGCGGTGACCGCCTGGCGGTAGACGTGATCGACGGCGTCGCCGCAGGCGAAGACGCCCTGGATGTTCGTGGCCGTCGAGTGTCCCTGATGGGGAAGGCGGATGTAGCCTCGCTCGTCGAGCTCGAGCTGCCCCGCGTACGCCTTCGTGTTCGGCGTGTGACCGATCGCTACGAAGAGTCCCTGCGCCTTCATCTCGGTGAGGGCGTTCGTCTTGAGGTTGCGCACCTTCAGCGCCGTCACGCCACCGTCCTTCGTGCCGATCACTTCTTCCACCGTCGAGTTCAGCACGAAGTCGATCTTCGGGTTGGTGCGCGCGCGCTCCTGCATGATCTTCGAAGCGCGTAACTCTTCGCGGCGATGGAGGACGGTCACTTTGCTCGCGAACTTCGTGAGGAACGTCGCCTCTTCCATGGCCGAGTCGCCGCCGCCGACGACGACGATCTCCTTGTTCTTGAAGAAGAATCCGTCGCAGGTGGCGCAGTACGAGACACCGAAGCCCTGCAGGTCTTTCTCCGACTGCAGACCGATCTGCATCGCGGACGCGCCGGCGGCGATGATGAGCGCGTAGCACTCGTACTCGCGCTGATCGGTCGTGACCGTGAACGGATGGTTGCGGAGGTTGACGCTCTCGACCTGCTCCATCTTGAACTTCGCGCCGAAACGCTCGGCCTGCTGGCGCATGAGGTCCATGAGCTTCGGTCCGAGGACGCCTTCCGGGAAGCCGGGGTAGTTTTCGACGTCGGTGGTGATCGTGAGCTGCCCGCCCGGCTGCATTCCTTCCAGCACGAGCGGCGCGAGATTCGCGCGCGAGAGATAGATCGCTGCGGTGCAGCCCGCGGGACCGGAGCCGATGACGATGACTTTGTAATCCGTGACGCGTTCCATTGGGTCGCGATTCTAACTGAGCACTGCCATCAGTGCGTCGCCGAGGACGCGGCGTTGCCAGTCGCGCATGGCGGGAACGTCGAGGCTTCCGGTGGTGGCGATCGCGCTCAACACGTGTCGTGGAGCGAGCACGGAGACGTCGACCTTCAGCTCTTTAGCGATCTTGTCGCGGACCGTCTTCAGTTTGTTGACCCGCGCCTCGACCTGCTTGTCGCGTTGCCACGGCTTCGACTCGCCCTTTTCCGGCAGCGCGTTCTCGTCGAGCGCCATCGCCTCGCTGACCATGCGCACGAGGTCACGGCCGTAGCGCTTGCGGTGGTATTGCGAAACGCTCTTGAGCGCCGCGAGCGCGTCTTCGGTCGCCGCCTTCGACTTGCCGATCTCCATGATGGCATCGTTGCCGATGATCTTGAACGGCGGGCGGTCCGCGGTCCGCGCCAGCTGATCCCGCCAGCCGTGCAGCGCGCGGATGATCCCGAGCGAACGGCGATCGAGACTTCCGAGCCCTTTCAACCGCCGGAACGGCTCGTCGTCCTCATCGCGCTCGGTGAACCGTACCTGCTCGAGGCGCGAGAACTCCTCGACCGCCCACTCCCAGCGGCCGAGCGCCTCGAGCTCGAGGCGGAGTTTCTGCGCCAGCGCGACGAGATACCGGGTGTCCATCGCCGCATACTCGAGCATGTCCGGCGGCAACGGCCGCATCGCCCAATCGGCGCGCTGATGCGACTTGTCGACCTTGAGGCCGAAGTGCCGCTCGAGCAGCGCGCCGAGACCGAACGCTTCGTAGCCGAGGAGCTGCGCGCAGATCGAGGTGTCGATCAGGTTCGCGATTGTGAAGTTGAAGTCGCGATGCAGGATGCGGAGATCGTAGTCCGCACCGTGCAGCACTTTCGTGATCGAGGGGTCCGCCAGCGTCTCTCCGAATCTCGCGAGGTTCACTTTCGCCAGCGGATCGATGATGAGGTCCTGGTCGGGGATGGAGATCTGGATCAGGCATACCTTGTCGAAATACGAGTGCAGCGAATCCGCCTCGGTATCGACCGCGATCTCCGGCTGGCGGCGGACATCGTCCATCGCACGATCGAGCGCAGGCTGCTTGTCGATGAAAATCAAACGACGAGCCCCCGCAGTCCGATCGACGTCACCTTGTCGTTATACCGCTGCCGATCGAATTCCGGGAGCGCCATGACGTCCCGCAGCGCGTCGTCCTCGCCGATGGCGAGCAGAAGCGCGAGGTCCTCGCGAGACGGAACGCGCCAGTCGTGCTCGCCAATCCGCTCGAACCACGCGTCGCGCACCATGCGCGCGTACAGCGCGTTGCTGGCCACGAGAACGTGAACGCGGACGGAATCGAAGGTCATCGGCACCAGATCCAGCTCTTCGGACGCGTCGACCCGGTCGCGTTCCACGACGAAGCCGTTGTTCGCGGCCATCGTCGCGATCTGCCCCATCTGCTGCGGCTGCATGACCGCGACCACGTCGACCGATCCGGAGTCGATCGTCCCGCCGATCCACGCGACGCGTGCCACGGAGCCGACGAACATGAACTCGAGCTGCAGTTTCGTCAGGAGCTCGCCGGTGGCGTCGATTGCGGAGGCGTATCTTTCAGTCGCGGCGACAGGAGACACGGAAGCGGATTGTAATCGCTCGTCACACCTGTGGCAGACGGGGATTTCGCAGGTAGGCCACGACGTCCACGAGCTGCCGCGCGGTCATGCGCTCGGTGTAGTCCTTCATCGTGCGGCCGAGGTAGTCCTCGTTTTTCCCGGTACGGGTGGCGAAGATCGACTTCGCGACTTCCATCGCCGGGTAGTGGTTCAGGCCGGCCAGGACCGGTCCCGCCGCCGCCCGTGGTCCCCGCGGCAACTTCGGATCCTCGGCCACGCGATGGCAGTCGATGCACTGCAACTCGATGAAAGCGCGACGCCCGGCGACCGGGTCACCGTCGATGAGCGTGGGGTTGACGACGATCAAGCCGGGAAGGCCGGCGGTCTTCGTCCCGAGCCGACAAGAACGAGCATCGCGAGGAGGAAGCGCCAAATGAAGCGTGGCTTCTGTGTGTGGACCGGCTTCTGTGTGTGGACCGGCTTCTGTGTGTGGACCGGCTTCTGTGTGAGGACCGGTCCTCACACTGAAGCTTTCGGGCTTCACAAATACTCGAGAATCCTGGCGACATGCTCCCACTCCGTCGCGCCGTTGCCGATCGCGACGCGGATCCCGAGCTTGCCGCGGAGCCGGGTCGTGGAGACGAAAAGCCGGCCGGATGCATTCATCCTTTCCACCGCATCGTTCGTCGCTTTTTCGGATGACTCTTCATCGCCCGTCACAGTTTTCCGAAACACAACAACGCTGAACATCTGCGGCGCCATCAGCTCGATGTCGTCGCGCTTCTTCAGCTCCGCGGTGAGGCGCGCGGCGAACGCCACATGATCGCGAACGACAGCGCGCAGCCGCTCGAGACCGTAGTGCTCCATCACCATCCAGAGCTTGAGCGCGCGGAAGCGGCGGCCGAGCTGCAGACCGAAGTCCATGTAGTTGATCTCGGCGCTCTCGGCCAGCTTGAGGTACGGCGGAAGCTCGAGTGGCGAGAAGGCATCGCGAAGGAACTGCGGCTTCTTCGTGTACAGAACGCTGCAGTCGATCGGCGTGAACATCCACTTATGCGGATTGACGACGATCGAATCCGCACCCTCGATCCCGTTCCACAGCCACCGATATTCAGGAACGATCGTGGCCGAGCCGGCGTAGGCGGCGTCCACGTGCAGCCAGATCTCATGCCGCGCGGCGATCTCGGCGATCTCGGGAAGCGGATCAACCGAGGACGTCGACGTCGTCCCCAGCGTTGCGGAGATCGCGCACGGCAGCGCGCCGGCCGCACGATCGTTCTCGATCGCTCGCGCCAGCGCGTCGGGTTTCATGCGGAAGCCGTCGTCGCTCTCGATCTTCACGACGCCCTTGACGCCGAAACCGAGGGCGAGCGCGCCTTTCTCGATCGACGAATGCGCGTGCTCCGAGCAGTACACGCGCAGCGGCGGCAGATCGCGGCCGGCGATGCCTTCCAGCCGGATGTTGAGGCCAAGCGCTTCCCGGGCGGCGGCGAGGCCGAGGAACGAGTTGATGGACGCGGTGTCGTTGATGATGCCGAACAGTCCCGCCGGCAACCCGAGCGATTCACGCAGCCATTCGAGTGTCACGGTCTCGAGCTCCGTGAGCGACGGCGACGACTTCCAGATCATCCCGTTCGCATTCAGCGCGGCCGTCATCAGCTCGGCGAGGATGCCGGCCTGCGAGCCTGTGATCGCGAAGTACGCAAAGAACGCGGGATGATTCCAATGCGTCATCCCCGGCACGATCTTCTCGTCGAATGCGCGAATGAGATCGTCGTACGACTGATTGCCGCGCGGAGCCTTGTCGAACTGTTTCGCGATGTCGCCGGGCTTCACGTCTGCGAGCACACGATAGCGATCGACGCCGTCGAGGTAGTCGGCGACCCAGTCGATCAGGCGGTGGCCGGCGGCACGAAATTCGTCACTCGACGGGTCCAGCTTCGGCATCGGGTGCCGATTGTTCTACGCGCGGGAAGAAATCCGCAAGCATCACGAGCACGACAAACGTGATCGGCAGCGAGATCTGCACCGTGAGCCGCGGCCACGACGTCACGATGTGCCACCGCGGATCGTGTGGCGTCGCGTAGTACGCCGCGACATAGAACACGAGCTGGATGCCGGTGACGAGGAACACGAACGCCTCGCGGCGCCGTCGTACGGCAGGAGCCACGATGATTCCGGCGATGACGCAGACCCAGAACCACGGATCGACGAGGTCGTGCCACAGAAGACTGAAGATGACCGGCGTCTGAGCCAGATGAGCGATCACACGCGACAAGACGGATCCACCAACGACGTCCGTCGGCAGAACGTGCGTCGCGCGAAGAATCAGCCACGGCGCCGCGATCGCGACGGCCGGCCACAAACGCCACAGCGACTTTCGTCGCACGAGGACGATGGCGATGACGATGCTCACCGCCAGCGCGATGCCCTCGTTCTTCACATTCGCGGCGAAGCCGAGGAGTACGGCGCCGTGCCGCCATGCGGCGTGGTCGTCGAAGAGAATTGCTCGACGAAGAAAGAGCACTGCAGCGGCGCCGAACGCGATCAGCGGCCCTTCCGCCAGACCGACGTAGCGCGAGATCGCGAGCGTGGTGGCGACCGTCGTGATGATCGCCGCCACGAACGGCGTCGTCTCCTCGGCCACAAGACTGCGGACGATCAGGACCACCGCCGCGGCGCACGCGACCATCACAAGGCCAAGCCACCGGTCGCTCCATCCGCCGTTCAGAATGGCGACGAAGTCGTAGTTGAATGGGACCAGAAGAGGGTAATCGGGATGCGAGAACGCGTTCCACGGGCTCTCGAGAAACCGCCAGTCGATGCCGCCATGCTCGAGAAACACCCGCGCCTTGAGGCCCCAGATCGCCCAGAAGTCCCACTCCCAGAGATGGGCGAGCGTCGCGTACAGCGTGTAACCAATGAAGGTGAAGATCGTGAGGAGGTCCAACCAGTGAACGGTTGACGGTTGACGGTTGACGGTTGACGGTGACTTGACGAACCACAGCGCGCACCATGCGATTAGCGCCGCGATGGTCACGCTCAACAATGTCCACCGAATGTGAACGATCGAAAGCGCGAGCAGGATCAGGAAAATCAATCCGCTGCCGTACAGGAACGAAGCGCCGATCAGCAGCGGGCCGCGTGCACGGCGATCGATGGCCAGCACCGCGGGGATGCCGAGAACGATGAGCGAGAGGATGGCGATGAGCGCGGGCGCCATTCAGCGTCTCAGCAGCGTCCCGCCCTCGCCGCTCCACACCTCGGTCAGATGTGACGGAGGAAACCGGCCGAACGCCGCGATGTACTTCGCGCGGCGGAAGTTCAGCAACTCCAGGCGGCCGTCGTCCATCGCCAGCGGCAGAACCTCGCGGCCGGCAAGCAGGTAGCTGGCGCGATAGTAGGCGTACGAATAGCCCTTGTCCCAGTTGAGAGTCGGCACGACGAGCGCGATCGTGTCGCCGTTCTGCGTGCGCTCGCGCACGCCGGCGATGAAGCGCGGAAACTCCGGCCACAGCCGGTCAGCGCGCTGTTCAAGCGCCGTGGAGATCGGCTCTCGATCGAGAAAAGGAAGCAGCAGGATGCGGCGGTCGATGCGAAGCGCGAAGATCGCGAGAACGATCAGAAGCGCCAGAACCTGGCGCCAGCGAGACATGCGATTGAGATTAGCACTTCGTGCGGCTTCGCCGCGTTGTCGGTTGTCAAAGCTGCGGCTTCGCCGCGTTGTCGGTTGTCAGTGGTCGGTTGTCAAAGGCCGAGGCTGACGCGGTTTTTGACAACCGACAACCGACAACCGAGAACGCGCGCCGCGAGGCGCGCAGTTAAGACGCTCCGCGTCCGGACAACACCGCGGGGATCGTGCGCAGCAGGATCTTCATGTCGAGCGCCGGCGACCAGTTGTCGATGTATTGCAGATCCATCTGCATCCAGCGGTCGAAGTCGACGTTGTTGCGGCCGCTGACCTGCCACAGGCACGTCAGGCCTGGCTTCATCGACAGACGGCGGCGGTGCCACCGATGATACGAGCGGACTTCTTCGGGGATCGGCGGGCGTGGACCGACCAGGCTCATGTCGCCCTTCAACACGTTCCACAGCTGCGGCAACTCGTCGAGCGAGAACTTCCGGAGGAAGCGGCCGATTGCGGTCACGCGCGGATCGACTTTGGCCTTGAACACCGGACCGCTCATCTCGTTGAGGTGATCGACCTCGCCGCGACGCGCCTGCGCATCCTCGAGCATCGTGCGGAACTTGTAGAGCGTGAACGTGCGGCCGTTGAGACCGATGCGCTCCTGCTTGAAGATGATCGACCCGCCGGAAGTGATCTTCACCGCAAGCGCAGCGAGGAGGATGATCGGTGCCGACAGCGCGAGCAGCACCGCGGAGATCGCAACGTCGAGCACGCGCTTGTATGCAAGCTGCGTCTCGTTCGACGGCGTGGTGGTGAACGTGAGGAACGGGATGCCTTCCAGCTCTTCCAGCTCCACACGCGCGACCCGATTCTGGAAGAAGTTCATCGCCACGCGGGCCCGGATGCCGAGCTCCTCGCAGAGGATGAACATCTGTTTCATCTCGTCGAGCTTCTTCCGCGTCACGGCAAACACGATCTCGTCGACGGGCTCTGGAAACTCGCCATGCTCGAGCAGCCGCTTCAGATCGGGAACGCTGCCGTACACGCGGTATTGCGCCCAGCCGTTGGGCAGATGGTGGCCATCCTCGACAAAGCCCAGGATCTTGTAGCCCCAGTATTTGTGGTTCTGAACGACGCGGGCGACATCGATCGCACGCCGGCCTGTGCCGACGATGAGAATCGTCCGGTAGTTGAGACCCTTCAACCGGACATAGCGCGCCATGACGCGAACCGCGATCTTCTCCATCACCAGGAACAGACCGGAGAGCGCGGCAAAGAGAACGAACCACGTGCGCGAGAGCTGGCGAAGCGGGAAGAGATACGCGATCGTCGCCAGGAGAACGTTGCCGACAACGACGACGCGGAAGATCGTCAGCGCTTCACGGCTGACAGGGATGGTTCGATGGCTGTGATAACTGTGATACGTGAACAGCAGTACGGACCAGATCACCAGAACGAGCGGGTAAACCTTGAGGTACTCGGTGATCGGGAAGAGGCCGGTCGGGAAGTGCTGCGGCGCGATCTGGGGCATCACCAGGTCGCGGATATAGAACGCCGTGAAAAACGCCAGGGAAGTCAGGCCGAGGTCAACGAGATAGACGACCCTCGCGATTAGTCGCGCCTTCTGTTTAAGCATTCAGTGCCTTGTGAATGTACTGCAAATTTCGCCCATGCGATATACGGGGGTCGCAACGCGAACGTCTAGCTCAGCATTTGTTGGAAGAGGCGCTCGTACTCGTCGACCACCGATTCCCAGCGATAGCGGGCTGTAGCGCGGGCTTTCGCGGCCGTTCGTCGTTCCAGGCAGAGACTGCCAATGCCAAGCAAAGCACCGAGCTCGGTGGACAGATTCTCAGTCGGTCGGAGCTGAAAATAACCGACGGCGTCACCGCCGACTTCCCGATTCTCGGGCGTATCGTTGGCCAGGACGCACGCGCCGGCGCCCATCGCTTCGATCAACGCCGGGTGCGTGCCGCCCACTTCCGTCGCCTGGATATAAATGAGCGAGTTACGCTGCAGGGTCCGGTAGTCGGCACCGTAGATGGCGCCTGGAAAGATGACGCGGCCGCTCGCGTGTCGATGGAGCTCGGCGACGAGATCTTCGGCGTACAGCCCCTCCCCGACCATCACCAACGGCGGACCCTCGCTCAGCTTCTCGTAAGCCAGAACGACTTCCAGCGGGTTGTTCTCCGGCTCAAAGCGACTGACATAAAGAATGTAGTGGCGCGGATCGACCTTCAGCCGCTGGAGGACGTCGGTATCAGATTCTTCTGACGGAAAATCCGCGCCGTACGGGATCGTCGCGCTCTCGATTCCGAATCGCTCGCGATAGTAGTCCGCGATGACGCCGGCATCCGCGATGACGCGACCGGCGAAGAGAGCGGACAGCGACTCGCCGATCGCGTAAAAGGCGCGGCCGAACACGTTCCACTTGCGGCGGCGCCGCTCGATGCCGTCGACGTTGATGGCGACCGGAATGCGCGCCGCGCGCAGAAGCGGCAGCACGAAGGCGTTGGCCGCGTTGCAGATCAGGACGACGTCGAAGTCGCGATGCAGCGCGTCGATCGCCGATAGAAACGAGTGGCTGACGGTCTCGAAGTACTTGCCACGCTTCGAAGGCAGAAGGATGCATTCGATGCCGCGCCATTGCCGATGAGGAGAACTTCGTTCTTCGCCATGACCTTTGCCGACATCGCCGGCTTCGGCTTCTGTGTGTGGACCGGCTTCAGCCGGTCGCCGTGACCGGCTGAAGCCGGTCCTCACACTGAAATTGGAGCCGGCGCTCGCAGTCGAGCCCGAGGCATGTGGGGCCTGGCGGCAGTAGACGCTCACCCGATGACCGCGATCCACGAGCCGCGTTCCCAACTCCGCAGCGAACGTCTCGAAGCCGCCATAGCGGGGCGGCACGCCGCGCGTGCCGAGAATGGCGATGTTCAACGGAACCACTCCGCGAGCTTGCGGTCGGAGACTTTGCGGCGCCCTTGAATCGCACGCCGCTTCACCAGAATCCGACGGCGGTTGCTCCACAACCATCCGAGTGCGGGAAGCGACGTGCGCTCGATCGTCAGCACGGCGCTGACGGTGACGAGATCGCGGAACAGTTCAAACGGAGCATTGCGAAGCGCGAGATACAGGCCCTCGTTCTTCAAGCGCAGCAGAAAGCGATTCTTGACCGAGTGCATGTTGAGCTTGGGCGAGATCTCGCGGCGGCGCTCGGGCGTCACGTGCCGAACGTGATACGCGATCGCATCCGGCACGTAGAGCGCGCGCCATCCGAACAGCCGGCCGCGCCACGCGACGTCCGCATCTTCGCGGAAGGCGAAGAAGTCTTCGTCCAGAAACTCGCCCTCGATCGAGACGTCGTTCACGAATGTTCGTTTGTACACGGCGGCGGCACCGGAGACACCGAACGGCTCCTCGTCGCGGGCGCTCGTGATGTCGAGGTGGCGTCCGCTGCGCGTCATCCGGATTCCCTTGGAGTCGATCGCGTCGGTCGGGGCGATCTCGAAGCCGCGCGCGCGGATCAACTTTCCGGTTGCCATTCCATCACGCGCGTCGGCCCGGTCAAACGCTTCCACGACGTTCTTCACGTAGTCGTGCTCGAGAAACGCATCCGGATTGCAGAGCACGATGAACTCGCCTCGCGCGATCTTCACGCCCTGATTCACCGCCACCGCGAATCCGAGATTCTCGGAGTTGACGACCTGCGAGACGCGCGCAAACGCCTCACGAACGCGACCGAGCGAGCCGTCATGCGACGCGTTGTCCACGTGCACCAGCTCGATGTCCGGGTAACTCTGCTGCGCGATCCCGGCCAGGCAACGCGGCAGGTACGGCGCGCTGTTCCAGGTCACCAGGACGATGCTGGCGACTCGTCCCATCTCTTGAATGCTTTCTTCAGCACGGTGATGTACGCGCGCAACGCCGTCCGGCGGCCGGCGTCACGATGCGCGACGCCCAGGATGGCGGCCGGGATGCGGAGCAGCATGCCGATGATGATCAGCCACCGCAGCGCCTCCGCCTGCCCCTCGGAAAACCACTTACGCGCGTAGCGCCACATGTTCCCGTACCAGAGGTCGAAGAACGTGGCGAGGCCGAGATGCTCGAGACTCGATCCTCCGAAGTGGCGGGCGTGCGCGGTGGGAATGACGAAGATCTCGAGCTTGCGCGCGGCGAGGCGGCGGCAATAGTCGACGTCTTCGAACCATGCGGGCGAGAACTGTTCGTCGAGCGGACCGACCGCGTCATAGGCTGAGCGCCGGATCAGCATCGCGGCGGCGGCGGGCTGATCGACGCGAACCGGCGCGGCGAGATCGAGGTCGCGATAGCGATAGCGCGCCGTCCAGCGGTTGCGGGGAAACAGCTTGTCGATCGCCAGCACCTCCGACGCGAGCGTCCAGAACGTCGGAATACGACGCAGCTGAAACTCGCGCTGCGAGTGCCCCCCTTCATCGGACAGCAACGGCACCGCGGCGGTGGCGTCGGGACGCGTCTCGAGAAAATCGAACAGGACCGTGAGCGCGCGCGGCGCCAGCTCGCAATCGGGATTGAGCAGGAAGAGGTAGCGGCCCTTCGTTTTCTCGATCGCGCGATTGGTCGCCGCCGCGTAGCCGTCATTCGACTTCGATGCGATGAGATCGATGTCCTCTTCGCGCATCAGCGAAAGCGTCGTGTCGGCCGAGCCGTTGTCGTACACGACGACCTCGTACTCCAACCCTTCGCAGGCGGCAGGAAGAGCCTCGAGACAGCGGCGAATCCAGCGCTCGCTGTTCCAGGTGACGATGACGATGGACAGATCGATCGGAGTGGGAACCGGTTTGAGCCGGTCGCGACCGGCGGAAGCCGGCCCGCACACATCGTCGAGCATCGTCAGGGCCTTTTCCATCGTTGAATGGCGTCCACCAGCGGCCGCGTCACAATATCCCAAGCGAACTGCGGCCGTACTCGTTCGAGGCTTGATACGCATCGGGCGTAGAAAACGTCGTCGGTCAACAGGCGCCGGATCGCCGCTGCGACGGCATCGACATCTCCCGGCGGCACGATGATGCCGAGCCGTTCACGTTCCACGAGCTCGGCGGCGAAGCCACCGGCCGTCGCCACGACGGGCACAGCCGCGGCGATCGCATCGAATAGCCGCGTGCGGATCGAGTACGTCGCTTCCGGTGTCTCGTGGTGGAGCATGATCGCGATTCTGCATTTCGCGAGCTCGGCGAGCCGGTCGCGATACGGGACCCACTCCGGATTGGCGACCACATGCGGACCGAGCCAGCGCCCGGTGCGGTCTTCACCGGCGGAATTCGGCCGCGATCGGCCGAGAAACAGCAGGCGGCACGAAACCCCGGCGCCATTGAGCCGGTTCACCGCTTCGACCGCCGTATCGGGATCGAGCCACTCCCACGTTCCGCCTCCCCACACGACGGTGTTGTCCCGCGTCGCGACCGGCGCGTTCTGTTCAGCGCCAAAGGGAACTTCGATGATGCGATCGGCCACCGATGGGTAGAGCTCCCGCTGCTGCGGGGTCGCGCAGATGAAGAGATCCCCCGTCGACTGCGCCCGTCGCAGCCTCCACGTCTCGGCCAGGAAATGCATGCGCTGACGCGCGGTCGGATGGGAGCCGTACAACTCGCGCAGCTCGAGAAGGACGGGATCGAAGAGATCGAAAACGATCCGCTGCTCTTTGTGCTGCCGCCGAAATCCGCGCGCCGGTTGCCCGACCAGTACCGCGGCATCGTTCATCGCATCGCGCGGCGAGCCCTTCGCGACGAGCGTCGTCGGGAAGTGCTTCCGCAACTCTTCGGCAAGATGAAACGCGCGAATGCCGGGTCCGGCCATGCGCTCGCCGACGACGTCCGGCGTGGCGACTACAAGCGAGAACACAGGCCCTCGATCATTCCGCGGATGCTCGACCGTCCTCGCAACAGCAGCTTGAGATCTTCCGCGATCAACGAGCCAATCCTTGCCGTCCCGCGATGCAATCGCGCGACGAAGTACCGATTGCGGGTTCGAAGCTGCATCGCACGCCGTCCCAGAACGGACGCGGAACTCGATCCGCGATGCTGCGCTTTCACCTCCGGCACGACGACGGTCCGCCAGCCGTCTGCGTGGAGACGCGCCGACAGCTCGACATCTTCGTAGTACGCGAAGAAACGCGGATCGAAGACGCGATCGCCGATCGCGCGCCGTCGGAGAAGCACCGCCGTCGCCGACACGCCCCACGCCGCGGGCAGGCTCGATCCGATCGCGGCACCATGTCCGATCTGCCGAATCGTTCCGTCGCTGACGTCGATGCCGGCACCGTCGATTGTCGCCGGGTCGCGGCGGATGATCGTCTGCACCGCCGCGGTCTTCGCATCGGCGTCGAGCGCGCGCTTGACGGTAGCGATCCAGTCGCGATCGAGCACCACGTCATTGTTGATCAGGGCCACGTAATCGGCCGATGTTTCGCGGTAGGCGCGATTGACACCCTCCGCGAAACCGATATTGGTGTCGCTTCGGATGTTCGTTGTGCCCGGCGCCTGCGACGGAGTGCGCGACCCGTTGTCGAAGATGATGATGGAGCGAGGGGCGACCGTCTGCGCGCGAATCGAGTCGATGCATTCGCGCAGCATCGCGCCTCCGTCGATGTCCAGCACGATCACGTCGACCTCACTCAAGATCGCAGCCCCTCATCCGCGCTTCGCGCACCTTCTCCCCGCACGCGGGGAGAAGGGCTACGAATCCCGCGCTCCGCGTTCGTAGGCCCCGCGTGAGTCGCTTCACGAGGCGTGGAGTTCGTAGGCCCTCGCCCCGCGTGAGCGGGGAGAGGGTGGCCGAAGGCCGGGTGAGGGGCATTTTCACTCATGATCCATCCGATCGAGGTTGACGGCACCGGCGAGGCAACGCATCTCGACGCGCCCGTCCTCGCTCGCCTCCACCGTCGTGCTTCCGTATGCGGCGCCCGTAGGCGGCAGAACGTAAGCACGCGTTCCCAG